>MGCF01000140.1 GCA_001788495.1 Candidatus Rokubacteria bacterium RIFCSPLOWO2_02_FULL_73_56
GACGTCAGCGTCGTCTTCCCGTGGTCGATGTGCCCGATCGTCCCAACGTTCACGTGCGGCTTCGTCCGCTCGTACTTCGCCTTCGCCATGCCTCACTTCCTCCCGTTGGCGGTCACGTCGTGACGGCGACGCTCAAAACTGGAGCCCATGTCCGGGATTGAACCGGAGACCTCGTCCTTACCAAGGACGCGCTCTGCCGACTGAGCTACATGGGCGCTCGCGACGTTCTCGTGGTGCCTGGAGCGGGAAACGGGATTCGAACCCGCGACCCCCAGCTTGGAAGGCTGGCGCTCTACCGCTGAGCTATTCCCGCCCGTAGGCGCAGCCGCGCGCACTTGGCTCAGGCCACCCGCGGTCCGAACCGCGCACGCGGCGCTCGCCACAACGATGGTGGGGAGGGGAGGATTTGAACCCCCGAAGGCATACGCCAGCAGATTTACAGTCTGCCCCCTTTGGCCACTTGGGTACCTCCCCGAATCCGCCGGCATGCGATGGAAACTCCTCGAAAAAGCTGGCGCTGGCGGGAGGATTTGAACCCCCGACCCACTGCTTACAAGGCAGTTGCTCTGCCACTGAGCTACGCCAGCACAGACAAAACTTCACTTTAGTCGTGAGGTGCCATAGAGTCAAGTACTTTTGCCCCGCGCAGCCCGCTGGCGGGCCACCTCGTAGCAGAGGATCGCGGCCGCGGCGCCGACGTTGAGCGAGCCGACCCGCCCCACCGTGGGGATAGCCAGGAGACCATCGCATGTTCTGGCGACCAGGGGCCTGAGCCCTTCCCCCTCGCTTCCGAGCACCAGGCAGATCGCTCCCGTGAGGTCGGCCTTCCAGGGCTCGACTCCCCGGCCTGGCGTCGCTCCGTAAACCCAAATACCTGAGTTCTTTAACTCTTCAAGCGCGTTGACGAGGTTCGTCTCGCGGGCAATCGCGACGTGCTGTAGAGCCCCCATGGCCGTCCGCGCCGCGGCCTCGGTGAGCCCGACCTGGTGGTGCTTGCCGACCACGACCCCGTGGACGCCGAAGGCCTCGGCCGTCCGGAGCAGGGCGCCGAAGTTCCTCGGGTCCTGGACCTGGTCGAGGGCCAGGAGGAACGGCGCCGCCCCGCTGACCGCGGCGATCCGCTGCAGCGCGGCGAGGTCAACGTACTCGGCCGCCGCGACGCGCGCGACCACCCCCTGGTGGCGGTCCGAGCCCGCCATGGCCGTGAGCTGCTCGCGCGTGCGGTAGGCCACCTTGACGCCGGCCCGCCGCGCGAGCGCCACGATCTCGTCGAGCGGGCCCCGGGCGCCCGCGAGGACCGCGACCTCGTCGGCGCGGCGCCCGCCGCCCCGCAGCAGCTCGAGCACGGGGTTGCGGCCGAACACCCGCCCCTCGCTCATCGTCAGGCGTCCCGCCGCGTCACGCGCGGCCCCGCGGCCGTGTCCTCGACCGCCCAGCCGAGCCCCTGGATCTCGGCGCGGAGCTCGTCCGCGCGCATGAAGTCGCGGCGCTCCCTGGCCTGGCCGCGCTCGACGACGAGCCGCTCGACCTCCGGCGGCGGACCCGCGGGCTCGACGGCGCCCGCCAGGAGCCCGAGGGCCTGCATGAGCGCCTGGAGCTCGGCGACGCCGGCGACGAGGGCACCGCGCGCCTCCGCGTCCGCGTGGGCGCGCTCGAGCCGCTCGTAGAGCGCGCGGGAGAAGTCGAAGATGGCGCCCAGCGCCTGGGGCGTGTTGAAGTCGTCGTCCATCGCCGCCTCGAACCGCGCGCGGAAGCCGCGCAGCTCCCCCGGAAGCTCCGGCGCGGCGTGGGCGCCGGACCAGAACGCGCGCACGTCGTGCAGCAGGCGCACGGGACGCTCGAGTGCGCGCGCCGACTCGCGGACGCGCGCCTCCGACCACTCGATCGGGTGGCGATAGTGCGTGCCGAGCATCCAGAGCCGCAACGCGTCCGCGCTGTGGCGCTTGACGACCTCGCGGATCGCGAGGACGTTGCCGAGCGACTTCGACATCTTCTCGGCACCCAGGTTGACGAAGCCATTGTGGATCCAGTAGCGCGCGAACGGCTTGCCGGTGCTGCTCTCCGACTGGGCGATCTCGCACTCGTGGTGGGGGAAGATCAGGTCCTCGCCGCCGCCGTGGATGTCGAAGGACTCGCCGAGATAGCGCATCGACATCGCCGAGCACTCGACGTGCCAGCCCGGGCGCCCGGGGCCCCAGCGGCTCGGCCACGAGGGCTCGCCGGGCTTGGCAGCCTTCCAGAGCGCGAAGTCGCGTGGATCGCGCTTGCGCTCGTCGACGTCGACGCGGGCCCCGGCGAGCAGCTCGTCGAGGTTCTTGCCGGAGAGCCGGCCGTAGGGCGGGAAGCGCCGGATCTCGAAGTAGACGTCGCCGTCCACCACGTAGGCGAATCCGCCGGCGATGAGGCGCTCGATGAGCGCGATCATCTCGGAGATGTGCTCGGTCGCCTTGGGCTCGACGTGCGCCGGCCATACGCCAATGGCCGCCATGTCCTCGCGGAACTCGCGGATGAATCGCTCGGAGACTTCGAGCGCCGGCACGCCCTCCTGCTGGGCGCGGTTGATGATCTTGTCGTCCACGTCGGTGAAGTTCTTGACGAACGTGACCCGGTAGCCCTTGTAGTGGAAATAGCGGCGGATCACGTCGAAGACGATTGCGCTCCGCGCGTGGCCGATGTGGCAGAGGTCGTAGACCGTCACGCCGCAGACGTACATCCGCACCTCGCCCGGCGTGAGGGGGACGAACTCTTCCTTCCTGCGGGTCAGCGTGTTGTAGATCTTCACGCGCCTCGGGTCCTCCGCGCTCGCGCGCTCACCCCGCGACCTCCACGCTCACCACGGCCATCGCCGCGATCCCCTCCTCGCGCCCCAGCAGGCCCAGGCCCTCGGGGCTCTTGGCCTTGACGCTCACCCGCTCGGGCGCGAGCCCGAGCGTCTCGGCGAGCCGGGCGGCCATGGCGCCGAGCTGCGCCGCCAGGCGCGGCGCCTGGGCGAGCACGGTCGCGTCCACGTTGACGAGCGCGCCCCCGCGCGCGCCGACCAGCTCGAGCACGTGGCTGAGCAGCACGAGGCTCGAGACTCCACGCCAGCGCGGGTCGGTGTCGGGAAAGTGCCGCCCGAGGTCGCCGAGCGCGAGCGCGCCGAGCAGCGCCTCGGCGACGGCGTGGGACAGCACGTCGGCGTCGGAGTGACCACCGAGCCCGCGCTCGCTCGGCACCGTCACGCCGCCCAGCACGAGCGGCCGGCCGGTCACGAGCGGGTGCAGGTCGAATCCGAAGCCGACGCGCATCACGCCCGGGCCGCCCCCCGCGCCCGCCGGAGGTCCTCGGGCGTCGTGATCTTGATGTTCCCGGGGAGCCCCGCGACCACGCGCACCGGGTGGCCGAGGCGCTCCACCAGCATCGCGTCGTCGGTGCCGACGATGCCGTCGCGCCGGGCCCTCTCGTGCGCCCCGCGCAGCAGGTCGGCGCAGAACGCCTGCGGCGTCTGCACCGCCCAGAGCTCCGCGCGGTCGAGCGTCGCCTCCACGAGGCCGTCGCGCACGCGCTTGACGGTCTCGGCGATCGGCAGCGCGCAGACCGCCGCGCCCGCCTCGCGCGCGGCCCGCACCACGTCGTCGACGAGCCGCCGCGTGATCAGCGGCCGGACCGCGTCGTGGACGACGACGACGTTCACTCCCGCCGGGACCGCCTGGAGGCCCAGCCACACGGACTCCTGGCGCGTCCGCCCGCCGGCCACCACGACGATCGGCGCGCCGCGCCCCGCGCGCGCCAGGAGCCGCCGCGCGCGGGCGAGGTGCGCCTGGGGGGCAGCGACCACGACCGCAGCCATCCCGGGGTGTCGCGTGAAGTGGCGCACGGTCGCGGCGAGGATCGGCGTGCGCCCGATCGTGAGGAACTGCTTCGGCGTCCGGGTCCCGAGCCGCGCGCCGATGCCGCCCGCGGGGATCACGGCGGCGAGCCTAGTCATGCCCGGCTCCGAGCAGTGCGTCGAGGGCCTCGTTGACCGTGGCCACGCCGCGCACCTCGAGCGGGAGCTTCCCGCGCTCGGTGATGTTGCTCGCCGGCACGACGGCGCGCCGGAAGCCGAGCGCCGCGGCCTCGCGCAGGCGCAGCTCGAGCCCGGCGACCGCGCGGACCTCGCCGGTCAGCCCGACCTCGCCGAGCACGAGCACGTCGCCCGCCACGGGGCGGTCCATGTAGCTCGACGCGGCGGCGAGGACGATCCCGAGGTCCGCCGCGGGCTCGGTGACCCGCCCGCCGCCCGCGACGCTGACGAACACGTCCTGGCTGGCGAGCGGCACGCCGGCGCGCTTCTCGAGCACCGCGAGGAGCACGCAGACGCGGTTGTAGTCGGCGCCGAGCACCGTCCGCCGCGGCGTGCCGAACGACGCGCGCGCGACGAGCGCCTGGAGCTCGACCAGGAGCGGGCGCGTGCCCTCGAGGCTCGACACGATCACCGAGCCCGCGGCGTCGCGCGGGCGCTCGGCGAGGAAGAACTCCGAGGGGTTCGTGACCTCGGTGAGGCCGTGCTCGCCCATCTCGAACACGCCGATCTCGTTGGTCGAGCCGAACCGGTTCTTCACCGCCCGCAGCACGCGGTAGGCGTGGTGGCCCTCGCCCTCGAAGTAGAGCACCGTGTCCACCAGGTGCTCGAGCACGCGCGGGCCGGCGAGCGCGCCTTCCTTCGTGACGTGGCCGACGAGGAACGTCGCGATGCCGAGCCCTTTGGCGAGCGTCATCAGACGCGCGCCGCACTCCCGCACCTGCGTGACGCTGCCGGGCGCCGACTCGAGATCGGGCAAATAGACGGTCTGGATCGAATCGACGATGAGCGCGCGCGGCTTCACGTCGTCGAGGTGCGCCTGCACGGCGGCGAGGTCGGTCTCCGTCCACAGCAGGAGCCCGTCCGCCGCGATCCCGAGGCGGTCCGCGCGCATCTTCACCTGCGCGGCCGACTCCTCCGCGGAGACGTAGAGCACCGGCGGCGCGCTCCGCGCGAGCGCGCGGGCGACCTGGAGCAGGAGCGTGCTCTTGCCGATCCCCGGGTCGCCCCCGATCAGCACCAGCGAGCCCCGCACGACACCGCCGCCGAGGACCCGGTCGAGCTCGCCGATCCCGGTGGGCGTACGGTCGCCGCGCTCGAGCGCGATGTCCTTGAGCGGGCGCGGGCGGTCCTGCGTCGCGACGGGACGGCGCGGGCCGCGCGCGGGGACGGCGCGCTCCTCGACGAGCTGGACGTACCCGGCGCCCGCGCGCAGGCAGTCGGGGCACGTGCCCGCCTTCGGGCTGGCGAACCCGCACTGCTGGCAGCGGTAGACGCTAGCGCTTCGGGGCGTCACCGGTGGTCTCCGGCGCCGGCTCGCGCCCGAGCCCGCGGATGAGCGAGCGCAGCAGGAAGCTGCGCTGCGCGCCCTCGAGGATCGCGACGAGCCGCTCGTAGATCGTCGGGTCCGCGAGCAGCCCGCCGAGCGTGCCCTCGCCCGCCTCGAGCCGCCCGCTCACCGCCTTGAGGTTCGCGACCGCGACGCGCAGGTCCTCCACCGCCGCGCGCACCGCGCCCTCGTCGCCCTCCGCGAGCAGCGCGCCGAGCGTGCCCCGCCCGCCCGCCAGACGGTCGGACACGCCCCGCAGGTTGTGCGCCACGGCGCGGAGGTCGTCGAGCGTGGCGCGGTACTTCGGGTCGAAGAGCAGCGCCGGGAGGAGTCCCTCCTCGAGGCCGGGACGGTCCAGGAGCCGCCCGAGCCGGTCCATCGCGGCGACGAAACGCTTCGCCGGCGCCGTCCCCTCGGGCGACACGAGCACGCCGGCGGCTCCCTGCCCCGCCGCGACCCGCTCGAGGAGCGCCTGCGTCGTCGTGAGGAGCTGGTTGAGCCGGCGCAGCGCCACGGGCTCCTCGTAGAGCAGCGCGTGCGCCCAGCCCGGCCCGCGCTCGACCCGGTCCACGACGCGGCCGAGCTTGTCGACGAGCTGCGTGCGGTTGACGCTGTCGACGGTCTGGCGCAGCGCGACCACGAGCGCGGCGACGTTCCGCGCCGCGTCCGCCCCCTCGCTGATCACGCGCGCGACGTCGGTCGGCTCGCGCGCGGCGAGCACCTCGCTCGGCTGGAGCGCGGCCGCCGCCGCGGTCCCCACGGTGATCTCGACGATCTTGTCGCCGAGCAGCCCCTGCGTCTCGATCCGCGCGATCGAGTCCCGCCGGACCCGGTCCGCGAACCGCTTGGCGATGTTGAGGTCCACGCGCACCTTGCCGCCCGGCGCGCCCGGCAGGTGCACGCCGGTCACGCGCCCGATCTGCACGCCCGCGAGCCGGACGGTCGCCCCCTCGGTGAGGCCGCCCACCTCGCCGAAGTCGGCGTGGACGGTGTAGCGCGCCTCGAACAGCCGGGCGCGGGCGCCGAGCGCGTAGACCATGCCGAGGAAGACCGCCAGCGCCACGAGCACGAACACGCCCACCCGGAGCTTCAGGGCCAGCTCCCGCCGCTCGTCATTCATCGGTTCGTCTCACCTCGCCTCTCCGGCCAGGAAGGCCTGCACCGCCGGGTGGTCCGACGCGAGCACCGCGGCGACCGGGCCGAGCGCGGCGAAGCGCCCGTCGATCAGCACCGCGACGCGGTCGGCCACCGTCTTCGCGAGCTCGAGGTCGTGCGTCACGACGATCGCGGTGTCGCACACGCCCCCGTGGAGCTCCTCGATCAGCTCCGCGACGAGCTTCGAGTTCGTCGGGTCGAGCCCGGCC
This sequence comes from Candidatus Rokubacteria bacterium RIFCSPLOWO2_02_FULL_73_56, assembly GCA_001788495.1. Classification (GTDB taxonomy): domain Bacteria; phylum Methylomirabilota; class Methylomirabilia; order Rokubacteriales; family CSP1-6; genus GWA2-73-35. Next base: position 6,737 of record MGCF01000140.1, read on the forward strand.
GTCGGCTCGTCGAAGAGCAGCATCTCGGGCTCGACCGACAGCGCGCGGGCGATGCCGACGCGCTTCTTCATGCCGCCCGACAGCTCCGCGGGCAGGAGCGGCAGCACCTCGGGCCCGAGCCCGACGAGCCGAAGGTTCCGCACCACGCGCACCTCGATCTCCCGGTCGTCGAGCCGCGTGTGCTCGCGCAGCGGATAGGCGACGTTCTCGCGGACCGACAGCGAGTCGAACAGCGCCGCCGCCTGGAACACGTACCCCAGGCGCCGACGGATCGGCAGCAGCTCCTCCTCCGAGAGGTGCTCGATGTTCCGTCCGAAAACGCGGATCGTCCCCGCGTCGGGGCCGATGAGCCCGGCGACGAGACGCAGCATCACCGTCTTGCCCGAGCCGCTGCCGCCCATGATCACGAGCGTCTCGCCCTTCGAGAGCGTGAACGACACGCCCCGGAGCACCTCGACCGTGTCGAAGCTCTTCCACAGCCCGCGCACCTCGACGATATGATCCGCCACGCGCCCTCAATAGAACAGGGTCAGGAACAGCTTCGTCAGGAAGAAGTCGGACACGATGACCCCCATCGTCACGTGGACGACCGTCGCCGTCGTGGCGCGCCCGAGCCCCTCGGTGCCCCCCTCCGTGCTCAGACCGTTGTAGCAGCCGATGAGCGTGACGACGGCGCCGAAGAACACGGACTTGCCGACGCCCGTCAGGAAGTCCTTCGGCACCACCCAGTACGTCGTGATGTTCCAGTACGCCCACACGTCCGCCCCGCGCTCCGCGAACATGATGACCATGCCGCCGAGCACGCCGACCGCGTCGGCCAGCACGGTGAGCAGCGGGAAGACGACGAGCGCGGCGAGCACGCGCGGCACGACGAGCCGCTTGATGTAGTTCACCCCGAGCGTCCGGAGCGCGTCGATCTGCTCGGTGACCTTCATCGAGCCGAGCTCCGCCGTGATGCCCGAGGCGACCTTGCCGCCGACGAGGATCGCCGTGAGCACGGGCCCCAGCTCGCGGAGGATCGCGAGCGCCGCGATCGGCCCGACGTAGCTCTCGGCGCCGAAGCGGGCCATGTTGACCGCACTCTGGATCGTGAACACCATGCCGGTGAACACCGCAGCGATGAGCGCGACGCCGAGCGACTGCACGCCCATGACCTCGACCTCGCGCACGACGACGCGGAAGTACTTGGGTGGAAGCGCGAGGCTCCGGCAGACGCGGCCCGTCAGGAGGCCGACGCCCCCATACCAGATCGTGGCGCGTCTCAGGTACGCATCCATGTCGCTACTCCGTCGCGAAGCTCTCGACGAGCCGCCGGAAGTCGCCCCGCCACGTCCCGAACGCCGCCGGCGGCGCGGCGTACACGAGATCGTAGACACAGCGCTCGCCCTTGACCACGTACGCCTCGATGCGCGCCGGCGCCCCGTCGGCGTCGGCACGCCCGTCCACCACCGCGTGCGCCGCGGGCCGCCCGGCGACGGTCGCGGCGCCGCGCTCGACCACGAGGCGATCCCGCACGCCGATGAACAGGTGCCGGGCCAGCACGTCGGCCGTGCGCGCGCCGGGCGCCCGCCCGCACTCGGCGTTCACGAGCATCGCGGCGGGCCCCGCGCGGTGCCGCAGCGCGAGGTCCGCCGCGCTCGCGTCGTCCACGACCCAGCCGCCACCCGGCAGGGCGACGCGGTAGCCCTTGGGCGAGTGGAACGCGCCCCCCTCGAAGCGCCGGCCGGCGCAGCCCCCGAGCGCCGCGACGACGAGCACGCCGAGCGCCGCCGCGAGGCCGAGCGCGCGCCGGCGGCTAACGGTCGGGCGCGCTGCGCCGCGCATGGCGCCGCGCGAGCTCCTCGAGCACCTCGCGGAACGGGATCCCGCACTCCCCCAGGAGCACCAGCGTGTGGAACCAGAGGTCGGCGACCTCCTCGACGATGCGCCGGTCGCCCTCGCCGCCGAGCGCCGCGGTGATCACCTCCGTGGCCTCCTCGCCGACCTTGCGGCAGATCGCCGCCCGCCCCGCCGCGAGCAGCCCGGCGACGTACGAGCCGGCGGGCGGGTTCGTCTTGCGCGCCGCGATCGTGCGCTCCAGACGCTCGAGCATGTGGGCCGGCGGCGGGCCGGCCGTCTCGCCGCGGTCGAGCGCCGTGAAGAAGCAGGTGCGCTCGCCGGTGTGGCAGGCGACGCCCGCCTGGTGGACCTGCACGAGCAGCGTGTCGCGGTCGCAGTCGGCGTAGACGGCCTGGACGTGCTGCGTGTGGCCCGACGTCTCGCCCTTCCGCCACGGCGCGCCGCGCGAGCGCGACCAGAAGTGGGTCACGCCCGTCGCGAGCGTCGCCTCGACGGCCGCGCGGTCCATCCAGGCGACCATCAGCAGCTCGCCCGTCTCCGCCTCCTGCACGACCGCCGGGAGCAGCCCCTGGCCGTCGAAGCGGAGCTCGTCGAGCGTCACGGCTCGCACCGCACGGGCACCCCGCGGTCGCGCAGGTACGCCTTCGCCTCGGCGATCGTGTAGATGCCGAAGTGGAAGATCGAGGCCGCGAGCACGGCATCGGCCTGGCCCTCGACGAGTCCCTCCCAGAGGTGCTCGAGCGAGCCCGCGCCGCCCGAGGCGATCACCGGCACGGGCACCGCCTGCGAGATCGCGCGCGTCAGGTCGAGGTCATAACCGTCCTTGGTGCCGTCGCGGTCCATGCTCGTCAGGAGGATCTCGCCGGCGCCGAGCGCCGCCGCCTCGCGCGCCCACTGGACCGCGTCGCGCCCGACGGGACGGCGGCCGCCGTGAGTGTACACGCCCCATGTCCGCGCCCTCTCCGCGCTCCCGCCCTCGCGTCTCGCGTCGATGGCGACGACGATGCACTGACTGCCGAAGCGCTCCGCCGCCTCGCGGATGAGCGCCGGCCGCTCGAGCACCGCCGTGTTGAGCGAGACCTTGTCGGCGCCGGCGCGGAGCAGCCGCCGCACGTCCTCGATGGAGCGGATCCCGCCCCCGACGGTCAGCGGCATGTAGATGCCCTCGGCTGTCCGGCGGACGACGTCGAGCATGATGTCGCGGTCCTCGTGCGAGGCCGTGATGTCGAGGAACACGAGCTCGTCGGCGCCCTGCGCGTCGTAGGCGAGCGCCGCCTCCACCGGGTCGCCGGCGTCGCGGAGGTCCACGAAGCGCACGCCCTTGACGACCCGGCCGTCCCTGACGTCGAGGCAGGGGATGACGCGCTTGGCGAGCATCAGCCCTCCAGCGCCGCGAGCGCGGCCGCGAGGTCGATCGCGCCGGTGTAGAGCGCCCGTCCGACGACCGTCCCGATCACGCGCGGCACCGCCGCCAGGCGCACGAGGTCGGCCACGCGCGCGACGCCGCCCGAGGCGAGGATCGGCAGCTCGACGGCGCGCGCCAGCGCCGCGGTGGCCTCGACGTTCGGCCCGAGCTCCGTGCCGTCGCGGGTCACGTCGGTGTAGAGGAGCGCCGCCGCGCCGGCGTCGCGGGCGCGCACGCCCACGTCCACCACGCCCTCGGCCGCCACCTCGGTCCAGCCCCGGACCGCGACCCGCTCGCCGCGCCCGTCGACCGCGACGATGATGCGCCCGGGGAACTTCCGGCAGGCCTCGCCGAGGAACTCCGGGTCGAGCGCGGCCCGCGTGCCGACGACGGCCCAGCGCGCGCCGGTCTCGAGCGCGGCCTCGAGCGCCGAGAGGCTCCGCAGCCCGCCCCCGACCTCGACGGGCAGGGGCGCCACGGCGGCGACGACCTCGGCGATGAGGGCGGCCTGCCGCGGCTCTCCCGCAAACGCGCCGTCCAGGTCCACGACGTGGAGCCGCTCGGCGCCGCGCGCCTTCCAGCCGACGGCCGTCGCGACCGGGTCCTCCGAGAACACCGTCTCCTGGTCGGCCCGGCCCTCCCGCAGGCGCACGCACCGCCCGGCGCGGAGGTCGACGGCGGGGATGACGATCACCGCCCGCCGCCCTTCACGATCGCCGCGAAGTTCTCGAGCAGCCGGAGACCCCAGCGCTGGCTCTTCTCGGGGTGGAACTGCGTCGCGTGGATCCGGCCGTGCTCGACCGCCGCCGCGAAGCGGACGCCGTACTCGCACCACGCGGTCGTCACCGGCCGCGCGGGCTCCGGATAGTACGAGTGGACGAAGTAGAAGTGCGCGCCCGAGGGGATCCCCTCGAAGAGCCGCAGGTCGCCCGCGTGCTCGACGCCGTTCCAGCCCATGTGGGGGACCTTCCGGCCCGCAGGGAACCGGCGGACGACGCCCGGGATCACGTCGAGGCCGCGCCCCTCGCCGAACTCCTCGCTCGACGAGAACAGGAGCTGGTAGCCGAGGCAGATCCCGAGGAACGGCCGCGTGCCGTCGAGGGCGCGCCGGAGCGCCGGCAGCAGGCCGAGCCGCTCGAGGTTCGCCATCGCGTCGTGGAACGCGCCGTCGCCGGGCAGCACGACCGCGTCGGCCTCGTCCACGGCGCGCGCGTCCTGCGTGACGATCGCGGGAATGCCCACGCGCCCGAAGGCCTTCTCGACCGAACCGAGGTTGCCCCGGCCGTAGTCGACGATCGCGATCATCGGCTCGCCTCGCCGAGCGTGCCCTTCGTCGACGGCAGGAGGCCCGCGGCGCGCGGGTCGAGCCGCGTCGCCGCGGCGAGCGCCCGGCCGACGGCCTTGAACACGGCCTCGGTGATGTGGTGGAGGTTGTGCCCGTAGTGCATGGTCACGTGGAGCGTCAGCTCCGCGTTGAACGCGAACGCGCGGAAGAATTCCTGCAGGAGGTCCAGGTCGAGGTTCGACACGCGCTGGCGCGCCACGGGCACGGCGAAGACGAGGTACGGACGCCCCGAGAGGTCCACGGTCGCCGACACGAGCGCCTCGTCCATCGGGATCGAGGCGGCGCCGTACCGGACGATCCCCCGCTTGTCGCCGAGCGCCTGCCGGAGCGCCTGGCCAAGCACGATCCCCACGTCCTCGACCGTGTGGTGCTGATCCACCTCGACGTCGCCCTGCGCCTCCACGCCGAGGTCGACGAGCCCGTGCTTCGCCCACGCCTCGAGCATGTGGCTGAAGAACGGGATCGGCGTGCGCACCTTCGCCGCGCCGGTGCCATCGAGGTTCAGCTGGAGCGCGATCTCCGTCTCCTTGGTCTTGCGCTCGACCCGCGCCTGCCGTCCCGCCGTCTCCGCGCTCATGCCTTCGTCCCTCCCTCGTCCGCCAGTCTCAGCTCGGCCGCGCGCCCGTGGCCCTCCAGCCCCTCGAGGCGGCAGAGCGCAGCGAGGTGCGGCGCCGCGGCGGCGAGCCCGCTCGGCGAGTACTCGATGACGCTCGAGCGCTTCACGAAGTCCTCCGCGCCGAGCGGCGAGGCGAACCGCGCCGTCCCGCCCGTCGGGAGCACGTGGTTGGGGCCGGCGACGTAGTCGCCCACGACCTCGGGGGTGTGGCCGCCGAGGAAGACCGCGCCGGCGTGGCGCACGCGCGCCAGCAAGGCGGCCGGCACCGCGACCATCAGCTCGAGGTGCTCGGGCGCCAGGCGGTTCGCAAGCTCGACGGCGTCGTCGAGCGACGCGACGCGGACCAGCGCGCCGTGGGCGTCGAGCGCCTGCGCGGCGATCTCGCGGCGCGGCAGCGCGCGGAGCTGCCGCTCGACCTCGTGCGCGACCCGCGGGATCAGCCCGGCGGTATCGGTGATGAGCACCGCGCGCGCCATCGGGTCGTGCTCGGCCTGGGCGAGCAGGTCGGCCGCGATCCAGCGGGCGTCGGCCCGGGCGTCCGCCACGACGACCACCTCGCTCGGCCCCGCGAGCATGTCGATGCCAACCTCGCCGAAGACCCGGGCCTTCGCCAGCGCGACGTAGATGTTTCCCGGACCCACGATCTTGTCCACGCGGCGGATCGTCGCCGTGCCGTACGCGAGCGCCGCGACGGCCTGCGCGCCGCCCAGGCGCCAGCCCTCGGTCACGCCCGCCAGGCACGCCGCCGCGAGCACCACCGGCTCGACACCGCCGTCGCGCCCGGGCGGCGTCACGAGCACGACCTCGCGCACGCCGGCGACGCGGGCCGGGACGGCGGTCATCAGGACGGTCGACGGGTACGCCGCGCGCCCCCCGGGCACGTAGACGCCGATCCGGTCCAGCGGGCGGACCTCCTGGCCGAGGACCGAGCCGTGCTCGTCGGTCAGCCGCCACGACTTCGGCGCCGCGGCGGCGTGGTAGCGCTCGATGCGCTCGGCGGCGTACGCCAGCGCCGCACGGGTCGCGGGCGCGAGCGCCCGCTCCGCCGCCTCGAACTCCGCGGGCGGGATCGCGAGCGCCGCGGCCGACGGGGCCCGGAAGCCGTCGAAGCGCGCCGTGCACTCGAGGAGCGCGGCGTCGCCGCGGGCCCGGACCGCCGCGAGGATGTCGTCCACGGCGCGGTGGATCTCGGGCGCCGCCGTCTCCGGCGACCGCTCGAGCGCGGCCACGACTGCGTCGAGGCCGAGCACGCGCGCGTCGAGGGCGCGGATCACCGCGTCACCCGCGGCGCGGCCTTCAGCTCCTCGATGAGGCCGGTGATGCGCGCGTGCTCGGTCTTCATGGACGCGCGGTTCACGATCAGGCGCGCGGTGGAGCGCACGATCTCGGCCACCTCGACGAGCCCGTTCGCCCGGAGCGTCTCCCCCGACTGGACGAGGTCCACGATGCGCTCGGCGAGCCCGACCAGCGGCGCCAGCTCGATCGAGCCGTCGAGGCGCACGATCTCCACCTGGATCCCGCGGTCCGTGAAGTACTGCTCGGCCAGCCGCGGGTACTTCGTCGCCACCCGCACCCAGGACCACTTCGACGGGTCGTCCCGCTCCCACAGCTCGCGCGGCTCCGCGACGACGAGCCGGCAGACGCCGAAGCCGAGGTCGAGGGGCTCGTACACGTCGGGCTCCTGCTCGAGCAGGATGTCCTTGCCGACGATGCCCAGGTCGGCGGCGCCGTAGAGGACGTAGGCGGGCACGTCGGCGGGCTTCAGCAGCAGCACCCGGAGGTCGCGCGCGGCGACGGTGAAGATCAGCCGCCGCGAGTCCGGGTCGATCCCGTCCACGCCGAGGGCGCGCAGCCGTTCGAGCGCGCCGTCGAGCAGGCGGCCCTTGGGCAGGGCGAGCGTCAGACGCTCCTTCACGCGCGCCGCTCGATCCGCGCGCCGAGCGCCGCGAGCTTGGCCTCGAGCCGCTCGTAGCCGCGGTCGAGGTGGTAGACGCGCGCGACGCTCGTCCGGCCCGCGGCGGCGAGGCCCGCGAGCACGAGCGCGGCCGAGGCGCGCAGGTCCGAGGCCATCACCGGGGCGCCCTGGTAGCCCGGGACGCCGCGGATGACGGCGATGGCGCCATCGGTCTCGATGCGGGCGCCCATCCGGGCGAGCTCGGCCACATGCATGAAGCGGTTCTCGAAGATCGTCTCCGTGACGCGCGACTGGCCGTCGGCCAGCCCCTGCAGCGTCATGAGCTGCGCCTGCATGTCGGTCGGGAACCCCGGGTACGGGCTGGTCGTGACGTCGGCCGCGCGTGGGCGCTCGGGCCCGCGCACGCGCACCCACGTGGGCCCGACCTCGAGGCCGACGCCGCACTCCTCGAGCTTCGCCAGCACGGCCGACACGTGGTCGGGGACGAGGTCCGTGACGGTCACGTCGCCGCGCGTGATCGCGCCGGCCACGAGCAGCGTGCCCGCCTCGATGCGGTCGGGGACGATCCGGTGGGTGGCGCCCGCGAGCTCCGGCACGCCCTCGATCTCGAGCCGCGCGGTGCCCGCGCCCTCGATGCGGGCGCCCATCGCGGCGAGCAGCGCGGCAAGGTCCGCGACCTCGGGCTCGCGCGCGGCGTTCTCGATCAGCGTCGTGCCCTCGGCGAGCGCGGCCGCCATCATGAGGTTCTCGGTCCCCGTGACGGTCACGAGGTCGGTCGTGATCCGGGCGCCCTTGAGGCGGCTCGCGCGCGCGATCACGTAGCCGTTCTCGATCACGATCTCGGCGCCGAGCTTCGCGAGGCCCTTCAGGTGCTGGTCGATCGGCCGCACGCCGATCGCGCAGCCGCCCGGCAGCGCCACGCGCGCGCTCCCGTGCCGGGCGACGAGCGGCCCGAGCACGAGCACCGAGGCGCGCATCGTGGACACGAGCTCGTACGGCGCGACGTCGCTCCGCACCCGCTCGACGCGCACGGCCATCCCGGCGCCCTCGCCCGCGACCGAGGCGCCGAGGGTCTCGAGCAGCCGCGTCATCGTCGCCACGTCGGCGAGCGCGGGCACGTTCGCGAGGCGGACGGGCTCCGACGTGAGCAGCGCGGCCGCGAGCGCCGGCAGCGCGGCGTTCTTCGCGGCGCTCACCGCCACCCGGCCGCGCAGCGGGACGCCGCCCTCGATCTCGAGCCGCGCCGCCATCAGGCCCGCCCCGCGACGAGCCGGCTCACGCCGGCCAGGTCCTCGCGCACGGCCACGTCCCCGAAGCCCGCGGCGTCGAGCAGCGCGGCGACCTCGGGCGCCTGTCCGCGGCCCGCCGTCTCGAGCACGAGCGCGCCGCCCGGGCGGAGCCGGCCGCGCGCGCCGGCGACGATCCGCCGGATCAGCGCCAGGCCGTCGCCGCCGCCGTCGAGGGCGCCGAGCGGCTCGTGGCTCCGCACCTCCGGCTCGAGCGTCGGGACGAGGTCGCTCGGCAGGTAGGGCGGATTGGACACGATCAGGGCCGCGGGGCGCGGGCCGACCGGCTCGAGCAGGTCGCCGACCACGACGCGGACGCGCGCGGCGACGCCCAGGGCGCGCGCGTTCTCGCGGGCCAGCACCGCCGCCGCCGGCGAGTTGTCGACGGCGAGCACCTCGAGGTCGGCGCGCTCGCGGGCGAGCGCGCAGGCGATGCAGCCCGAGCCGGTCCCGAGGTCGAGCGCCAGGGGCCGCACGCCGGCGCGCGGCGCCGGCAGCAGGCCCAACGCCCACTCGACCAGCGCCTCGGTCTCCGGCCGCGGCACGAGCACGTCGCGGGTCACGCGGATCCGAAGCCCGCGGAACTCCTCCCAGCCGAGGATCTGCTGGAGGGGCTCCCGCCCGGCCCGCCGCCGCACGGCCAGGCCGTAGCGCGCGGCGAGCGGGGCCGACACCGCGCGGTCGAGGGCGAGCGCGAGCGTGGCGCGGCCGACGCCGAGGAGCCCGGCGAGGAGCCACTCCGCGTCCACGCGCGGGGTCGCGATCCCCGCGGCCGCGAGCGCCCGCGCGGCCGCGTCGAGCCCGTCGCGGAGCGTCGCCATCAGCCCGCCACCCGCTGCAGCCGCTCCGCCTGCTCGGCGGCGGCGAGCGTCTCGATCAGCTCGTCCAGATCGCCCTCGAGCACGGCGGGCAGGCGATGCAGCGTGAGCCCGACCCGGTGGTCGGTGACGCGCGCCTGCGGGAAGTTGTACGTACGGATCCGCTCGCTGCGTTCCCCGGTCCCGACCTGGCTCCGGCGGTCGGCCGCGATCGCCGCCTGCTGCTCCTCCTGCGCGCGCTCGAGCAGGCGCGCCTTGAGGACGCGCATGGCCTTCGCGCGGTTCTTGATCTGTGAGCGCTCGTCCTGGCAGGTGACGACGAGCCCGGTCGGCAGGTGCGTGATGCGCACCGCCGAGTCGGTCGTGTTCACGCCCTGCCCGCCCGGGCCGGAGGAGCGGTAGACGTCGACCCGGAGGTCCTTCTCGTCCACCCGCACGTCCACGTCCTCGGCCTCCGGCAGCACCGCGACGGTGACGGTCGAGGTGTGGATCCGCCCCGCCGACTCGGTGACGGGCACGCGCTGCACGCGGTGGACGCCGCGCTCGAACTTCAGCCGGCTCCACGCGCCGCGCCCCTGGACGAAGAGGATGACCTCCTTGTAGCCGCCCACGCCGGTCACGTTGGCGTCCATGACCTCGACCTTCCAGCGCTGGCGCTCGGCGTACTTCGTGTACATGCGCGCGAGGTCGGCGGCGAACAGCGCGGCCTCGTCGCCGCCCGCGCCCGCCCGGATCTCGACGAAGACGTTCTTGTCGTCGTTCGGGTCGCGCGGGAGCAGGAGACGCTTGAGCTCCTCCTCGAGCTCCGCCTCGCGCCGGGCGAGCTCCTCGATCTCGGCCTGCGCGAGCTCCAGGAGCTCGCGCTCACCGCCCTCGGCCAGGATGTGCCGGGCCTCGCCCAGGCGCCGGAGGACCTCGCGGTACTCGGCGAAGCGCGCGACGACCTCCTGGAGCTCCGCGTGCTCCTTGCGGAGGCGGGCGTACTCGGACGGCGTCGAGAAGATGGCGGG
>MGCF01000141.1:0-1081 GCA_001788495.1 Candidatus Rokubacteria bacterium RIFCSPLOWO2_02_FULL_73_56
CGTCGCGAGCCCGCCGAGCGCGCGCGCGGTCGCCGAGTCGTCGAGCGACTCGGGCCGGAGCTGGCGCTCGAGCCAGGCCGCGAGGCCCACGGCGCGCACGCGCTCGACGTCGCCGGGGCGCGGGCCGAAGGTCGCGCGGCTCAGCACGTGGAGGATCTCGCGGTCGCCGGCGGCGGGCGTCCCGGCCACGAGGGGCGCCGGCGCGCCGAGCAGGAGGACCAGGGCGAGCGCGAGCGCGCGGGGGCTCAGCGCCGGCGCTCCGGCGTGGCCGGCGGCGCGCCGCGGCCGTCCCGCTGCCGGCGGAACCGCTCGCGCAGCTCCTGGCGCTGCTCGGGGGTCATGCTGCGCCAGCGCTCGCGGAGGCGGTCGCGCTGCTCGGGGCTCATCTGCTGCCAGCGCTCCTGGTTGCGCAGCACGCGCGCGCGCTCCTCGGGCGGCAGCGCCTCGAACTGGCGGAAGCGCTCGAGGATGCGCCCGCGCCGCTCCGGCGCCAGCCGCTCCCAGCGCTCGTACGCCTGCTGCAGCTCCCGGCGGCGCGCCTCCGGCAGCTCGTTCCAGCGCTGGAAGTCCTGCAGGATCCGGTGCTTCTCCTCCGGCGGGAGCTGGCGGAAGCGCGCGTAGCCCTGGCGCGCCGCCTGCCGCTCCTCGGGCGTCAGGGACTTCCAGCGGCGGTAGTTCTCGAGCACCCGCGCGCGCTCCTCGGGCGTGAGCCGCTCCCACCGCTCCCGGTTGCGCTCGACGACCGCACGCTCTTCGGGCGACAGCCGCTCGAGCCCCTGGACGGGCGCACCCTGGCCCCAGGCGACTTCGAGCGCGCCACCGAGCAGGACCGCGAGCAGGAGCAGGGCCGGGGGCAGCCAGCGCGGCGTCATGTCACTTCACCTCCCTGGGCGGCGTCTCGGACCGGGACTCGAGCGCGGGGAGGGCCTCCAGCAAACGCAGGCGCTCGAGCATCCGGAGCCGCGCGAGCAGGGTGCGGTCCTTCGCGAGGTCGGCCTCCCGGAGCAGGTCGAGGTCGAGCAGCAGCTGGGCGTCGGGCTCGGCCGGCCGCGCGGGCTCGGCCGCGCCGGCCGGGCGCGCC
>MGCF01000141.1:1115-5126 GCA_001788495.1 Candidatus Rokubacteria bacterium RIFCSPLOWO2_02_FULL_73_56
CGCCAGCCGGTCGAGCTGGCGGATCACGTCGAAGTCCTCGAGCAGGTCGAGGCGCTCGACGAGCGAGAGCTGCCGCAGCAGCTCGAGCCGCCGGCCGAGCAGGGCCTCCTCGACGGCCCCGAGGTCGTTCCCGGTCGGGCGCGGCGGGCCGCCGAGGACCGCGAGGACCAGGAGCGCGCCGGCGAGGCTGGCCGAGAGCGCGAGCGGCACCGGCCGCCACCACCACGCGTGCCGCCCGCGGCGCGCCTCGAGCCGGGCCCGGAGCTCGGCCCGCCAGCGGCCCCAGTGGATCGGCGGCGCCGCCGGCACCGAGCGGGCGAGGCCCTCGAGCAGGGCGCGGAGCGCGGCCGCGTCCGCGCGGCACGCGGGGCAGCCCTCGAGGTGCCGCGCGACGCGCTCGCGCTCGGCCGGGGCGAGCGCGCCGCGCACGTAGAGCGGAAGGTCGGTGTCGGGATGGTTCGCCATCTCAGCGCCTCTCCAGTGTCTGCCGGAGCGTCTTGAGCGCGCGGTGCAGGTGCACGCGCACCGTGGCCTCCGAGCACGCGAGCACCGCGGCGATCTCCGCGGTCGAGAGCTCTTCCTGCACCTGGAGGATCACGGCCGCGCGCTGCCGCGGCGCGAGCCGGTCCACCGCCGCCCAGAGCGCGCTCATCGTGTGCGCGCGCGAGAGCGCGTCCGTGGGGTCGTGCGCCGGCGCGGCCTGGCGCTCGAGGAGCCCGTCGTCGCCGCGGGCGTCGTCGGCGTCGCGCGCCCAGAGCCGCCACCAGCGGTTGCGGCGGCGGTGGTCCAGGCAGAGGTTGACGAGGATGCGGTAGAACCACGTCGAGAACCGCGCGCGCCCGCCGAAGCTCCCGGCGGCCTCCCAGAGGCGGACGAAGGCGTCCTGGCTGACGTCGCGCGCGTCCTCCGCGTTGCGCAGGACGGACCACGCGAGCCGCCAGGCGCGCTCGCGGTAACGCTCGACCAGGAGGTCGAACGCCGCCTCGTCCCGCTCGGCCACCCGCCGGCACAGCACCTCATCGGTGAGCTCCACGCTCCGGTCGTCTCCTGCCGTCCACCTTCCCATCCCTCCCGTGCGGGCCGCAAGGGGCGGGAAGCCCGCCGCGCTTCCCGCCCCGGGCTCCACGGCCCTTACTTCCGGAAGCTCTGCCGCCGCTGGTGGACGTCGCGCCGCAGCTCGCGCCGGTCCTGGCGCAGGTCGCGCACGTCGTCGCGCCGGTCACGCCGGTCCTCGCGGAGCTCGCGCCGGTCCTGGCGCAGCTCGGCGCGGTCCTGCCTGACCTCGTCCGTGTTGCCGGCCTTGATGTCCCGGCGCAGCTCGCGCCGGTCGCGCCAGAGCTCCCGCTTGTCCTGTCGGATCTCGCGGTTGTCCTGGCGGAGCTCGCGCCGGTCCTGGCGCAGGTCCCGCACGTCGTCACGGATCTCGCCGGCCCACGCCCCGCCGAAGCCGAGGGCCAGCACCATCCCGCCCACCGCCACCACCGTCAGCCGCGTCCCCCGCATGATCGGTCTCCTTGGAGTCGAAATGGGTGCTCCTTGGCCCATAGGACGCGGCGGTGTATCCCGTTGTTTACGCGAGGAAGTTCCGGAATGCCACGCACGTTGGACGGTGCCGGGCGGTCGCTTTCCCCGACGTCGACTTCAGTCGAGGAGGACGAGACCCGGGGTCGAGCGGTTCAGGACCCGACCGCCGGAGTGGGTGACGGGCACGGGCTCCGGAACCCGGTGACGTAGCGCCTCGGTCAGTCGCTCGGCCTGGTGGGGGTACACGGCGTCAGATCGCGAGCAGCGTGCCGCTGATGTGGGCGGACTCCGGCCGCGCGAGCGTGGCGATCGCGTCGGCGACGGCCTCGACGGGCACCCAGGCGCTCCGGTCGGCGTCGGGCATCGCGGCGCGGTTCGCCTCCGTGTCCATGGTGCTCGGCAGCACCGCGTTCACGGTCACGCCGCTGCCGCGGGTCTCCGCGGCGAGCGCCTGCGCGAGCGCGATGACGCCGGCCTTCGCGACCGTGTAGGCGATGAAGCCGCCCGCGGGCGGCACGACGGCCCGCGAGGCCACGAGCACGATGCGGCCCCAGCCCGCCGCCAGCATGTGCGGCAGCGCCGCCTTCGCCCCGGCGAACGCGCTCGTGAGGTTCAGGTCGAGCATCCGCCGCCACGCGGCCGCGTCGGTCTCCAGGAGCGAGCCGCCGGCGAAGCCGCCGACCGCGCCGACGAGGACGTCGAGGCGGCCGAGCCGGGCGACCGTGCGCGCCGCGAAGGCGGTCAGCGCCTCCACGTCGGTCGCGTCGGCCGGCTCGACGAGGAGCCGGTCGCGGTCGCCCGGGGCGACGCGCGCGGCGAGCCAGTCGCGCTCGCGCGCGTCGAGGTACGGGATCGCGACGGCCGCGCCGTCGGCGAGCAGCCGCAGGCTCACCGCCTGGCCGAGGGCGCCGGTGCCGCCCGTCACGAGCGCGACGCGGCCGGCGAGCGGGGTCATTCGCCCGGCGCGCCCATGATGGCCGAGCGCTGGATCTCGTCGTAGCGGACCCTGGTCACGTCGAACGCCTCGAGGCTGTCGCGGAGCCTCTTGAACGTCTGGTCGAAGGAGGGCAGCGTCTTGCGCGCGCGCGTGAGCGGCGTGGTGCGCGCGAGCACGTAGGTCTTCACGTACGGGTGGGTGATGCCCCGCTTCTTGAGCTTCGCCACGACCGCGCCGAGGGCCGCGTCCGCCTCGCGGACCAGGTCGGCCCGCGCCTCGCGCTCCCCGAGGCCCTTCGGCAGCGTGAGCTTCAGGAACCTGTCCACGCGGCGCAGGATCGGCGCGAAGGCGCCGCCGGCGAACCGCCGGTTCTCCTCGTAGAGGAGGCCGAGGGTGACGAAGTGCGGCGACTCGAACTGGAACGCCCAGGCCTCCTCCGTGCTCGCGGGCTCCTCCTTCGCGAGCGCCCGGTACATGCGGATCACCTCGAGCGACTTCTCCTTGAGGTTGTGGGCCTTCTCGACGTTGAGCGGCAGGACCTCGAACACCACCTCGCGCTCGACGACCAGGATCGCCGGGATCACGTCCACCTTGAGCTTGTCGAGGACGGCGCGGCGGTGGTTGCCGTTGGGCGTCCAGTAGACGCCCGGCCGCGGCGAGACCGCGACGATCGGGTCCACGAAGCGGTCGAGGCGCTTGACCGCCTCGGTGAGGCGCTTGACGTGGGTCGGCGAGAGGTCGCGCTGGTACGGCGACGCCTCGCACGCCGTCCGCGGGAGCAGGCAGAAGAGCTGCCAGTGCCCGCCGACGGGTTCCTGGTAGACGGCGAGCACGCGCCCGCCGTCGCGCTCGACCTGCGCGGCGAGCGCCTGCGCCTCCCGCGAGGGCTCCCGCGCCATCGCCTCAGGCCTCCGCGCGCGCCGGCGCCCCCCACAGGCGCGCCGCGAGGTCGCGGAGCGACCCGTAGATCCCCGACGGCAGGAAGATGATGGAGAGGATCAGGAGGAGCCCGTAGATCGTCTCCGCCATGCCGATGAACTTCAGCCCGAAGACCACGCGGAGGTACTCGGCGAGCGCGATCGTGAGCGCGGTCCCGACGGTCGGGCCGAGCAGGGAGTACATGCCGCCGAGCACGACGGCGAAGACGATGCGGAGCGAGACGCCGATGCCCGCCAGCGTGTCCGGGTTCACGTACGAGATGTACTGCGCGTACGCCACGCCCCCGACGGCGGTGAGCGAGGCCGACAGCACGGTGATCCAGATCTTGAAGCGCGTGACGTGGATGCCGACCGACGCCGCGGCGGTCTCGTCCTCGCCGATCGCCTCCATGGCGGAGCGCGCCATGGAGCGGTCCACGCGCAGCCAGACCCAGAGGCCGAGGAGCCAGAGGACGAGCCCGGCGTAGTAGAACACGCGCTTGTCGGCGAACTGCACGGCGAGCAGGCTGTCGCGGCCCGCGGGCCTGAGCGAGATGCCGAGGGAGCCGCCGGTCCAGTTGCGCTCGGCGATGATGAGGAGCCGGACGACCTCGCCGACGGCGAGCGTCACGA
>MGCF01000142.1 GCA_001788495.1 Candidatus Rokubacteria bacterium RIFCSPLOWO2_02_FULL_73_56
CCGCGCGCGAGCCCGCGGGTCGGCCCGAGCGCGATCGCCCGGACCGTGCGCGCGTCCAGGTGGGCGGCGACCTCGAGGGGGACGGTCCGCTCGAGGCCCGTGGTCAGCTTCCGGCGGAGCGGCGGCAGCCCCGGCGCGAAGCGAGCGTCCACGACGTTGCCCTGCACGGCGACGAGCTCGCCCCGGCGGCGCTGCTCGTGCGGAGGCTCGCGGGTGCCGTGCACGGCGGTCGTCCGCGCCTACCTCGAATACACGCGGTAGTCGAGGTCCGGGAAGAGGTTGTCGCGCTCCTCCAGCTCCTTGAGCCACGGCTCGTTGAGCGTCCCGGCGGCGAGCGCGTCGTGGAGCGCGTTGAAGCACGTGACGTGGTCCGTGATCCGGCGGACCGCGTAGGGCGTCGTCGTCCCCGTCTTCATGATGAACGGCCAGTCGCTCGCCTGCGCGAGCAGGAGCTCGCGCGCCGCCTGCGTGAGCGCGCGCCGCCGGAGCCCCTGCGCCTCGGGGTGGCGCCGGGCCAGCTCCACCATGCGCTCGCCCATCACGTGCAGGTGGCGCCACACCCAGTCGTTGGCCCCGTTGAGCCACACCTCGGCGTAGCCCCTGTAGCCCCACGACGACGTGCACGGCGTCGCCACCTGGTTCGTGGGGTGGCGCGCCAGGTACTCCGAGGGCGTGATGGGCGTGACCGTGTCCTGGTCGTACTGCAGCTTGCGGAACAGGAAGTCGAGGAACTGCGGGCCCTCGAACCACCAGTGGCCGAACAGCTCGGCGTCGTACGGCGCGACGACGATCGGCGGCCGGTCCATGCGCTCCGCGAGGAACTCGACCTGGCGCCCGCGATTGAACAGGAAGTTGCCCGCGTGGACCGCCGCGCGCTCCCGCGCGGCGTGCGGGTCGTAGGGCTCCTTCCGGTCGAGCGGCAGCCGCCGGTCGGTGATCCGGTGGTACTTGAAGCCGGTCGCGTGGCGGATCCCGTCGGGATGGATCCAGGGGCGGATGGCGTCGAGGTCGAGGTCCCAGGCGATGTCCCGATAGAAGTCGCGGTACACGCCGTCGCCGGGGTACCCCTCCTCCGCGCTCCAGACCTGCTTGCTGCTCTCGACATCGCGGCCGAACGCGGCGACGCCCGTCGGGCAGACGACGGGCGCGTACACGCCGTAGCGTGGCCGGCGGTCGGCGAAGAGGAGCCCGTGCGCGTCCACGAAGAAGTAGCGGACGCCGGACTCGCGCAGCAGCTCGTCCACCCCCCGCACGTAGCCGCACTCGGCGAGCCACATGCCCCGCGGCCGGCGGCCGAAGTGTCGCGCGTGCTCCTGCGCCGCGAGCTCGATCTGCGCGTGGCACACCGCCCAGTTCCGGTCGGCGAGCGGCAGGAACATGTGGGTCGCGGTGCACGTCAGGAGCTCGAGCATGCCCGCGTCCTCCACGGCGCGGAACGCCCGGGGGATGTCGCCCTCCCAGCGCCTGAACGTGTCGCGGACGGAGAGCAGGCGGTCGCGATACATCCGCGCGAGCGGCGCGAACGCGCCGTCGCCCCGCGTCCGCTCGACCTCGCGGTGGCCGAGCTCCACGAGGGCGTCGAGCCGCCGCGCGTAGCGCGCGAGCAGCAGCGGGTCGCGCATCATCGCGACCACGGGCGGCGAGAGCGAGAGGGTCAGCCGGAAGTCGATCCGGTCGCGCAGGAGGCCCTCGAGGACGCGCAGCAGCGGGATGTACGTCTCGGTCATCGCCTCGAAGAACCAGTGCTCCTCGAGGAAGTGCTCGTGCTCGGGGTGGCGCACGTACGGCAGGTGCGCGTGCAGGACGAGCGCGAGGTAGCCGCGCGTCATCGCGCGAGCCCCTCGCTGGCGCCGCCGAGCCACCACGCGCTTGCCTCCGGCCACGACCACTCGCTCGCGCCCGCGAGCCTTCGCTCGCTTCCGCCGCCCCACAGGAGCTCGCTCGCACCCAGCCAGAGCCACTCGCTCGCGCCGCCGAGCCGCTCCTCGCTGCCGCGCAGCCACCGCCACTCGCTCGCGCCCGCCTGGAGCGCCTCGCTCCCCCAGGCCTCCTCGAGCAGCCGCGCCTCGGAGCCGCCGCCCAGCGCGGCGGCGCGGTAACCGCGCACGATGCGCGCGAGGATCTGCTCCGTGTCGACGCGAACGGCGCCGCCCTCCGCCGGCCACGCGTAGTGGATCGTCCAGCGGTCGATCAGGCGCTGCTCGCCCGCGGGGCCGACCGCGTGGATCGCCACGCGCCATGGGCCGAAGACGACCCGCTCGCCCCAGGCGCCCTGGAGCACGCGCCGCTCGCCCTCGAACACGATCTCGACGCGCTCGCCGGCGACGGTGCGCCAGTGCTCCCGCCAGAACGGTCCCGTCCAGCGCACCCAGCGCACGACACGGCCCCCGTTCTCGCGCTCCTCCCACTCGGCCCGCGACCACCCCTCGCCGACCAGCGCGTGCATCACGCGCTCGAGGTCGAGCCCGTCGCCCGCCGGCCGGGCGGTCGCCGGCGCCCCGCGCGCCGGCTCGACGCGATGGCGGTACTCGGGCGGCAGGGCGCCGTCGTAGGTGACGGTCATCCACTCGACGCTCGCGTCGGGCGCGATGGAGTCGCGGGGCGTCTCGACCGGGGCCGAGCGCGCGATCTTCACGAACCAGCCCTCGCGGCTCTTGACGCCGATGTCCACGTGGAACACGGAGGCCGGGCGATTCACGCACACGTAGTGGTTGTTCGCGGGGCGGTGCACGGGCACGTCGAAGGACCAGTTCGCGTTGGTGCCGTCGAAGAGGCGCCAGGTCGTGTCGTACACGCGCAGGACGCACGCGGCGTCGGCCGCGCCGACCTCGGCGCGCGCCCGCGCGAGCGCCTCGTCGGTCAGCTCCCAGGAGACGAAGATCCAGTGCGGGTCGCGCGCCAGCGCCGTGACGCGGTCCTGGCCGTACCCCCACGGGACGTCGCCGAGCCTCGGAGGAGCGGCCGGCTCGAGGTCGACCGGCGCGGGAGCCGGCGGCGAGAGCACGGGCGGCGGGGGCGTGACGGGCGGCGACGCGCGCCGCGCCGGCGGCGCGCCGGGTGTGCGCGCCGCCGTCGCGGGCCTGGCCGCGCGCTTGCCGCGTTTCCCGCCGCCCCGCTTGCTCGGCTTGGCCATGGGATCCCTCGGCTACGCCGCCTGCTCGAGGCGGTCCACCAGGGCCCAGCCGCGCGCGCGCACCTCGGCGTCGACGTCGGGGCGCTGCCGCCGCTCGCTCCGGCGGCGCTCGAGGAGCAGGCCCGTGGGGCGAACCCGCCGCTCGCCGTGCCGGCGGTCGCGGACGATCTCGACGCCGGCCTCGCCGGTGAACTTGCGCACGAGCCAGGCGTGGAGCTCGGGCTCCTCGCGCGCCACGATGACGAGCCGGCGGTGGCCGAGGGTGTCGAGCCGGCGCTCACCCTCGGCGCGCGCCCGCGCGGCCGAGTCGTAGGCGGTCCACCGGTCGGTCCAGCTGCTCTCGAGGACGCGGCCCGTCGTGGGATCCACCAGCTCCCAGGCCCAGGCGAGGACGCAGGGGTCGGACACGAAACGGACGCGGACGGTCGCTCGCTCGCTCAGGGCGCCGGGCATGACTGCACCTCCGCGGTGTGGTGACGACTGATCATGATACCGAAAGCCAGCAAGTACGAGGCCAAGCTCCGGCCCGCGCCCGGGCCGTCCCCTCCGCGCGCGCCCGGCCCTCCCGCGCGATCCCGCGGCGCGTCAGCGTGACGCGCGGGCGACACGGTGTCGCCCCGGCGCCGGCGCGGGAGCGCGAGCCCGACCGTGACCGGGACGAGGCTCGCGCCGATCGCGAGCGTCCAGCCCCCGGCGCCGGGCGGCGCCAGGCGCAGCACCGCCGCGAGCGGCGCCAGGTGGACGGCGGCGATGATCAGCGCGGCGCAGACGCCGAGCGCGCCCCAGACGAACGGGTTCGCGGTCACGTCGTTCGCGAAGCGCGCCGCGCCCCGTGCCCGCATGTTGAAGACGTGCCAGAGCTGGGCGAAGGCGAGGGTCAGGAACGACACGGTGAGTGCGGCGCCGGGGGGCAGCAGCACGAGTGCGAGCGCGAACGCGGCCAGGGTCGCCGCCGTGATGAGCGCGCCCCACGCGCCGATCGCCACCCAGTGGCGCCGCGTGACGATCGCCGCCCGGGGGTCCCGCGGCGGCTCGCGCATGACGCCCGGCTCGCCCTCGCCGACCCCGAGCGCGAAGGCGGGGAACACGTCGGTCACGAGGTTCAGGTAGAGGATCTGGAGCGGCAGGAGCGGCAGCGGCAGCCCACCGAGCGCCGCGACGCCGACCGCCAGCACCTCGCTCAGGTTGCACGACAGGAGGTAGACGGCGAACGTCCGGATGTTGGCGAGGATGACACGGCCCTGCGCCATGGCCGCGACGACCGACGGGAAGGCGTCGTCGCGCAGCACCATGTCCGCCGCCTCGCGCGCGGCCTGCGTGCCGCGCCGGCCCATCGCGATGCCGATGTCGGCGCGCCGGAGCGCGGGCGCGTCGTTGACGCCGTCGCCCGTCATCGCGACGACGTCGCCGCGCGCCTGGTAGAGCGCGACGAGGTCGAGCTTCTGCTCCGGACCGACGCGCGCGAACACGTCGGCGCGCGCCAGGCGCGCGCGCTCGGCGTCCGTGAGCGCCGTGAGCCCGCGGACCTCGGCGCCCTCGACGACGCGCGGGGCGCCGTCGCCGGTGAGCCCGACCCGCGCCGCGATCGCCCGCGCCGTCTCCGCGTGGTCGCCCGTGACCATCACGACGCGCACGCCCGCCCGGCGGCACGCGGCGATCGCGCCCGCGACGTCCGGACGCGGCGGGTCGAGGAGGCCCACGAGGCCGACGAGCGTGAGGCCGTCCCAGGGCGCCGCGTCCGGGCGCTCGGCGCGCCGCGTCGCCAGGCCCAGCACCCTGAGCCCCGCGCGCGCGAGCCGCTCGGCGCGGTCGCGCCACCCCGCGCGCGCTTCCAGCGTGAGCGGCACCGGGCCGTCCGCCGTGAGGACCGCGGTGGCGTGCTCGAGCACGGCCTCCGGCGCGCCCTTGACGGCCACCAGGTACCCGTCGCGGGCGCGGTGGACGGTGGCCATCATCTTCACCGCGGGGTCGAACGCCTCCTCGCGCACCTCGGGCAGCTCGGCGGAGAGCGCCTCGCGCGTGAGGCCGGCGCGCGCGCCGGCCTCGAGCAGCGCGAGCTCCATCGGGTCGCCCACCGCGTCGGCGTCGGGCACGGCGGCGCCGCCCGCCGGCAGCGTGGCGTCGTTGCACAGCACGCCGACCTCGAGGGCCCGGCGCAGCGGCGTCCCCTCGCCGGCGACGATCGGCCCCGCGCCGACCTCGACGTCGCCCGAGGCGAGGGCCAGCCGCGCCACCGCCATCCGGTTCTCGGTGAGCGTGCCGGTCTTGTCGGTGAGGATCACGGTCGTCGCGCCGAGCGTCTCCACCGCCGGCAGGCGCGTCACGAGAGCGCTCCGGCGCGCCATCCGCCACATCCCCCGGGCGAGCGCCACCGTCGCGACGATCGGCAGCCCCTCGGGCACGGCCGCGACCGCGAGCGCGACGCCCATCTCGACCATGGCCCGCGTCTCGCGGCCGGCGACGACGCCGGCGCCCGCGATCGCCGCGGCCAGGCCGAGCGCCACCCACACGAGCTGCCCGCCGAGGCGCTCGAGGCGGCGCTCGAGCGGCGAGGGCTCCGCGCCGGCCTCCTCGACGAGCGAAGCGATGCGGCCGAGCTCGGTCGCCGTCCCGGTCGCGACCACGACGGCCTCGCCCGCCCCGCGCACGACCGTCGTCCCCTTGAACGCCAGGCTCGCGCGCTCGGCGACCGGGGCGTCCGGCGCCACGGGCTCGACGCGCTTGGTGACGGGAACGGACTCGCCGGTCAGCGTGGACTCGTCGCAGGCCAGGTTCGAGGCCTCGAGCAGGCGGAGGTCGGCCGTGACGACGTCGCCGCCCTCGAGCAGGACCACGTCGCCCGGCACCAGGTCCTGCGCGGGGACCGTGAGCACGGCGCCCCCGCGCCGGACGTTCGTCGTCACGTGCCCGAGCCGCCGCAGCGCCTCCATCGAGCGCACGCCTGACAGCTCCGTCGCGAAGCCGATCGCGGTGTTGAGGACGATGACGGCGGCGATCGCCGCCGCCTCCGCCCACTCGCCGAACGCGAAGGCCAGCGCCGCGGCGGCGGCGAGCAGCAGGGCCAGGACGCTC
>MGCF01000143.1 GCA_001788495.1 Candidatus Rokubacteria bacterium RIFCSPLOWO2_02_FULL_73_56
CTCGCCGCCGCCGAGCGCGACGCCGCCGAGCGCGCGATCCTCGCGCTCGTCGAGCGCGCGGGCGGCGCCCGCCTCTCGCGCCGCGCCGACGCCGAGGGCGTGGTGCTCGAGGTCGTGCTCCCGCGCGCCGCGTGGCCGGCGCTCGCGCGGGAGCTCAGGCACCTCGGGCGCTGGGAGCCGACGCGCGAGCCCGCCGCCCTGCCCGACCCCGTGCGCGTCACCGTCCACATCGTCGGCTGAGCCGCCCGTCCGGAAACGCCGCCCGCCCCCCGGGAACTCCGCGGCCCGGACCCGGTCTCACCGGACAGACGCACCGATCCGGAGACCCGGGAGGACCCACGATGAGACGGACACTGATCGCGCTCCTGCTGCTGCTCACGCTCGTCGCCCAGGCCGCGGGCGCGACCCCGCACAGCATCACCCGCGACGCCCAGCGCGACGTGATGCTCACGATCTACAACGGCAACCTGGGCCTCGTGAAGGACGTGCGCGAGGCGCGCTTCGCCCAGGGGCTCGGCGAGGTGCAGTTCATGGACGTCGCCGCGCTGATCGACCCGACGACCGTGCACCTCCGGTCGCTGACCGATGCGGCCGGGCTCAAGATCCTCGAGCAGAACTACGAGTACGACCTGCTGACGAGCCAGAAGCTCCTGGAGAAGTACGTCGGCCGCAAGGTGCGCCTCTACCAGGGCGACGGCACCTTCCACGAGGCGACCCTCCTGTCCACCAGCGGCCCCGTCTTCGAGATCGGCGGCCAGATCCACCTCGGCTACACCGGGCGCCTCGTGCTGCCCGCGCTGCCCGAGAACCTCGTCTCCAAGCCGACGCTCGTGTGGCTCACGCGCAGCCGGTCGGCGGCGCCCCAGCGCGTCGAGGCCTCGTACCTGACCGGCGGGATCACGTGGAAGGCCGACTACGTCCTGGTGCTCGACGCGACCGACCGGAAGAGCGACCTCACGGGCTGGGTCACGATCGACAACAAGAGCGGGGCGACGTACGGGAACGCCGCGCTCAAGCTGGTCGCGGGCGACGTCAACCGCGCGCAGGACGAGCGGCGCCTCGGCCGCGCGATGGAGATGGCGGCCAAGTCCGCGGCGGCCGACGCGAGCCGCGACTTCAAGAGCGAGGGCTTCTTCGAGTACCACCTCTACACGCTCGACGGCCGCACGACGGTCAAGGACCGGCAGACCAAGCAGCTCTCGCTCCTGGCCGCGAGCGACGTGCCGGTGACGAAGCAGCTCATCTACTGGGGCGCGCAGGAGTACTACCGCAACAGCTACGGCGTGCCGATCTCGAACCAGAAGGTCGGCGTGTACCTCGAGCTCAAGAACAGCAAGGAGCATCGCCTCGGCCTGCCGCTGCCGAAGGGCAAGGTCCGCGTCTACAAGGCCGACGCCGCGGGCAGCCAGCAGTTCGTCGGCGAGGACTGGATCGACCACACGCCCAGGGACGAGCGCGTGAAGATCAAGATGGGCAACGCCTTCGACGTGGTCGGCGAGCGCAAGCAGACCGACTTCCGGAAGCTCGCCGCCCACGTCTGGGAGGTCGAGTGGGAGATCAGCCTGCGCAACCACAAGAAGGAGGCGCAGACGGTCACCGTGATCGAGCCCGTCCCCGGCGACTGGCAGGTGCTCAGCTCGACGCACAAGCACGAGAAGATCGAGGCCCACACGCTCAAGTACGAGATCCCGGTGCCCCGGGACGGCGCGGCGAAGCTCGTCTACCGCGTGCGGATCCGCTGGTAGGGGGCCCGCGGTGCGCGCGGCACGCTAGCGCCGCGCGCACCTCGCGAAGCCGAGCGTGACGGTCTCGGCCGGCCGGTCGCGGGCGCCCGAGGCCTGGGTGATGCGCGAGACCAGGACGTCCGTGAGCACGAACCGCACGCCGCCCAGGTCGAGCTCGGCCTGCGCGAAGTGCGTGCCGCCCGCCGCCGCCCGCGCGAGGGCGGGCGAGGCGCGGTCCACCAGGTGCACGAAGGCGAACGAGCGCCCGCGGCACTCGAAGCGCATCGCCGAGAGCGCCTCGATCCAGCCCGGGCGCTGGGCGCTCTCGCCGCTCACGCCCTCGAGCCTGACGAACGTCTCCGGCCGGAAGCGCGGCGCCACGGCGCGGGGGGGCTGGCCCCACACCGGGACCAGCCAGGCGAGCAGGATGCCCAGGGCGAGCAGGAGCGCGAGATCGCGGGCCTTCATCACGGGTCCCTCCTGCTCCCTGAGGACGCCGGCCGGGCGGGCGCCATTCAAGCGAATCAGCGACCCGGCCCGGCGTGGCGGCGCCGGGCGCATCGACTTCAGCCGCGCCGGCGCCGGAGGTCGCGCGTGGCGCCGAGCGCGGTGAGCCACGCCAGCAGCGCCAGGAGCCACCACATGCGCTCGAAGCCGACGAGCCCGACCAGCAGGCCGAGCCCGACCGCGCCCGTCATGATGCCGAGCTCCCAGGCCGTGTAGAGCGTCCCCATGGCGCGGCCGCGCTCCTCCGGCGGCACGCGGTCGGCGGTCATGGCCATGAGCGCCGGCTGCGCGGCGCCGAACCCGAGGCCGTAGATCGCCCCGGCGACGACGAGGCCGCCCGCGGACCGGGCCTGCGCGAGCACCGCCAGCCCGAGCCCCGCCAGGACCAGCGCGGGCGCGACCACCGCGCGCCGCCCGAGGCGGTCGGCGAGCCGCCCGGCCAGCCAGCGGACGGCCAGGCCGGCGAGCGCGAAGACCGTGAACAGCAGGCCGGGGTTGCCGAGCCCGTGCCGCTCGGCGTAGAGGGGCAGGAACGACACGAGCGCGCCGAACCCCAGGTAGAGGCCGAGGACCAGCGCCGCCGGGTAGAGCGCCGCGCGGCTGAACAGGCCGGCCCGCCAGGCCCCGGCACGCCGCGGGGCCGGGCGCGTCTCCGGCAGCGCCCAGGCGAGCGCGACCGCGCAGGCGGCGATCGCCGCCGACGCGAGGAACGTCGCCTCGGGGCCGAGCCGCCGGTACAGCTCGACGCCGAGCCACGGGCCAATCGCGCTGCCGGTCGTGATCGTCAGACTGTAGACGCCCATCGCCTCGCCGCGGCGCTCGGGCGGGGAGACGTCGGCGACGACCACGGTCGCCGCGGTCGGCCCGAGCCCCATCCCGGCGCCGTGGAAGACCCTGAGCGCCAGGAGCGCGGCGACGCTGCCGACCGCCGTGTAGCCGAGCGAGGCGAGCCCGAAGATCGCGGCCCCCGCGAGGATCAGCGGGCGCCGGCCGAGCGCGTCGGTCAGCACGCCCGCGACCGGGCGCAGCAGCATCGCGGTGCCCGCGAAGAGCCCGGTCACGAGGCCCACGTGCACCGCCCGCCCGCCGAGGCGGACGGTGTGGAGGGGGACGACCGCGAGCAGGAGCTGGAAGCTCAGGTAGAAGAGGAGCGACGAGGCGCAGAGCACGAGGAACACCCGGCCGCCGGCGCGCACGTCGCTCGCGCCCCGCTCATTCCGGCGCGCGCTCGAGCCGCCGGAGCTGGCGGCGCGAGAGCGCGCGGCCCTCGGCGTCCAGGCGCGTGAGCACGACGTCGCCCGCCTCCCCGGCCTCGATCTGCTTCAGCAGCACCGCGCACGTGCTGACCTCCTGGCGCGGCACGCCGTCCGCCTGCGTGAGCAGGCGGCCGGTCTCGTCCACCGCCCACGTCGTCGTCGTCGCGGGCGCCGCCGCCAGCGTGCGGTGGTCCTCGGCCGTGATCGCCTTCTGCGCGGCGAGGTAGCGCATGGTCGCGTCCGCGGCGAACACGTAGCGCTGGTGGGGGTAGTACTCGGGGGCGCTCCGGTCCACCGTGACGGACCGCGCGGCGCCCATGCGGACGACCTGCCAGGTGCCGAGCAGGTCGGCGCGCGCGCACGGCCGCATCGCCGCGTCCGCGGCGCGCGGCGCCGCCGCCGGCGCGTCGGGCCGCGCGTCCTGCAGGGCCGCGCACGCGGTGAGCGTCACGAGGGCGGCGCCGAGCAGCGGGGCCGCGCGGCGGGCGGGGCGAGCCGGGGTCACCCGCCCATTCTACAGGCCGGGGGGTGGAACTACTTGCCGCGCCGGGCGAGGTACTCGGGCCCGACCAGCACCTCGCGCGGCTTGGCGCCGTCGCCGGGGCCGATGACCCGGTCCTGCTCCATCATGTCGATGAAGCGCGCGGCCTTCGGGTACCCGAGGCGCATGCGCCGCTGCAGGAACGAGATGGACCCCTGGCGCTGGCCGATGACGAGCTGCACGGCGTCCCAGTAGAGGTCGTCCCGCTCGGCGGCGGCCCCCTCGGCGACCTCCTCCTCGCTCGGGAGCTGGACCTCCTCGTAGACCGCGGTCCCCTGCGTGCGGAGGAAGTCGCAGACCGCGCGCACTTCCTCGTCCGCGACCCAGGCGCCGTGCACGCGCATCTGCTTGTTCGCCCCCGGCGGCACGAAGATCATGTCGCCGCGCCCGAGGAGCTGCTCGGCGCCGTTGCCGTCCAGGACCGTGCGCGAGTCCACCTTGGACGCGACCTGAAACGCGATGCGCGTCGGGAAGTTGGCCTTGATCAGGCCCGTCACGACGTCCACCGACGGCCGCTGGGTCGCGATGATCAGGTGGATGCCGACCGCGCGCGCGATCTGCGCCAGGCGCACGAGCGAGGTCTGCACCTCGCCGGCCGAGACCATCATGAGGTCGGCGAGCTCGTCGACGACGACGACCCAGAACGGCAGCCGCTCCTCGGCGCCGACGGCCTTGTTGTAGCCCTCGATGTTGCGCACCTGCTTGCCCTGGAGCGCCTTGTAGCGCTCGTCCATCTTGCCCACGATCCACCGCAGGCGCGCCGCCGCCTCCTTGGCGTCGGTGACGACCGGGGCCAGCAGGTGCGGGATGCCCTCGTAGACGCTGAGCTCGAGGCGCTTGGGGTCGATGAGGAGGAAGCGCACGTCGGCGGGCGTCGCCTTGTACAGGATCGAGCAGATCATCGAGTTGAGCCCGACCGACTTGCCGCTGCCGGTCGCGCCCGCGACGAGCAGGTGCGGCATCGCGGTGAGGTCGCCGACGACGGGCGTGCCGTTGACGTCCTTGCCGAGGGCGAGCGGCAGCCGGCCCCTGGACTCGGCGAACTCGGCCGAGACGAAGATCTCGCGCAGATAGACCGTCCCCGCCTCGGCGTTCGGCACCTCGATCGCCACCGTGCCGCGCCCGGGGATGGGGCCGACGATGCGCACCGACGCCGACTTGAGCGCGAGCGCCAGGTCGTCGGCGAGGTTCACGACCTGGCTCACCTTGATGCCGGCCGCGGGCTCGAACTCGTACGCGGTGATGATCGGCCCGGGGCTCACCTGGACGATCCGGCCCTCGACCTCGAATTCCTGCAGCCGCCGGCGGATCGCCTCGGCGTTGTCCTGCAGCTCCTCGCGCGTGCGCTTGAGCTCCGCCGGGGGCGGCGCCTTGAGGAGCCCGACCGGCGGGAGCTGGAACGCCTCGGCGCCGCCCGTGCCGAAGTCGAACGTCTCCTGCCACGCGAGCCCCTGCTCGGCCAGGCGCCCGCGCGGCCGCGACGGCTCGACGACGACGGGCGGCGCGACGATCTCGAGCGCCGCCGCGCCGGCCGGGGCGAGGGCGGCCGCCGACGCGGCGAGCGGGGCGCGCGGCGCGGCGGCGCGCGCCGGCTGGCGCACGCGGCGCAGCCGCGCCAGCCGCGCGCCCGCGACGCGGACGACCGCGGCGTAGGACACGCGCGTCACGAGCAGCACGCCGATCGGCACCGCCGCGCCCAGGAGGATGACGCTGCCGACGTCGCCGATCCCCGCCCGGAGCGCCGTCGTGACCAGGCGGCCGACGAGGCCGCCGCCGACGGGGACCGCGGCGAGGCCGCGCGGGGCGGCCGCGGGGCCCGCGGCCTGCGTGAGGAGCCCGGTCGCGGCCACGAGCAGCACGCCGAGCCCGGCGAGCGGGAGCCACCCGCGCGCGACCACGGGGCGCACGAAGGCGGAGGCGCCCCAGGCGCCGAGCAGCAGCGGGAACAGGAAGCCGGCGTAGCCGAACGACTGGAACGCCGCCCAGCCGAGCCAGGCGCCCACGGGCCCGACCGGGCTCGTCTGCACGGCCGGCGGCAGCGCGGGATCGAACGTCGCCAGCGCGACCAGGCCGAAGCCCGCCCCGGCGAGCGCCAGGATGCCCTTGACCTCGCCGAGCCAGCGGTCGCTGCCCTTCTTCTTCGTGACGAGCGTCGCCATCAGACCTCCAGGATGATCGGCAGCACGACGGGCTTCCGTCGGAAGCGTTGGCTGATGAAGTGGCGGACGCTGACGCGGACGCGGGCGGCCAGCACCTCGCGGTCGCGCGTCGCCTCCGCCTCGCCCTCGGTCAGCGCCGCCAGCACCGCCGCGCGCAGCTCCTCGAGCAGCGGCTCGTTCTCCTTGACGTAGACGAAGCCGCGCGAGGCGATGTCGGGGCCGCCGACGACCGCGCCCGTGCCGTCCACGGCCACGGCGACGGCGACGAGGCCGTCCTCGGCGAGGAGCTGGCGGTCGCGCAGCACGACGGCGCCGATGTCGCCGATCCCCTTGCCGTCCACGAGCACGCGCCCGGCCGGGAAGCGGCCCACGACGGCGGCGGAGCGCTTCGTGACCTCGACGCCCATGCCGTCCTCGATGAGGAAGACGCGGTCGGGCGGCACGCCCGCGGCCTCGGCCAGGCGCGCGTGGCCGAGCAGGTGCCGGTACTCGCCGTGGACCGGGATGAAGTAGCGCGGGCGCGTGAGGGCCAGCATGCGCTTGAGGTCCTCCTGGCTCGCGTGGCCGGAGACGTGGACGAAGGCGTTGTCCTCCCAGAGGACCTCGGCGCCGAGCCGGTAGAGCGCGTTGATCACCCGGCCGACCGTCCGCTCGTGGCCCGGGATCACGCGCGCCGAGATGATCACGAGGTCGCCCGGCGCGACCTGCACGTACTTGTGCTCGCGCGCGGCCATGAGCGCGAGCGCGGAGTTCGGCTCGCCCTGGCTGCCGGTCGAGAGGATCACCTGCCCCTCGGGCGGCAGCGCGGCGAGGTCCTCGAGCGGCAGCAGCACGCCCGCGGGCACGCGCAGGTAGCCGAGCTCCGCGGCGATCGCCACGTTCTTCTGCAGGCTCATGCCGAGCAGCGCGGCGCGCCGGCCGTGGCGCGCGGCGAGGTCGAGGACCTGCTGGATGCGGTGGATGTGCGAGGCGAACGTGGCGACGATGATCCGGCCCGGCGCCGCCCGGAACCGCTCGCTGAGCGCCTGCCCCACCTCGACCTCCGAGCGCGTCGTGCCCGGCCGGTCCACGTTGGTCGAGTCCGAGCAGAGCACGAGCACGCCCTCGGCCCCGAGCTCCGCGAAGCGCTCGACGTCCGGCGGCTGGCCGTCGAGCGGGCTCGGGTCGAGCTTGAAGTCGCCCGTGTGCACGAGCGTGCCCACGGGCGTCCGGATCGCGAGCCCGATGCCGTCCGCGATCGAGTGGGTCACGCGGATCGGCTCGACCGCGAAGGCGCCGATCTCGATCCGCTCGCGCGGGCGCATCGGCCGCAGGTCGGCCCCCTCGAGGAGCCCGTGCTCGCGCAGCCGCTCGCCCACCAGGGCCAGCGTGAGCGGCGTGCCGTACACGGGCACCCGCGCCTCGCGGAGCAGGTACGGGAGCGCGCCGATGTGGTCCTCGTGCCCGTGGGTCAGGACGACGGCGCGGAAGCCGTCGCGCTTGGCGAGGGCGTAGGAGAAGTCGGGGATGACGTGGTCGATGCCCGGCAGCTCGTCGTCGGGGAACATGAGGCCGCAGTCCACGGCGATGAGGTCGTCACCCGACTCGACCAGCATCATGTTGAGGCCGATCTCGCCGAGCCCGCCCAGGGGGATCAGCCGCACAGAGGGTTCCACGAAACTCCTTTCCCGACGGCACTTTCATCGTATCACCCGGCGGCGGCCGCGCCGAAGTTTCGCCCCGCGCGCCGGTGCTCCCGCGCGCGCCCGCCGGCCCGGGCTCGACGTGCCACGGGGCGTCACATGACGTCGAGAACGGCACACGAGGGCGCATCATGCGCGAACGGCGCTGGCGCGACCGTTCGGGACCGATGCGGGCTAGAGCGGCGCGGCGTCCTCGAGGCGGCGCACGCGCTCGCGCGCCAGGCGCAGGAACTGCCCGCGCTCGGCGGCGGGCACGGGCTCGCCCGGGATGAACTTCTCGCTCAGCGGGTTCACGAAGCGGCCGCGGTGGGCGACGCGGTAGTCGAGGTGCGGGCCCGTGCTGAGCCCGGTCGAGCCCACGTAGCCGATGACCTGGCGCTGTCTGACGCGCGCGCCCGGCCGCACGCCCGGCGCGAGGCGCGAGAGGTGGTTGTACTGGGTCTCGTAGCCCGCGCGGTGGCGGAGGTGGACCTGGATGCCGTTGCCGCCGTTCCAGCCGGCGCCCGCGACGACGCCGTCGGCGACGGCGCGCACCGGCGTGCCGGTCGGCGCGCCGTAGTCGATCGCCAGGTGGGGGCGCACGCCGCCGAGGATCGGGTGCGGGCGCCGGTAGGTGAAGCCCGAGGTGATCCGCGTGAACTCGAGCGGCGACTTGAGGAAGCTCTTCTTGAGCGAGCGGCCCTCCGGGTCGTAGTAGCCGAAGCGCCCGCCGCCCTCGAAGCCGACGCCCGTCAGCACGCGCCCGTCGCTCACGTACTGCGCGACGAGCACGCGCCGGTAGTCCACGAAGGTGTCGCCGGCGTAGCGCTTCTCGACGAGCAGGCGGAAGCGGTCGCCCGCGCGCGTGTCCGCCGTGAAGTCGAAGTCGGAGGAGAAGATCTCGACCATCTCCAGCACGAGCTGCGCCGACTCGCCCAGCTGCTCGACCGCCTCGAAGAGCGAGCGCTGCACCTCGCCGCCGACCGCCTCGACGCGGACGTCCGGGCGCGTCTGCGAGCGCCGCACCTCCCAGCCGTCGCCCGTGGCGAACGCGACGTACCCGAGCCAGGGGCTCGCCGCGTACCTGAGCTCCACGGGCTCGCCCTCGAGGTTCCAGGTGACCTCGAGCGTGTCGCGCGGGCGCAGCCGCCGCAGGTCGGCGCCGCCCTGCCGGAGCGCCTGGGCGATCTCGTGGCCGACGCGCGGCCCGACGCCGCCGCGCCCGAGGGCGCTGACGAGGTTGTCGCCGCGGCGCAGCTCGACGGCGCTCGTCCGCGTCGGGGGCGGCGCGGGGGCGGCCGGCGCGGGCTCGGGTGCAGTGACGGCCGGCGGCGGCGGCGCGGGCAGCAGGCGGTCGGGCAGGCCCGAGAGCGCGAGCGCGGCGATCGCGGCGCACACCAGCACGAGCAGCAGGACGCGGCTTCGCATCCCCCTCATGATAGCCGCTGGGCGACCCCGGCAAACTCAAGAATTGTGAGGGTTTCGGCCCGGCGGCCGGGGTCCACCCCGGCGGCCGCGAGGGTCGCCCGGGCGGCCTCCTGCGGGAGCCCGAGCCCCGCCGCGAGGGCGTTGGCAAGGGTCTTCCGGCGCTGGGCGAAGGCGGCGCGGACCACCCGCTCGAAGCGCCGCTCGTCGGCGACGGCCACCCGGGGGGCCGGGAGCGCGCGGAGGTGGAGCACGGCGGAGTCCACCCTGGGGGGCGGCCGGAAGGCTCCCGGCGGCACCCGCAGGGCCACGCGGACGTCCCAGTGGAGCTGGGCCAGGACCGAGAGGCTCCCGTAGACCCGGCTGCCCGGCGGCGCGGCCACGCGCTCGGCCACCTCGCGCTGGAGCATCAGCGCCGCCTCGGCCACCGCGCCGTGGGCGGCGAGCACGGCGGCGAGGATCGGCTTGCCCACGCTGTAGGGCAGGTTGCCGACGACGAGCACGCGCCCGCCGGGCGGCGCCGCCAGCGCCCGGTAGTCCCACGTCCGCGCGTCCGCCAGGCGGACCTCCACCGCGGGGAAGCGCGGGCGCAGGCGCTCGACCAGCCCCGCGTCCACCTCGAGCGCGAGCACGCGGCCGGCGCGCCGCGCGAGCTCGCCCGTGAGCGCGCCCTCGCCCGGCCCGATCTCGACGGCGAGGTCCGCGGCCGTGGGCGCCACGAGGTCCACGACGGCCCGGGCGATCGCGGGGTCGCGCAGGAAGTGCTGGCCGAGCGCCCGCCGCCGGCTCACGAGCCGGCCGGCCGGGACGGCGCGCGGCTCACCGCGGCGGGTCCGCGCGGCGGGCGCGGAGCTCGGCCAGGAGCGCCCGGTGGACGCGCCGGACCTCGGCGATCGTCGCCTCGGGCGTGCCGGAGTTGTCGATCACGTAGTCGGCGAGCCTGGCCTTGTCGGCGAGCGGCATCTGGCTCGCGATCCGCCGCTCGACGTCCGCCCGGTCGCCGTCGCGCCCCACGGCGCGGGCGCGCTGGGTGGCGGCGTCGGTGACGACGACGACGAGGCGGTCCACGTGCCGGGAGGTGCCGCTCTCGATCATCACCGGCGCGTCGAAGATCACGAGGCCCTCGAAGCCCCGGGCGATCAATTCTTGAAGCCGCTCGGCGAGCCTGACGCGGATCTGCGGGTGCGTGATCGCCTCGAGGCGCCGGCGCTTGTCCGGGTCCGCGAACACGATCGCGCCGAGCTTCTTGCGGTCGAGGCGGCCGGCGGGGTCGAGGATCCCGGGACCGAACTCGGCGACGATCGCCGCGAGTGCGGGCTCGCCCGGCTCCACGACCTCGCGCGCCAGCACGTCGGCGTCGATGATCTCGCAGCCGAGCCGGCGGAAGATCTCCGACACCGTGGACTTGCCGGTCGCGATGCCGCCGGTCAGGCCGACGAGCAGGAACGGGCGGTCGGGGCTCACACCTCGGCCCAGTCCTTCCCCGACGTCACGTCCACGACGACCGGCACCGCGAGGGGCAGCGCCGACTCCATGACCTCGCGCGCCAGCGCCTCGACGGCGGGCACCTCGGCGGCCGGCGCCTCGAAGAGCAGCTCGTCGTGCACCTGGAGGAGCATGCGCGCGGCGAGCCCCCGCGCGGCGAGCGCCGCCTGCGCCCGCACCATCGCGATCTTGATCATGTCGCTCGCCGTCCCCTGCACCGGCGCGTTCATCGCCATGCGCTCGGCGGCGTTCCGGGCCACGGGGTTGCCGCTCGCGAGGTCGGGCAGGTAGCGGCGCCGCCCGAGGAGCGTCGCCACCCAGCCGCGCTCGCGTCCCTCGGCGAGGGTCCGGTCGATGAAGGCGCGCACGCGCGGGTGGCTCGCGAAGTAGCCGCTGATGTACCGCTGCGCCTCCTTCTGGTCGATCCGCGTCGCCTGCGAGAGCCCGAAGGCGGACACGCCGTAGAGGATCGCGTAGTTCGCGCTCTTCGCGAGCGTGCGCTGGAGCGCCGTGACCTCCGCGGGCGGCACGTGGAACACCTCGGACGCCGTGCGCGTGTGGATGTCCTCGCCGCGCCGGAACGCCTCGATGAGCGCGGGCTCGCCGGACAGGTGCGCGAGGATCCGGAGCTCGATCTGCGAGTAGTCGGCGGCGACGAAGCGCCAGCCCTCCTGGGGGATGAACGCGGCGCGGATCCGGCGCCCGAGCTCGGTCCGGATCGGGATGTTCATGAGGTTCGGGTCCTGCGAGGAGAGCCGCCCGGTCGCCGCGACGAGCTGGTTGAACGTGGTGTGGATGCGCCCCGTCGCCGGGTCGACGAGCGCTGGCAGCGTGTCGGCGTAGGTCCCCTTGAGCTTCGCGAGGCTCCGGTGCTCGAGGATCTTCTCGGGCAGCGGGTGGCCGAGCGCCAGCTCGGTCAGCACGCGCTCGTCGGTGGACGGGCCCGTCTTGGCGCGCCGGAGCACCGGGAGCTTGAGCTTCTCGAAGAGGATCCGCGCGAGCTGCCGGGGCGAGGCGATCGTGAACTCCTCGCCGGCGAGCTGCCAGATCTCGCGGGTCAGGTTGTCGAGGCTCCGCTCGAGCTCCTTGGCGAAGGCCTCGAGCCGCGCGGGATCCACGCGGATGCCGTGGCGCTCCATGACGGCGAGCACCGGCACGAGCGGCCGCTCGATCTCCTCGTAGATCCGCCAGAGCTCCGTGGCGCGGAGCTCCGCGGCCACGTGCTCCCAGTAGCGGTGCACCCACCGCGCCCGCTCCCCGAGGGCCGGGCCCGGCGCGGCGGCGTCGGGCGCCGGGCGCGGCGGCGGCCCCGCGCCGAAGGCCTCGGCGCAGAGCTCCTCGAGCCGGTACGCCGAGCGCGCCGGGTTCAGGAGGTAGGCCGCGACCGCCGTGTCCTCGGCGTGCGGGGGCGCCACGCCGGCCGCGAGCCAGGCCTCGAGCAGGGGCTTCGCGTCGTGGACGAGGAGCGGGCGCGCGGCGAGCGGCGCGCCGGCCCCGGGCGGGAGCGCCGCGGCGCCCGGGCCCGGGTGGAACGCGGCGAGCCCGGCCAGGTGCGGCGCGGGCGGGCGCGCCGCGCCCGCCCAGTCGACGGCGACGGGCGCGCCGGCGGGCACGCGCGCCAGCCACGCGGCGACCGCCACCTGGTCGGCGAGCGCCTCGACCGGCCCGGCCGCCGCGGCCGGGGCCGCCGCCGGCAGCTCCCGGAGCAGCCGCGAGAACTCGAGCTCGGTCCAGAGCGCGCGCAGCGCCGCCCAGTCGGGCTCGGCGCGGCGGAAGCGCTCGAGCTCCACGCCGAGCGGCACGGCGTGGTCGAGCGCGGCCAGCTCCCGCGAGAGCAGCGCGTCCTTGCGCCCCGCGGCGAGCGTCTCGCGGAGCTTGCCGGGGACCAGCGCGAGGTTCGCGTACAGGCGCTCGACGGAGCCGAACCGGGCGATGAGCTTCACCGCGGTCTTCTCGCCGACGCCGTGGACGCCCTTGATGTTGTCGATCGCGTCGCCCATCAGCGCGAGCACCTCGACGATCTGCCCGGGCGCCACGCCCCAGCGCGCGCGCACGCGGGCCTCGTCGTAGAGGACCGGCTCGCCCGTGCGCCCGGAGACGCTCTGCACGCGCACGCGCGGGCCGACGAGCTGCAGCAGGTCCTTGTCGCCGCTGACGACGACGACCTCGAGGTCGGGGACGGCGAGCGCCCGGTCCACGAGCGTCGCGAGGATGTCGTCGGCCTCGAACCCGGCCGCCTCGAGTACGGGGATCCGGAGCGCCTCGAACAGGCGCCGCACGTACGGGAGCTGGCGCACGAGGTCCTCGGGCATCGCGGCGCGCCCGGCCTTGTACTCGGCGGAGAGCGCGTCGCGGAACGTCGGGCCGGGCGCGTCCCACGCGACCCCGAGGTAGTCGGGCCGCTCCTCGCGGAGCAGCTTCCAGAGCATCGTGCTGAGGATCAGCACGGCCTGGCTCGGCACGCCCTTCGAGGTCGAGAGGTAGCCGACGGCGTGGTAGGCGCGGAAGAGCTGCGAGGGGCCGTCGACGACGAAGCAGCGCGTCACGCCGCGGGGCCCTGCTCCACGAGCTCGGCGTACGCGGCGCGGACCGCGCTCGTCCGCTCGCGGTAGGCGTCGAGGAAGGCCGCGCGCGCGGCGAAGCCGAGCGCGGTCGCCGCGCGCGCGGGCATCGGCCCGGCCAGCTCGAGCGTGTCGGCCGGGCGGGCGCCGAGCAGGCGCAGCGCCGCGGACACGCGCCGCAGGAAGCGGTAGTCGTCCGCGAGCCGCGCGGCCCGCGCGGGCGCCAGCGCGCCCGCCGCGGCGAGCCCCCGGAGCGCGCCCGCGGTGGACGGGCAGCGGGCCTCCACGTGGTCGTGGCCGTGGACGAGCTGGAGCGCCTGGGCCAGGAACTCGACGTCCACGAGCCCGCCGCGCCCGTACTTGACGTGGAAGCGCCCGCGCGTCTCCCGGCCGAGCTCCCGCTCCATGCGCCGCCGCACCTCCGCGATCTCCTTGAGCGACGCGCGCGGCAGCGGCGCGCCGTACACGAGCCCCCGGAGCGCGGCGCGCACGCGCCGCGCGAGCGCCCGATCGCCCAGGACGAGCCGCGCCCGCGTCAGCGTCTGGCGCTCCCAGAGGTCGCCGTGCTCGACATAGTAGCGCTCGAGCGCCGCCACGCTCGCGGCGAACCCGCTGCCCTTGCTGCCGGGCCGCAGGCGGAGGTCCACCGGGAACGCGACACCCGCCGCGGTGATGTCGCCGAGCGTGCCCGCCAGCCGCTCGACCGCGAGGCCGTAGAACCAGTGGGCCTCGATGCGCTCCGCCCCGTCGGTCTCGCCGTCGGCGCCGAACACGACGAAGAGGTCGAGGTCCGAGCCGGTGATCAGCTCGCGCCCGCCGAGCTTGCCCATCCCGACGAGCACCGCCGGGATGAACCGCCCGGCGGCGTCGCGCGGGACGCCGTGCCGCGCCACGAGCGGCTCGAGCGTGAGGAGCCAGCCCGCGGCGAGCGTCGCCTCGGCGAGCGCGGTCATCTCGCGCGCGTAGCCGTCGATGGACGTGACGTCGAGCAGGTAGCGCCACACGATCGCGAGCTCCTCGGCCTGCTTCGCCCGGCGCAGCGTGTCGCGCCGCTCCAGCGCCGGCGTCCCCGGCGCGAACACCGGGGCGAGCGCCGCGCGGAACTCCCGCTCCGTCTTCGGCCGCAGCAGGCGCTCGGGGCCCGCGAGCGAGGCGAGGAGCTCCGGCTGCGCGATCAGGAGCTGCGTGAGCAGGTCGCCGCCCGCGCAGACCCGCACGAGCCCGACGAGCAGATCGGGATCGCCCGCCAGCAGCTCGACCAGCCCGGCGCGCGGGCCGGCCGCGGCGAGCAGGCGCTCGAACTGGTTCAGCGCCTCGTCCGGGGCCGGGCTCTTCCAGAGCGCGTCGAGCAGCGTCGGGTAGAGGCGCTCGAGCGCCGCGCGCAGGTGCACCGCGTACGGCACGAGCGGCCGGCCCTCGAGGATCAGCCCGAGGTTCAGGCGCGCGCGCTCGGGGTCCTTGAAGCCGGTCGCGGAGAGCGCCATCACGCTCGGCAGCCTGACGCGCGGCCGGGGCGCGACGGCGCCGGCCGCGAAGAACTCGCGGAACGCCCGGTGCACCGCGCGGGTCACGGCGCGGTGGCGCGCGAGGAACCGCCGCGCGGCGAGCGCGGGTGGCCCCGGGACGCCCACGCGCCGGGCGAGCCGCCCGACCTCGCGCGCGTCGTCGGGGAGCGTGTGCGTCTGGAACTCGTGCAGGATCTGCAGGCGGTGCTCGACGGTCCGCAGGTGGACGTACGCCTGGGAGAGCATCCGCCCGAGGTCGGGGGCGAGGTAGCCGCGCTCGGTCAGCCGGAAGAGCGCGCGCAGGCTGTTCCGCTCGCGGAGCCACGGGTCGTCGCCCGCGTAGAGGAGCTGGAGCGCCTGGACGAGGAACTCGATCTCGCGGATGCCGCCGCGCCCGAGCTTGACGTTGGTGGCCTCGCGCCCCTTCGCCGCGAGCGTCCGGTCGATCTCGCGCTTCATCGCGCGCACCGCGGGCAGCACGCGCGCGTCCACGCCGGGCCGGTACACGGCCTCGCGCACGAGGTCCATGAAGCGCGCGCCGACGGCCGGGTCGCCGGCCGAGACGCGCGCCTTGAGCAGCGCCTGGCGCTCCCACAGCTCCCCGCGGTCGCGGTAGTAGGCGCGGTACCGCTCGAGCGCCAGCGCGATCGCGCCCATCCGCCCCTCGGGCCGGAGGCGCAGATCCACGCGGAAGGCGTAGCCCTCGTCGGTCACGGCCTCGAGGAACGCGACCACGTCGCGGCAGACGCGGGCGACGTACTCGCCGGTGTCCACGCGCCCGGCCGGCCCGCCCGCGGTCTCGCCGTCGGCCCCGTACACGAACATGAGGTCGATGTCCGACGAGTAGTTCAGCTCCTCGCCGCCGAGCTTGCCCATCCCGACGACCGCGAGCCCGGTCTCGGCGCCGTCCGCGTCGCGGGGCGCGCCCCAGTCGCGCCGCGCCTCCGCCTCGGCGGCGCGCAGCGCCTCGGCGAGGCAGGCGTCGGCGAGGTGGGCGAGCTCGGCCGTCGTCGTGCCGAGGTCGGCGTCGCCCAGCAGGTCGCGCGCGCCGATGCGGAGCAGGTGGCGGTACTTGAAGCGGCGCAGCGCATTCATGCGGGCCTCGCGCGCCTCGAACGGCGCCAGCGCCTGGGCGAGGTCGGTGGCCAGGTCGTCGGCGAGCCAGACCCGCAGCGTGCCGGGCTCGAGCAGCCACGCGAGGTGGCTCGGGCGCCGGCGGAGCACGTCGGCGAGGAACTGGCTCGATCCCCCGAGCCGCGCCAGCAGGTGGGCGGCGCCCGGGTGGACGGCGAGCGTCTGGAAGAACACGCCGCGGTCGACGACCGCGGCGTAGCGCTCGAGGTTGTTGAGCGCCATGTCGGGGTCGGGCGCCGCGGCCAGCTCGGCGAGCAGGCGCGCGAAGGCGGGGGCGAGGAGCTCGGCGTCGCGGGGCGTGGGCGTGAGGCTCTCGACGTTCGCGGCCGCGGCGTCCGCGTCGGCGAAGCCGAGCCGCGTGAGCTCCCGCCTGAGCCGGCCCGCGATCGGGCCGGCCGCCGTGAGGAGGTCGGCCGGCGACCGGTTCAGACGGCCGACTCGCCCGTCTCGCCGGTGCGGATGCGGATCGCCTCGCCCATCGGCAGCACGAACACCTTGCCGTCGCCGATGGAGCCCGTCTTCGCCGCGCCCACGATCGTCGCGACGACCTTGTCCACCAGGGTGTCGGCCACGACGACCTCGATCTTCACCTTCGGCAGGAAGTCGACCGTGTACTCGGAGCCCCGGTACAGCTCGGTGTGGCCCTTCTGCCGCCCGAAGCCGCGGACTTCCGTGACGGTCATGCCGATGACGCCGATCTCGGTCAGCGCCTCCTTCACGTCGTCCAGCTTGAACGGCTTGATGATGGCCTCGATCTTCTTCATGCCGTCATACCTCCTCGAGGATCGGGAAGACGAGCGCGGACACGTGCGAGCTGATCCGCTTCAGGTTCGTGAGGATGTCCAGGTGGATCTCCGAGGTCTCCAGCGACTCCGCCAGGCCCGCGCGCAGACGCGCCAGGTGCGACTCGCGCAGCTCGCGCTCGCGCTGGCGCATCAGCGGCCGCTGGTCGAGCACCTCCTGCGCGAGCCCGCGGTCGTTCGCGGCGAACGCGGCGAGCGCACGCTCGAGGTTCTTCGAGACCATCGCGTGGAAGTCCAGGATCTCGGCCCAGCCGGCGTCGGAGAAGCGCCGCCCCTGGTAGAGCTTCTTCCGCGCCAGCTCCATCAGGTTCTTGTCGATGATGTCGCCGATGTTCTCGAGGTTGCCGATGATCGAGATCAGCTCGATCTCCTTGCGCGAGAGGTCGGGGCCCATCGCCTCGCGACCGAGGCGGGCGAGGAAGAGCTTGATCTCGCGCTCGAGGAAGTCGACCTGGTCGTCGCGCCGCTCGACCTCCTCGAGCAGCTCCTGGTGGTTCGTCGCGAACACGACGGGCACGTCGCGCAGCATCCCCTGCACCACGTCCGCCATGCGCAGCGCCTCGCGCGTCGCCTGGCCGAGCGCGAGCGAGGGCTGGTCGAGCGCCCGCTCGTCGAGGTAGCGGACGCGGAACGGGTTGTCCCCCGGCTGGTCCTCCGGCACCAGCGACTCGATCGCGCGCGCCGCCACCGGCGTGAACGGCAGGAACACGAGGCTGATGCCGAGGTTGAACAGCGTGTGGGCGTTCGCGACCTGGCGGGCCGGGTCGGCGGCGGTCGTCGCGATCACCGCGGCGAACGGCTCGATGAGCGGGAAGACCAGCGCAGCGCCGAGGAGCTTGAAGGCGATGTGGGCGGTTGCGACGCGCTTGGCCTCGGCAGAGGTGCCGACGGAGGCCGCGAGCGCGGTCGCGCACGTCCCGATGTTCGCGCCGAGCACGATCGCGACGGCGCCGTCGAGGGTGAGCAGGCCCTCGGTGGCCAGCGCCAGCGCGAGGCCGATCGTGGCCGCCGACGAGTGCACGAGCGCGCTGAAGACCGCCGCGGTCAGCACCGCCAGGACCGGGCTCTCGCCGGCGGAGGCCAGGAGCTGGACGGCGAGCGGGTTCGTCCTGAGCGGCGCGACGCCGTCGAGGATCAGCTTGAGCCCCAGGAAGATCAGGCCGAAGCCGAGCAGCGCCTGGCCCACGTCCTTCCCGGCGCGCCGGCGGGCGACGAAGACGATCGTGAAGCCGACGCCGACGAGGAGCAGGGCCCAGTCCGTCAGCCGGAACGCGATGAGCTGGACCGTGAACGTCGTGCCGATGTCCGCGCCGAGGATCACGCCGAGCGTCTGGCGGAACGTCATCAGGCCGGCGGACACGAAGCCGATGAGCATCACGGTCGTCGCCGACGACGACTGGATGATCGCCGTGACCGTCGCCCCCGAGCCGAGCGCGACGATGCGGTTCCGCGCCAGGCCGGTCAGGAGCCCGCGCAGCCGGGCGCCGGCGGCCCGCTGCAGGCCCTCGCCCGTGAGCTGGATGCCGTAGAGCAGCAGCGCCATGCCCCCGAACAGCGCGAGGAGCACCGTCACGGCGCCGCCTCCCCGGGGGCGACGGGCGCGGCCTCGAACCACGCGCGCCGGGGCACGGCCGGCAGGTGCGTGGTGTCGTTGACCCGGACCAGGCGCGGCGGCCGCGCGATCGTCAGCGAGCCGTTGTCGAGCCGCAGGCGCCAGAGGTGGTTGAACGAGAGGCCCAGCAGGTGGCAGAGGTAGACGCTGATCACGCCGCCGTGGGCCACGACGAGCACGTCGGCGCCGTTCGGGTGCGCGGCGTCGATCCGCTCCACGGCGCGCAGCACGCGCGCGCAGACCGCCGGGAGCGGCTCGCCGCCGGGCGGCGGGCAGTCGAGCGGCGCCCGCACCCACGCCGCGTACGGATCGCCCTCGAGCGCCCGGACCTCGTCCACCGTGCGCCCTTCCCACTCGCCGAGCGAGAGCTCGCGCAGCTCCTCGAACGGCACCAGCGGGATCCCGGTGCCCGTGAGCGCGATCTCCGCGGTCTCGACCGCGCGGCGCATCGGGCTCACGTACGCGGCCGCCAGGGGCCGCGCGTGCACGGCGCGGCCGAGCGCCGCCGCCTGGGCCCGTCCGACGTCGGACAGCCCGACGTCGCTCCCGCCCTGGAAGCGCCGGCCCGCGTTCCAGGCGGTCTGGCCGTGGCGCGCGAGCAGCAACCTCACGGCGTCCCGCCCGCGGCGGCGCGCGCGCGGCGCAGGCGCGCGAGCGCCTCCTCCCGGCCGAGCAGCCCCAGCACGTCGAAGAGCGGCGGCGAGGCCGTGCCGCCCGTCAGGGCCAGGCGCGAGAGCTGCGCCAGGTCCACGAGCTCGAGCCCGAGCTCCTCCGTGAGCGCCCGGTAGGCGCGCTCGAGCGCCGCCGGGGTCCACTCGGGCTCGGCGCCGAGGCGCGCGCAGAGCCGGTCGAGGCGCCGGGCGCCCTCCGGCGTCAGGAACCTCTGCGCCGCCTTCGGCTCGTACGCGGCCGGCGGCTCGAAGTAGAAGCGCGCCCGCTCGACGAGCTCGACGAGGGTCTTCGCCCGCTCCTTGACGGTCTCGCAGATCGCGGCGAGCCGCGCGTGGTCGGCGGCCGGCGCGAGCCCGGCCGCGCGCAGGAACGGCGCGGCGAGCGCGGCGAGCGCCGCGCCGTCCTTGGCCTTGAGGTACTCGTGCGAGAGCCACTCGAGCTTGGTCGCGTCGAACACCGCGCCCGAGGCGGCGACGTCCTTGATGTCGAACAGCGCGACCAGCGCCTCGCGCGAGAAGATCTCCTGGTCGCCGTGCGACCAGCCGAGGCGCGCCAGGTAGTTCACCATCGCGTCGGCGAGGACGCCGGCGTCGCGGAACGCCTGCACCGAGGTCGCGCCGTGGCGCTTGCTGAGCCGGCTCCGGTCCGCGCCGAGGATCATCGAGACGTGGGCGAACGCGGGGACCGCGTACCCGAGCGCCTCGTAGCACAGGATCTGCTTCGGCGTGTTCGAGAGGTGGTCGTTGCCGCGGATGACGTGGGTGATCCGCATGGTCACGTCGTCCACGACCACGCAGAAGTTGTACGTCGGCGTGCCGTCGGTCCGGACGAGGATCCAGTCGTCGAGCTGGCCGTGCTCGAAGGTGACCGGGCCGTGGATCAGGTCGTCCACGACGGTTGCGCCCTCGGCCGGGATCGCCAGGCGCAGCGCGCCGGCGCCGAGCCCGCGCCCGCGGCAGCGGCCCGCGTAGCGGAACGTCTCGCCGCGCTGCTGGGCCGCCCGCCGCTGGCGGTCGAGCGCTTCCGGCGGGCAGTCGCAATAGTAGGCGCGGCCCGCCGCGAGCAGGCGCTCGGCGTGCGCGCGGTAGATCGCGAACCGCTCGGTCTGGCGGTAGCCCGGCGCCGGCGGGCCCTCGTCCCAGTCGAGTCCGAGCCAGCGGAGCGCGTCCACGATGGACGCGATGTGCTCGTCGGTCGAGCGCGAGCGGTCCGTGTCCTCGATGCGCAGGACGAACGCGCCGCCGTGGTGGCGCGCGAAGAGCCAGTTGAACAGCGCGGTGCGCGCGCCGCCGACGTGCAGGTGGCCGGTCGGGCTGGGCGCGAAGCGGACGCGGACGGCCGCCGTCATCTCAGTACGTCTCGAACAGGCGCCCCCACGGCGTCGCCGCGAACGCGCGGATCCGCGCCCGCCCGACCGTCGGGTACCAGAGCAGGTCGTGGTAGACGTTCGAGGCGAAGGGCGCCCACACGACGAGGGGCGAGTGGAGCAGCAGGCGCTTGAGCGGGCGCAGCGGGCCGCGCCGGATGAGCTGGTCGCCCCAGATCACGAGGCTCCGGCGCGTCTTGAAGCCCCGGCCGGCCCCGACGGCGTCCGCGTCGCCGACCAGCTCGATCCGCGCCGGGTCGGCCGTGCCGAGCCCGCGCTCGGCGCACATGCGGAGGTACGGGATGCCGAGGGGATCGAAGCCCATGACCTTCGCCGCGATCGCGTCGATCGCCACCTGGTCCTCGGAGGCCAGGAGCAGGTTGCCCACGCGCGGCACCATCGTGCGCGGGCCCGCGCCGTCGCCCATCACCGTGCCGTCCATCACCGCAAGCACCGACGGATGAAGTTCTCTCTGCATGTACATCAGATCGACAAGGACCTCGTGCATGTATTCGTGCGCGTAGTGCCGGACTTCCTTGAGGAGACCGCCAAAGCTGTTCTTGATGGCACCGGTTGTCGTCGAATGACCGTGGGTATTGTGGAGGATGATGCCATTTCCGACGAACGAGTGAGTATCACGAACGGACAGGTCATAGAGAAATGGCGAGTCCGCCGACTGGGAATACACATCGTCTACACGGTCCCAAGCGATGTCCTCGCTTGCGAGAAGACGCATGTAAGCCAGTTCGTTCGCGAATCGCCCATCTGAATCGGCTCCCGAGAATAGGTCGATGAACCTCGCGAGAATACGCCGCGTAGCCTCTGTCCGGCGGATCTCGATATTACTGACACCGGCCGGCATCCCCGTTGATGCATGTGTGAATCCCAACCCCTCACGGACCATTCGAAAGAGTGCCGGTGGAAGCGGCACTGTATCCCAATGACTCGGCTGACTCCCTCCCTTTCGCCGGAACACGTGCCCAGCAAGGCGTCGCCGCTTATGCCTGGACTTCAACCGTATCCATTGCGCAAGCCGAACAACGTCATCGCCGTAGATCGAGACCTTCGCGTATACAGCTGTCCAACCTCTCCTGCGATTGCTCTGGCTACACCGCACGTGCCTGATGAAACTGACAACTCCCAACCGGGCCAGCAGCATCTGCACCTGTCGAGCGAGTTTCTGGCTCTTCGTCGTGACGTGAACACCGTCACTGCAGACGGTTCCGTCGCCATCGAGATAGCCCTGGAGAAACGCCGCGATCTCGGCGTCTGGACAGCGGAATAGGACGTCCGGAACCGCCTTCGTCGCGGCGCTGGTTGGAAGACTGAAACCGAGGCTCTCGAAGAACGGCCTGAGATTCTGTGCGCAAAACCCGATCGTGATCCCACGGCGCACGGGGGTCGCGCGGAATAGCCTACGGCAAAGAGCCATGTAGTCTCGCTGGATCCCTGTATCACCGTTCGCCATCGATACGTCGAGACTCGAGTGATTGTCGCGCGCCCAGCCTTCCGCCATGAAATAGCCGAGCCAACGGCAAAATTCAGTTGACGTGACGTCCGGCGCAATGACCCAGTTCCGCTGTCCACGGCCAGGGACACCAGATGACCTCAGGATGTTACGAAGGGATGACCAAGGTCGCTCCAGCGC
Organism: Candidatus Rokubacteria bacterium RIFCSPLOWO2_02_FULL_73_56; assembly: GCA_001788495.1. GTDB lineage: Bacteria > Methylomirabilota > Methylomirabilia > Rokubacteriales > CSP1-6 > GWA2-73-35. The sequence continues at coordinate 22,060 of MGCF01000143.1, forward strand.
TTCCGCGATCTTCTTGACCGATGCTCCCCGGAGATAGAGGTGAACGATGCGCTTCTGGGTCGCTAGGTCGAACGACGGTCTCCTTCTGTATCGCAGACGGTCGACATCGATCACCTCGTGACCGAGCCGTGCCACGCGAGGAAGGGGCTGACTAGTGCCTGCCACGCGGATCCGCCGCGCGATGGCGATCCGGTCACCGACTCTCAAGCGCGCGGCCGGCGTCCAGCCTTCCGGCGTGAGGAAGGGGTGCTGAGGAGAGGTCGTCACCTCACGTCCCGTCCGTGTCCGCACGGTCCAGACCGTGCCGTCCCCGACGGGAGTCCGCCAGAAGTGTGTCGCATGGCCAGGCGTGAGCGAGCTGCCATCGAGCGAGACGATGCGGACCTCTCCCTCGCTCACCCGATCGCCGTCAGGAAGATCTCGGGTCGGCTCGCGGACCTGCCACTCCTTCACGAGCGCCTCGGCGCGGACGAGACTCCCGTCAGCGAGCAGGATCTCGGTGTCGGGATGAACGCACTTCACCGTGGGCAGGTGGAGCACGTTTTTCCCGACGTACATCTTCGGGATCTCGATCCCCTCCGGGAAGATCGCGTTGAGCCGCAGCAGCGGCGACCGGAAGCGATGGACGACCCACTCGACGTCGGGGAGCGGGATGAACGGGAGGCCGTGGCGCCGCAGCACCGGCGCCCACCGGTTGTTGCGGCAGCCGGCGACCGGGTTCGTGACGACGGTCTTGTTCTCGACGGGGAAGAGGCGCGCGCGGTCGAAGCCGTCCTCGAGGAGCGTGCTGAGGACGCCGTCCACCTGCCAGGGCTGGCTCGAGCACGCCGGGAAGTACTTCGTCCACGACAGGTTGAGCTTCAGGATCAGGTCCTGATCGCGCCGCAGCACCTGATCGTACTTGACCAGCCGCATCAGCCGCCCGTAGTCCTCGACGACGGTCTCGGGACGGGTCCGCAGGATCGCGACCTGACTCGCCATAGACTTCGATTCTACTCCAGCCGCGCGCCGTAGATGATCAGCAGGACCGCGAGCATCCAGCCGAGCGCGTTCAGCAGGAGCGCCCGGTCGCCGAGCAGGAGCTCCGACGGGTTGCCGCCGAGCTGGCGCCGGTAGAGCAGGTAGAGGTAGCGGAAGATCCCGTAGAGCACGAACGGCAGCGTCGCGGGCAGGAGCCGGGTGTCGAACTTCGCGACCGTCTCCGGCGACATCGTGTAGAGCGCGTACGCGGTGACGGTGGACGCGGTGACGACCGCGATCATCTGGTCGAGGAGCCCGGGGCTGTACTCGGCGAGGATCGGCCGGTGCGCTGCCGCGTCGTCCTGGAGCGACAGGTACTCGTACCGCCGCTTGCCGAGCGCCAGGAACAGCGCCAGCAGGATCGTGCAGATCAGGAGCCAGCCGGACATCTCCACGCGGATCACGACCGCGCCGGCGACCGCGCGCAGCACGAAGCCGCTCGCCACGACGAGGACGTCCACGATCACGACGTGCTTGAGCCACGCGGAGTAGGCCGTCAGGAGCACGACGTACGCGACCGCGGTCGCGAGGAACGCGGGCGCGAGCAGCGCGGCGGCGACGAGGCTCGCGGCGATCAGCAGCGCGGCCGCGGCGACGGCGACGCCGACGCCGAGGCGGCCCGCGGCGATCGGCCGCCCGCGCTTGCGGGGGTCCACGCGGTCGCGCTCGCGGTCGGCGACGTCGTTGAGCAGGTAGACGGCCCCGGAGAGGGCGCAGAACACGAGGAACGCGGCGAGCGCCGTCCAGACGGCGGGCGTGAAGAGCTTCTGCGCGAAGATCAGGCCCGCGAGCACGAACAGGTTCTTGACCCACTGCCGCGGGCGCAGCGAGACGAGCACGGCGGCCAGCGTGCGCATCGGCCCGCTAGAGGCGGAGGACGTTGGGCGGGACGGGCGAGAGGCTGCCGGTCGCGTTGCGCGTGTCCACGACGAGGCGCGCGTCGCGGACGATCGCCTTCCAGTCGTAGCCGTCGTGCGGCGTGACGATCAGCACCACGTCGCGCCGGCCGAGGTCGGCGGCGCTCCAGGCGATCGACGCGAGCGTCGTCGCCCCCACCTGCACGGCGGGCACGAGCGGGTCGTGGTACGCGACCTCCGCGCCCTTGCGGGCGAGCGTCTCGAGGATCTCGAGCGCCGGCGAGTCCCGCGTGTCGCCCACGTTCGGCTTGTACGCGACGCCGAGCACGAGCACGCGGGCGCCGCGCAGCGCGCGCCCCCGGTCGTTGAGCGCGTCGGCGACGAGCCCGACGACGTAGCCGGGCATCTGGCGGTTGATCTCGTCGGCGAACGCGATGAAGCGCGGCTCGTAGCCCTCGAGCCGCACCTTCCAGGACAGGTAGTGCGGGTCCGAGGGCAGGCAGTGGCCGCCGAGGCCGGGCCCCGGGTAGAAGGGCATGAACCCGAACGGCTTCGTCGCCGCCGCCTGGATCACCTCCCAGACGGAGATGCCGAGGCGCCGGCACATGATCGCGAACTCGTTGACCAGCGCGATGTTGACGGACCGGAAG
>MGCF01000144.1 GCA_001788495.1 Candidatus Rokubacteria bacterium RIFCSPLOWO2_02_FULL_73_56
CAGCCGTCAGGTGCACCCTGAGCCCCGTGTGGGCGCAGGTCCGGAAGGTCGTCGCGTCCATGCCTCGCCTCCTACTCGACGATGATCTTGCCGACCATCGTGTGATGGCCGATGCCGCAGAACTCGTTGCACACGGCGAACACCTCGCCCGCTTCCGTGGGGGTCACCGTCAGCACGTACTCGTAGCCCGGGAGCACCATGAAGTTGAGGTTGAGCGGGAAGAGCGAGAAGCCGTGCAGGAGGTCCATCGAGGAGAGGTGCAGCCGGTAGGTCTCGCCCTTCTTGAACTTCAGCACGGGGTACCACGACCACATCCGCCCGAGCATGTACACGTCCTCGCCCGGCTTGGCCGCGACCACCGGGACCCCCTTGTCCTCGCCCACCTTGTTCTTCTCGACGTAGGCGTCCACCTTCGCCTGGTAGGCGAGCGCGGTCGTGCGGTACGTCTCGAAGGAGGGGTTCTGCTTCCCGGTGAAGTGCCAGAGGGGCATCATCGCGAAGAGGACGAGGCACCACACGAGCGCGATGCCGATCCAGAGCTTCTCGGCCGGATCGACCTTCTTCCACCACACGCCCTGCAGCGTCTGGATGCTCATGGCGCCCCCCTACCTGGCGACGGGGATGCTCGCGATCTCGAGCAGCCCCCAGATGGTGTAGAACACGACCGGGACGACGATGCCGATCAGCAGCAAGAGGAAGATGTTGTCGAAGACCACCTGCATCAGCGGCGGCCGGGACTCGTCGTCGCGCTTGTCAGCCATGCGAGCGCCCTCCATCATGTGGTCGCGCGTTTCGAGATCGTGAACACACCGTACAAGCGGGTCGGCCCGGGCTCCTATGACGCGGGTCATACGGCTCACGGAAGCCTCCCGGCCCGGAGGGTCGCCGGGGACAACGCGCGTCGAGGGCTCCGGGCGCCATGTGTCGCGCGCCCACCGGGTGGGGGGGTCTCGGGGGGCCATCTCGGGGCCCCCCAGCTCGGCAGGGGGCGAGACGACGTGTTGGGGAGACGACGTGTTGGGGGGTCTGGGGGGCCATCTCGGGGCCCCCCAGCCAGAAGATCAGGAGGCGGCATGACCGCAGAGCAGGTCCGGGAGGCGCTCAGGGATGTCCTCGACCCCGAGCTCGGGATCAACGTGCTGGACCTCGGCCTGGTCTACGCGGTGGACGTCCAGGACGGCCAGGTCCGCGTGACGATGACGATGACCTCGCCCGCCTGCCCGCTCGGCGAGTCCTTGACGGCCGAGGCCGAGGCGGCGATCCGGCGGAGCGTCCCCGGCGTCACGGCCGTCACGGTGGAGCTGGTCTGGGACCCGCCGTGGCAGCCCGCCATGATGTCGGAGGCGACCCGGACGAAGCTCGGCTGGTCGTCGTGAGCGCGCCGCGGCCGGTCCGGCCCGGGCGGGGCGCGCGCGTGCCGCTGCTGCTGCCGGGGATGCTCGCCCTCCTGGCGGCGCTCTGGGGCGGCCTCCTGCGGCTCGGCTGGCAGCTTCCCGCCCCGCCGACGCCCCTGGCGGCGTTCCACGGTCCGCTCATGGTCGCCGGGTTCCTCGGGACCGTGATCGGGATGGAGCGCGCGGTCGCGCTCGGCCGGAGCTGGGCGTACCTGGTGCCGCTCGCCAGCGGCCTCGGCGCCCTCGCCCTCGTGGCGGGCTCGCCGGGCGGGAGCGGCGCGCTCCTGACGACCGCGGGGAGCCTCGGGCTCGCCCTGCTCTTCGTCGCCATCCTGCGCCGCCAGACGGCGGCCTTCACCGTCGTGATGGCCCTCGGCGCGCTGGCGTGGCTCGCCGCCCAGCTCCTCTGGCTGGCGGGCTGGCCGGGCTACCGCGTCGCCCCGTGGTGGGCGGCGTTCCTGGTCCTGACGATCGCGGGGGAGCGTCTCGAGCTCTCGCGGGTCGCGCCCGTGTCCGGCGCCGCCCGGGTGGCGTTCCTCGGCGCCGTGGCCCTGCTCCTCGCCGGCCTCGGCCTCGGCACGGCCGATTTCGACGCGGGCATCCGCACCGTCGGCGCGGCGTTCCTCGCGCTCGCGCTCTGGCTCGCACGGCAGGACGTCGCGCGCCGCACCGTGCGCCAGCCCGGCCTCCCGCGCTTCGTCGCCGCGTGCCTGCTCTCGGGCTACGCGTGGCTCGGCGTGGGCGGGGTCCTCGCCCTCGTCCACGGCGGCGTCGCGGCCGGCGGGGCGTACGACGCGATGCTGCACGCGCTCTTCCTCGGCTTCGTCTTCGCGATGATCTTCGGCCACGCGCCGATCATCCTGCCGGCGGTCCTCGGCGTCGCGGTGGGCTTCCGCCGGAGCTTCTACGCGCACCTGGTGCTGCTGCACGCGACGCTCGTCCTGCGCGTCGCGGGCGATCTCCTCGGGTGGCTGCCGGGCCGACGCTGGGGCGGCCTCGGCAACGTGGCGGCGCTCGTGCTCTTCGGCCTCTGCACGGCGTGGGGCGTGCTGCGCCCGCCGCCCCGCGCCCGCTCCTAGCCCGCATTATTCGCGAACGGCGATGGCACGACCGGGCGGGTGGCGCGCCCTACGCCGGGAGCGCGAGCGTCAGCGCGAGCGCGAGCCCGACGTAGACGATGGCGGCCACGGTGAGGCCCGCGGCGGCCCGGGCGAGCACGAAGGGGCCCAGCGCCGCGCGCGTCACGACCCAGGCGAGGATCGCGATCCCCACCCCCCAGGCGGCGAGGCCGGGGACGTCATCTCTGCTCCTCTCCCCGCGACTGCGTCAGACCACGGCGGCCGGCTCGTACGCGCACAGCGGGTCCTCGCCGAGCACGTCGCCCGTCGCCGCGTAGGCGCGGGCGCGCGAGCCGCCGCACATCGTCCGGAAGCGGCAGATCCCGCAGCGCCCGTGGAAGCCGTCCGGCTCGCGGAGCTGACGGAACAGCGGCGCCTCGCGATAGATCTCCAGGACGTCGCCCTCCCGGGCGTTGCCCGCGGCCAGGGGCAGGAAGCCCGACGGCGTCACGTCGCCGTTCGACGCGATGAACATGATCCCGTTGCCGTCGCGGAAGCCGAAGCTCCGCGCCATCGGGCTCTCGCTGATCTGGTGCGCGCTCGCCCCGGCCCGGCGCATGGACTCGACCAGCACGCGCCGGTAGTGGGGCGCCTCCGTCGTCGTCAGCACGAAGGGCCAGCCCCGCGCGCGGACCGCGAGCCACCGGAGCGTGGCCTCGCACTCGTGGGCCCCGAGCGGCGTGAGCGTGCGCCCGCGGCCGACCGAGATCAGGAAGAAGAGGCTCCAGCGCGCCGCGCCGAGCCCCGCGACGACGCCGGCGATGGCTTCCAGGTCGGGCTCGGTCTCGGCCGTGACGAGCGTGTTGATCTGGAGCGGGATGCCCGCCCCCGTGATCCGCGGCGCCGCGGCCACCGTCTCGTCGAAGCAACCCGGCACGCCGCGGATCCCGTCGTGGCGCGCGGCCGTCGAGCCGTCGAGCGACAGGGACATCGCGCCGACGCCGGCGGCCTTCAGCGCGTCGACGGCCTCCTGGGTGAGCGCGTGGGTCGCGCTCGGGGCCACGGAGGCCCCGAGGCCGAGGGCGACGGCGTACCGCACCAGCGCGAGCAGGTCCGGCCGCTTGAGCGGATCGCCGCCCGTGAAGATCACGTGCGGCAGCGGCTGCTCGGCCGCGGCGAGCTGCCGCAGCACGCCCTGGCACTCCTCGGTGGTGAGCTCGCCGGGCTCCCGCTCGTGCAGCGCCTCGGCGCGGCAGTGACGACACGCGAGGTCGCAGGCGCGCGTCAACTCCCAGTAGACGCGCGCCGGCGCCCGCTCGAAGTTCCCTCGCATCGTCAACGCCGGTCCATCGGCACGACGTCGCGCCGCGCGTACCCGGTGTAGAGCTGGCGGGGCCGCGCGATCTTCTGCTCCGGGTCCCCGACCATCTCCTGCCACTGCGCGAGCCAGCCGACCGTGCGCGGGATCGCGAAGAGCACGGGGAACATCTCCACGGGGAACCCGAGCGCCTCGTAGATGAGCCCGGAGTAGAAATCGACGTTCGGGTACAGCTTGCGGCTGACGAAGTACTCGTCCTCGAGCGCGATCTTCTCGAGCTCGCGCGCGATCCCCCCCAGCGGGCTCGGCCGGGTGACCGCGAACACCTCGTCGGCCATCTTCTTGATGATCTTCGCGCGCGGGTCGTAGTTCTTGTACACGCGGTGGCCGAAGCCCATCAGCTTCGCCTCGCCGCCCTTCACCTGGCGGATGAACTCGGGGATCCGCGACGGCGTGGCGATCGAGCGGAGCATCCGCAGCACGGCCTCGTTGGCGCCGCCGTGGAGCGGCCCGTAGAGCGCCGCCGCCGCGGCCGCCACCGCCGAGTACGGGTCCACGCCCGACGAGCCGACCGAGCGCATGGCGTTGGCCGAGCAGTTCTGCTCGTGGTCGGCGTGCAGGATGAAGAGGACGTCCAGCGCCCGCTCGATCGCCGGCTCGGGCTTGTACTTCAGCTCGGTGGTCTTGAAGAGCATGTTGAGGAAGTTGCCGACGTACGAGAGGTCGTTGTCGGGATACGCGTACGCCTGGCCGAGGATGTGGCGGTACGCGAACGCCGCGATCGTCGGCATCTTCGCGACGAGGCGGTAGATCTGCAGGTCGCGCTGGCCCGCGTCCTGGGCGGCCTTCGCGTCGGGGTAGAAGGTCGAGAGCGCCGCGACGGTCGAGATCAGCATCCCCATCGGGTGCGCGTCGTGGTGGAAGCCGTCCATGAACTTCTTGACGTTCTCGTGGACCCACGTGTGGTGGGTGATCTCCCACGTGAACTCCTCGAGCGCCCGGGCCGTCGGCAGCTCGCCGCGCAGCAGGAGGTAGGCCACCTCGAGGAAGCTCGTCTTCTCGGCGAGCTGCTCGATCGGGTAGCCGCGATACCAGAGGAGACCCTTGTCACCGTCGATGAACGTGATCGTGCTGCGCGTGGACGCGGTGTTCGTGAAGGCGGGGTCGTAGGCCAGCAGGCCGAAATCCTCGGCCCCGCTCTTGATCTGGCGGAGATCCATCGCGCGGATCGCGCCGTCGGCGATCGGTATCTCGTACGACTTCCCGGTGCGGTTGTCGACGACCGTCAGGCTCTCCCTCGTCCCCATCACTCTCCTCCTGTGCGTCTGCAGCGTCGGTAGGTCGTGCAGGCGTGGTGGCGGCCGTTGGTGCAGAACCACGCGAGCTCGTCGGTCGACGGCGCCCGGGCCGGGCCGCGGCGGAGCGCGCACTGGACCCCGTGCGGGTAGGTCCTCTCGAGCTGGCCGCCGACCGAGGCGAGGAACGGGCACGTCACGAACGGGGGGTCCGACTGCTCTTCCGGGGCAGCGGCGCGCCACGCAGCGGTGCTCATGGGCTCTCCTATGGAAGCCGTCGTGGTGCAAGCGATGTGCCGCGCGGAGCGCCAGGGCAAGTCCCCGGAATCCGGCGGCTTCCGGCCCGCGCCGGCGTCACCGCCGGGGCGATGACGCACCTCACCGTGGCGGCGGCGCCCCAGCGCCGCCGCGCCGGCGCACCAGGCGAATGAGGCGAGCGGCTCATGGACACTGGCGCCCGCGGCGCGGTACTCGGGAGACGAGCGCCCGTTGGCGACGAGGAGGGGCCCATGAGCGTCTGGCTGGTGCTTCCCGCGCTGTTCGGCGTCGCGCTGCTGTTCGTCGTGCTGCCGGTCGCGCTGGCGGTGTACGCGCACTACCGCCGGCCGCGGCTCCTCCGCTGCCCCACCACGGGGCGCGACACCGCGATCGTGGTGGATCCCCTGGACGCCGCCGCGGGCGCCCTGGTCGGCGCCACCTCGCTGCGCGTCCGCGCGTGCACGCTCTGGCCCGCGCTCCGCGACTGCGGCCGGCAGTGCCTCAGCCTCCGCGAGGCCTCGCGCTGAGCCGCAGGCCGGCCCCCGCCCGATAGCCGTCGCACGCGAGGTGGGCGCGCGTCTCGCACACGGACGCGCGCGTCGTGCCCGCCGGCACGCGGATGCGCTGGCCCGGGCGGCGGCAGAACGCGCTGGTCGGGTAGAGCCACAGGCGATCGGCCGTCACGGGGATCAGAAAGGGGCATGCGTCGCTCCGTTCGGTCATGATCGCTTCCCTCCCCCGACGCCGGCGAGCTCCTGGAGCAGGCGCCAGTTCGCGAGCCTGTCCGCGCGCGCGGCGTGGAGCGCGGGCGAGGGCGCGCCGTCGGCCTCGAACTGCCGGGCGAACCGCCGCTCCGTCCGCGCGAAGCTGATGAAGTCGAGGACCTCCCCCGTCTTCGGATGGCGCTGCCAGTCCTCCTGCGGATCCGGGTTGCCCTGCAGCGACAGCCGCTCGCGCACGGTCGGCCCGCGGCGCGGGTCGTAGGTGAACAGCGGAAACGCGCGGGAGGCGACGGCGAGCTTCGCCTGCTCGGCCGCGCGGTCGTCGCCCACGCCGTGCTCGGGCTGGCACGTCGTGTAGGCGACGAGGACGGCGGGGCCCCGGTAGGTGTTGGCGTCGAGCACCGCCCGGTAGAAGTGGTTGATGTGCGCCGCCGTCGTCTGCGCCACGTAGACGTCCGGGTGCATCATGCAGAGCAGCCCGAGCTCCTTGCGCCGCTCCGTCTTGCCGGCGACGCTCGAGCCGACCGACGCCATCTTCGCGTCCTGCGCGGTGAACGATGCGGTCGAGACCTGCCCGCCCGTGTTCGAGTAGACCTGCGTGTCGAGCACCAGCACCTTGACGTCCATGCCCGCGGCGAGCATGCGCGAGAGCGACTGAAAGCCGATGTCGTACATCGCGCCGTCGCCCCCGATGATCCAGAGGCGCTTGTCCTGCCAGCCGCGCTGGTCCCACTTCGCGCGCACGCCCATCGCGACCGCCGGCGCGTTCTCGAACAGCGAGTTGGTCCACGGCACGAGGAACGGGTTGTAGGGGTACGTCGAGCAGTAGACCGTGTTGCAGCCGGTCGCCGCCACGATGCCGAGGCTCTCCTTGCCCTGGGCGAAGCCCGTCGCGGCGACCATCATGCGGATCGCCGTCGCCTCGCCGCAGCCCATGCACGATCCCGCGCCGCCCACGTAGAGGAGCGCCGACTCCTCGGCGAGCATCATGTCGGCCAGCGCCTTCTCGTTGATGTACTCCTGGGGCGTGGGCCCCAGCGCGCGGAAGTTGACGAACGCCCGGCGGTGCAGCGAGAGCAGCCGCTCGTTCTTGCGCGTCATCGTGAGCGCGTCGTAGCCGAGGTCGGCGCAGACCTGCACGCATTCCGCGCAGCCCTTGCACTTCGTCTGGTCGATGAAGATGCCGAACAGCGCGCCCTCGAGCCCCTTCTTCTCGGGAACCTCGAAGTACTTGCGCGTCCGCGCCCAGCGCGCGGTGACGAACGCGCGCTCCTCGGCGTCGCCGATCTCCTCGAGCGCGGCGCGCACCTTCCCGCCGGGAATCGCCTTGCCGAGGATCGCGGTGTCGGGGCACTCGGTCACGCACGTCATGCACCCGACGCAGCGCTCGGCGACGAATTCCGGGATCTCGGGCGCCAGGTAGGAGAAGTCGCGGAGCGCGGCGGTGCCGGCCGGGATGAGGCTCCGCGCGACGCCGGCGTCCGCCGGCAGCGTCTGCGAGCCGGTGCCGGCCGCGTACGCGCCGATGACCCGCGCGTTGAAGTCGTCCACGTACGCCTCGAGGTCGAGCTCGAGCAAATGGTCGACCGGCAGGCTCTCCTCGTGCGTGTCCTTCGCGAGCCCGGGCCGCTTCGTGCCCCGCCCGTAGCCGTCCCCCTCGGGCTCGACGGCGCCGAGCGGGTCGAACGGAAGATTCGCGTCGCTCATGACACCTCCCTGGCGCCCCGCTCGCCCAGCATCCGCACCACGTCCGTCATCGAGAGGATCCCGACGGGACGCTCGCCGCCGTCCACGACCTCCGTCACGACGAGCCGGTGGATCCGGCGCGAGCGCAGCAGCTCGAGCGCCGCCGCGAGCGGCGCGTCCGGGCGCACCGACACGACCGGCTTGCTCATCAGGTGGCGGGCCGCCATGCCGGGCCAGTGGTGCAGGTAGGGCTGCACGAACGTCGCGTTCACGAGATCGGTCTGGGAGATGACGCCGACGGCGACGCCCCCCTCGACCACGACCAGCGCGCTGATGCGGTGCGTGCTCATCTCCCGCGCCACCTCTTCGATGCCGGTGTCCTCGGTGCACGAGATCACGCCCTCGTGCATGCACTCGCGGACGGAGAGCTCAGGCATGGGAGAGCACCTCCAGCTCGATCACCTCGGCGTAGCCGCGCCGCACCGCTTCCATGTTCTCCCGCACCACGGCCTCCCCCCGCTTGCCGAAGAACTTGCGCAGCGAGCGTTCGACCGCGGCGAAGACCTCGGCCTCGCCGAGGCCGCGCCGCGCGACGAACGGCGCGGCCTTCAGGAAGACGCCGAGGAGCACGATCCCCTGCATGCGCTGCACGAGGTCCGGCTGGCTCGTCGTCTCGCGGGCGATCCGCGCGGTGTCGAGCGCGAGCACCCGGAGGCGGCGCGCTGCGATCGCGGCCCGGGCCCGCGGGGGGATCCCCCGCCAGATCGCCGCCGGCTCCGTCTCCGCGCTCTGGATGAACACGATGCCGCCGTCCGCGAGCCCGATGAGCGGGTCGCCGAGGTTGAAGGCGTTGACGTCGTTCAGCGGGACGAAGTCCACGTGCGCGAGCTCCGCGTGGGCACGGATCCGCTCGTCGGCGACGGTGAGGAAGTAGGTCGTCGGCAGGCCCTTCTTCTCCGACCCGTACAGCGGGTAGGCCTGCACGTACATCCCGAAGAGGTCGCCCGCGAGCGTCGCCATCACGCGGTTGGTCGTGACCGAGCCGAAGCCGCCGATCGAGTGGCCGCGCAGCGAGAACGCCCCGGCGGGCCGGACGTCCGGGTCCTCGCCTCGCGGCAGCGCCTCGTGGTGCGGGATGCCGAGCACGAAGTCGCGCCGCCCGCCGCGGGCCATCTCCTCGATCGCCGCGACGAAGTCGCCCGGGCGCACGTCGCGGCTGCCCAGGCCCGCGCACGCGGTGTGGACGAGCGGCGGCGGCCGGCCGGCCGGGTAGCCCTCGCGGTGCGTCGCCGCCTCGTGGAACGCCGCCTTCACCTCGAGCGCGAGCGGGTTCGAGGCCGCCAGGGGGTTGTCCATCCGCTCGACGACCACGAGCGCGCGCACGCCGGCGAGCGCCGCGACCACGTCGGCGGCGGGGAACGGCCGGTACAGCGTGAGGCTGAGCACGCCGACGCGCAGCCCCCGGTGCGCGCGCAGCCAGTCGGCCGTCGCCATCGCGGTCTCCATCATCGAGCCGAGGCCGACGATGGCGAACTCCGCGTCGTCGAGGCGGTACCCATCCACCGGCGCGTAGCGCCGTCCGGTGAGCGTGCCGTAGCGGTCCATCGCGTCGCGCGCGATCCCGGGCAGCCGTTCGATGAAGAAGCGCTGCGCCACCTTGCCCTTCATGTAGGCGTCCTGGTTCTGCACGACGCCCGACATGATCGGCTTCGCGGGGTTCATCAGGTTGCGCAGGCGGGTCACGGCGTATGGGTCGCCGACGAACTCGGCCATCAGGGCGGGCTCCGGCAGGCGGACGTTCTCGACCGTGTGCGTGGTCAGGAAGCCGTCCTGGACGCAGAGGAACGGCGTCTCCGCCTCCTCCGCCACGCGCCGCAGGATCACCGCGAGGTCGGCGACCTCCTGGCAGTTCCGGGCGAACGCGATGCCCCAGCCGGTGTCCGCGACCGCCATCACGTCGTCGTGGCCGCAGTGCACGTTGAGCGCCTGCGAGGTCAGCGCGCGCGCGCCGACGTGGAACAGCGCGGGCAGCCGCTTGCCCGCGATCGTGTACAGGACCTCCTTCATCAGCACGAGCCCCTGCCCGGAGGTGAAGTTCGTCACGCGGCCGCCGCCGACCGCGAAGCCCTCGCACGTGGACGCCGAGGAGTGCTCGGACTCGAGCTCGAGGAAGAACAGCGGCTCGCCCCAGAGGTTCTTCTTGCCCGCCGCCTGGGCCGCCTGGTAGCCGGCGCCCATGTTGGTGGACGAGGTGATCGGGTAGGCGCACGCGCCCTGGCTCACCTGCGTCTCCACCCACACGACGGCCTCGGAGCCGTCGGCGGTGGCGGGAATGCCCGGCCACCTCGGTGCCTCAGCCATCCTGTCCTCCCGCGCCGCGCGTCCGCCAGTGGACGACCATCGCCCGCTTCCGAAACGGCGCGACCCAGCCGTCGCCCTCGCGCGTGAGCCGCTCGGCCAGGAACGCCCGCAGGAAGTCACGGGCGCCCGCGTCCGCGAGCCGCATGTACTCGATCCAGAATTCGCACGCTTCATCGAGCGAGTCAAACGGCTGGTCGGAGCCGTACTCGATCGGCGTCAGGGTCGGCGCGATCCCGAGCCGCTCGAGCTCCCCCACGGTGTCGCGGGCATCGCAGCCGTGGACGTACGGCCGCCCGAGGAGGATCGGGTAGAGCTCGCCGAAGAAGAACTTGTCCGGCCCGCCGGGCAGGTCCCGGACGAGGACGACACCCCGCCGGGCGAGCGCGGCGGCCGCGCCGAGGAACGGCGAGCCGGGCGTGAGGAGGTGGCTCACGTGCGCGCACACGACGAGGTCGTGCGGGCCGACCTCCACCTCGCCCCACGGCGCCTCGTGCACCGTGAGGTTCCGCAGGCCCTCCCGCGCCGCGGCGCGGCGCAGCGCCGCGGCCATCGCCGGCGCCGGCTCGACCGCCGTCACCCGCGCGAGCCGGCGCGCCAGCGGCAGCGCGAGCGCCCCGAAGCCGGCGCCGACGTCGAGCGCCGTGCGGCAGTCGTCGAGGAGCCCGGCGACCGCGCCCAGGACCGTCGCCGCGTAGTCGCTCCGCGCGTTCGCCCGCTCGTACCAGGCGACCGTGCGCGCGTTCCAGAGCTCCCGGCGCGTCAGGTCCGCTCGACCAGGCAGATCCGCACCCTCCCCTCCTGCGCGAGCATCGCCAGGCAGGACGTCGCCGCGGCCTCGGACATCCCGAGCCGCCGCCCGATCTCGGCGGGCGCGAGCGCCCCGCCGGGCGCCAGGCAGTCGAGGATCTCCCCGTGGAGATCCGCCCACCAGTCCTGCGTCCCGCCCTCGTCCGCTCTCGTCCGTCCCTCGACCGCGATCATGCCACCCTCCCGTGTCGCTGCTCCAGTCCGCCCTTACACCGCCGGCCGGCGCGGCCCGTTGCCCACGCCCGGCCCGAGCGGCGGCCAGCCCCCCGCGCCCGGGGACGCCAGGGTCTGCGCGACCAGCGAGGTGAACGCCGCCGCGCTGAACGGCTTGGCCAGGTAGGCCGACGCCCCCGCGCTCAGCGCCGCCAGCCGGCTCGCCTCCGAGCCGAGGCCGGTGATCACGATCGTCGGCACCGGCGTCGGTGCCCGCCGGGCGGCGCGCACCACGTCCAGGCCGTCGCCGTCGGGCAGGCGGAGGTCCGAGATCACCAGCACGAGCGCCTCCCGCTCGATCAGCGCGAGGCCCTCGTGCCGGCTGCCGGTCGTGATGGCCCGGAGGCCCTGACGCCCGAGCAGCCGCACGTACGTCACCTGGAAGTCGGGCTCGTCGTCGACGACGAGCACCCGCCGATGCGGCACCGCGCGTCCGGCCCCTAGCCCGACTTCACGAAGGCGCGCAGCAGATCGGTCTCCGTGATGATCCCGACCAGCTGCTGACCGTCGCTCACCACCGGGAGCGCGCCGATCTTGCGGTCGAGCATGAGCTGCGCCGCCTCCCGCGCGTCCTGGGACGGGCTCACGCTCACCACGTTCTTCGACATGACGTTGGAGACCGTCATGCGGGCGAGCAGGTAGTTGATCTCCCACACGGACAGGCTCGTCGCCGGCGACGGCAGGTTGAGCCGGATGTCCCGGTCCGTGACGATGCCGACGAGCTTGGTGCCGTCGGTCACGAGCAGGTGCCGGATCCGCTTCTCGAGCATCATCTGGCGCGCCTCCAGCACGGGCATCTGCGGGGGCGCCGTGATGCAGCTGATCGTCATGATGTCCTGGACTCGCATGGGCGTCCGTGGCCTCCTATGGGCGGTACTCGCCGACGACGGCGGTGCGATGCAGACGGCGCGCCAGGCGGAGGATCTCCTCCACGGCGCTTCCCGGGTCCTGCAGGTCGGTGTGCAGCGTGAGGTCGGGGCGCAGCGACGGCTCGTAGTCGAGCACGAGCTCCGGCCGCGCGGCCGCGCGCCCGGCCGACGGCGCCGGTCGCCGGCCGCCGAGCCGCCACCGGACGGCGCGCTCGCGCTCCACGCAGAGCTCGCGCGGGCACACGAGCTGCACCTCGGCGAAGCGCTCGATCAGCTCCCGCGCCAGCTCGCGCCAGGCGCGCCGCGGCGCGGTGGCGTCCACGAGGACCGCGACGCCGGCCTCGGTCAGGAGCTTGGCCGTGTAGGCGAGCGCGCGGTGCACGATCTCCCGCGTGACGTCCGACTCGGGCTGCCCGGCCAGCAGGAACTGGCGCAGCCCGCCGAGGTCGAGCACGCGGACCGGCACGCCGGTCCCCGCGAGCGCCGCCCCCACCGCGCACGCGAGCGTGGTCTTGCCGCTTCCCGGCAGGCCGCTGATCCAGATCGCCCAGCCGCCCCCCGGGACCCGCGGCGCCGCGCCCGCGTCGGCGCCGAGGCGCTCCGCGAGCGCCACGATCTCGCGCACCGACGTCGCCACGTCCTGCCGCGCGGTGTCGATCGTGCGCTCGGGCGCGAACGAGGGCTCGTACGGCACGTCGACGCCGGGCACGCGCGCGCCGGGCGCGCCCGCGTGCGCGTAGATGCCGCGCGGCGCGTGGCCCGTCGTCCGCTGCGCCTCCCGCCGCTGGCAGACCTCGAGGGGGCACTCGAGCTGGACCTCGGCGAAGCGCGCGATCGAGGCCCGGGCGAGCTCCCGCCAGACGCGCCGGTGGGCCGTCGCGTCGATGATCACGGGCACGCCGACCCCGCTCAGCGCCGTCGCCATGGAGACGAGCGCGCGGTAGACGACGTCGCGCTCGGTCGCCGAGTAGGTCGGCGTGGGCGTCAGCGTCCGGCGGATCACGTCGAGCTCCAGGTGCACGACGCGCACGCCGCGCTCGTGCAGCGCCGCCGTGGCGCCGCGCGCGAGCGCGGACTTGCCGCTGCCGGGCAGGCCGGTGATCCAGATCGCCCAGCTCACGGCGTCCCCCGAAGGAGCGCGGGCACCGCGCCGGGATCGAGCGCGCCGCCCTCGAGCAGGCGCGTCGCGAGCCCGATCAGCGCCTCCCGCGTCGCCGGCGCGAGCGCCGGGTACCAGCGCGGGTGGGCGATGACGAGCGCGCGGAAGGCGAGGAAGGGCGGCAGCACCTCCAGGAGCTCGCGATCGCCGGTCGCGTCGAGATAGACGTCGAGGAACGCGCGGAACAGCGCGGCGAACGGCTCGGCGACGACCGCCGGGTCCGTCGCGGCGCTCTTCCGCAGCCCGAAGAAGAGGTAGTTCACGGCGAGCCCCGCGACGTCGTCGGCCGGCTCGCCCCACTCGCCGCGGCTCCGGTCGAGCAGCGAGAAGTCCACGCCCTCGCGGAACAGGATGTTCCACGGGTGGAAGTCGCCGTGCACGCGCGCGAGGCGGTGGACGCGGTCGCGGATCCGCCACCGCCACGTCACGGCGGCGCGCTCGAGGGCGGCGCACGCCGCGGCCGGCAGCAGCGGGTACGGGTGCGGGTAGCTGTCGAGGATGCCCATGAGGCACTCGCCGTGGGCGACGAGCTCGCGGATCCGCCGGTGATAGAGCGTCGGCTCGTCGCGCCTGACGGCGTGCGCCTCGGCGAGGAAGCGCGCGAGCGCGCCGGCGCGGGCCGTGTCGAGGTCGCGCGGCGGGCCCGTGAGCAGGCGGTCCAGATCGAGCCAGTAGAGGCGGCCCGCCGCCCGCTCGACGAGCTGGAAGAACTCGCCGGCGTCGGCGACCGACACGAGCTCGCCCGAGGCGCGCACGAGGCCGACGTCGACGCTCCGCACGTGGCGGGGGAAGGTGTTGTACGCCACGTGGCCGTAGAGCGCCTGCCACGCGCGGTCGGCCGGGTAGTCGTGGCCGAAGCCCTGCGCGGGCCGGGTGCGCGAGACGACGAGCGAGCGCACCTCGCGGCCGACCGCGCACTCGACCCCGAACGGCACGCCGTAGCCGAAGCCCTTCGGGTCGGTCGCGCCGCCGTCCGCGGCCTTGAGCGGCTGGAGCGCCAGGATCTCGACCGGGGCGCCGAAGACGCTCGCCAGGTACCGCGCGAGCGCCTCCCGCCCGATCACCGCCGGCTCACCGGCCCCGGACCGTCAGCACCGGACAGGGCGCCGCGGTCACCACGCGGCCGGCCACGCTGCCGAGGAAGAGCTTCGCGAGCCCGGAGCGGCCGTGCGTCCCCATCACCACGACGTCGGCGCGCTTGGACCGGGCGGCGCGGACGATCTGCTCGTGCGGGACGCCCTCGAGGAGCAGGCCCCTGGCGCGCGCCCCCGCGGCCTTGGCCTTCTTGAGCAGGCGGTCGAGCTGCTTCTGCGCCCACGCCCGCGTGGACGCCGCGATCTCGTCGTAGACCTTGGGCGAGATGTAGCCGTCGCCCGGCACGGGCATCACCGGGCTCAGCACGTGGACGAGCAGCAGCTCGGCCCGGTCGGCCTTCGCCATCGCGACGGCCTTCTTGAAGGCCGCGCCCGACGCGGTCGAGAAGTCCGTCGGATGCATGATGCGGCGGCTCATCGCACCGCCTCCCACGCCGCGCGCGCGGCGATCTGCGCCTCGGTCTGGCGCATGAGGAACACCGGCACGTCGGCGTGGCGGAGCACCGCCTCCGCCACGGAGCCGAACAGCAGGCGGCCGAGCCCGCTGCGCCCGTGGGTGGTCATCGCGATCAGGTCGGCACCCGCCTCCCGGGCGCCGGCGATGATCTCGCCGGCGGGCTCGCCACGGCGCACCTGCGTCGTGACCCGCACGCCCTTGGTGCGGAGCTCGGCGGCGAGCGGGGCCAGGTACGCCTCGGCCTCGGCGCGGCGCTTCTCGACGTCCTCGATCTCGACGTGCCGCGAGCCCTCGATGACGGAGGGCGGGACCGGCACCAGGACGCGGAGCAGCACGACCTCCATGTCGAGCGGTCCGGCGATCTCCAGGATGAACGGGATGATCCCCTCGGCCACCATCGAGCCGTCGAGCGGGACGGTCACGCGCTTATACACGGGCGGCCTCCTTCGCGGGCCGCGCCGCCTGCGGGGTCTCGATCGGAGCGCCCTCGGCGCGCACGACCAGGATGGGCGTCGTGGTGCCGCGCAGCACCGTCTCGGCCACGCTGCCGAGGATCAGGCGCCCGAGCCCGCTCCGCCCGTGGGTGGACATCACGATCATGTCGACCTTCTGGACCTTCGCCGCCTCCGCGATCGCGCCGGCCGGCGCGCCGTACCAGACATGGGTCTCGACGGCCCTGACGCCCCGCTCGCGGAGGCGCTTGGCGACGCTCTCGAGGTACTCCTCGGCCTCGCGGACCGTGCTCACCTGCGCTTCCACGGGATCGGCGCCCGGCAGCGTGTGTGCCTCGGCGGCGCGGAGCAGGCTGTAGGCGACGCCCTCGGCGCCCCCGATGTCGACGGCCCGCCAGAGCGCGGCCTCGGCCAGGGCCGATCCGTCCAGCGGCACCAGGATCTTCGTCACCTTCATGGCGGCCTCCTCGGCTCGGGTCACTGTGCTCGACGACCCCATGAGGAGCAACCCCGATGCCAGACCGAGCAGCCCAACGAAAACAGCGGCTTGGCGCCGAGCTGCCGCAGCGCGCCTGTGGCCAGGGAGCCCCTGTGGGACACGGCCGCCCCGAGCGCGCGCGCGCCTAGTTGAATGGGGGGCCCCGACATGGCCCCCCATCCCCCCCGGACGCTCGGAGCGCCCCGGCAAAGCCGTGGCGCTCCTCGATACTCCGACAGCCTCCTGCCCTAGCCGCGGATCTGGTACTTGTTGATGAGCCGGTGGAAGGTCTTGCGGTCGATGCCGGCCGCCTTGGCGGCCGCCGAGATATTGCCCCCGTGCTGCTCCAGGAGCTCGCGGAGATAGGACGCCTCGAGCACCTGCATCCACTTCTCCTTGGCCTCCTTGAGCGGCAGGCCCGCCTCGGCCACGGCGGGCGCCGTGGGCGCCGCCGCCGTGGGCGCCGCGAGCACGGTCCGGCCGCCACGGACGAGGTACTCGGGCAGGTCGGCGCGCGTGACGCGGTCGCGGTCGGCGAGCGCGCACGCCCGCTCGACGACGTTCTGCAGCTCGCGCACGTTGCCGGGCCACGCGTAGGCCTCGAGCGCCTCGAGCACGGCCTCGTCGAAGGCGCGGACGCGCTCGTGCCCGTACCGCTTGAGGAAGGCGTGGGCCAGCAGGCGCACGTCGCCGGCGCGCTCCCTGAGCGGCGGCAGCTGGATCTCGATCACGTTCACGCGGTAGTAGAGCTCCTCGCGGAACTGGCCCCGGGTGACGGCCTCGCGCAGGTCGCGGTTGGTCGCCGACACGACCCGCACGTCGACGTCCACCAGCGACGTGCCGCCGACGCGCCGGAGCTGGCGCTCCTGGAGGGCGCGCAGCAGCTTGACCTGGAGCGGCAGCGGCATCTCGGCGATCTCGTCGAGGAACAGCGTCCCCCGGTCGGCCACCTCCATGAGCCCCCGCTTGGACTTCACGGCGCCCGTGAACGCGCCTTTCTCGTGGCCGAACAGCTCGGACTCGAGCAGCTGCTCGGGCAGCGAGGCGCAGTCCACCGGGACGAAGGGCTGCGCGGCGCGGGGGCTGTTGGCGTGGACGGCGCGCGCGACCAGCTCCTTGCCCGTGCCCGACTCGCCGCGCACCAGGATGTTGGCGTCCGAGCGCGCCGCCTTGCGCACCAGCTCGAACACGCGCGCCATCGCGGCGCTCCGGCCCAGGATGTTCTCGAACCCGAGCGTGCCCTGCAGCTGCTCGCGCAGGTTGCGGTTCTCGAGCTCCAGCTCGCGCTGGCGGAGCCCCCGCTCGACCGCCATCCGGAGCTGGTCCAGCGAGAAGTTCTTCGGCAGGTAGTCGAAGGCACCGTCCTTGATCGCCGTCACCGCGGACTCGATCGTGGCGAAGGCCGTGAGCAGGATGACCGGCAGCGCCGGGTCGACGTCGCGCGCGCGCCGGAGCAGCTCCATCCCGTCCATGCCGGGCATCTTGAGGTCGGTCAGCAGCAGGTCGGGCCGCTCCGCCTCCACGAGCGCGAGCGCCGCGTGCGGGTCCGTGGCGGTGAGGCACTGGTAGCCGGCCTTCTTGAGGATCCGGGCGCAGTTCTCGACCATGTCGGGCTCGTCGTCCACGACCAGCACGCGGCTCGTCATGCGCCGCCGTCTCCCTCCGCGCCCCGGAACGTCAGGACGAACCGCGTCCCCTCGCCCGGTCTCGAGTGCACGTCCACCGTGCCCTGGTGCTCGCGCACGATACCATACGAGATCGACAGCCCGAGCCCCGTCCCGTTGGCCTTGGTCGTGAAGAACGGGTCGAAGATCTTGGACAGGAGCTCGGACGGGATGCCGGGCCCGGTGTCGCGGACGACGAGCCGGACGTCCCGCGCGGCCTCGCCCGTCGCCAGCGTCTCGACCACGATCTCGCCCCCGGCCTTCACCGCGTCGCGGGCGTTCGTCAGGAGGTTCATGACCACCTGCTGCAGGGCGTTGGCGTCACCCCAGACCGGCGGCAGGTTCGGCGCGAGCGCGCGCGTGAGCGCGATCCCGTCCCGGACGATCTGCTTCTCGACCAGCAGGAGCGTCTCGTCCACGAGCCGATTGAGGTCCACGCGCGCGTGCTGGCCGGAGGAGTGGCGCGAGAACGACAGGAGCCCCTGCGTGATCCGCGCCACGCGCTGGGCGTGGCGGTGGATCACGCGCAGGTCGTCGTGCAGGCCCTCGGGCAGCGCGCCCGACTCGGCGTCGAGCAGCATCAGCTCGGCGCGGGTCGAGATGATCCCGATCGGGTTGTTCAGCTCGTGCGCGAGGCCGGCGGCCAGCGTGCCGAGCGCGGCGAGCTTCTCCGCCTGCCGGGCCGAGTGCTCGAGGGCGACGCGCTCGGTGATGTCCTCGACGAGCACCACGGCGCCGACCGGCGTCGCCGCCTCGCGCAGCAGGCTCCCCTTGAGGTTCAGGACGACGCGTCCCCGGCGGAGCGACTCGTGTTCGACCGCCTCGAGGTCGAAGTGCTCGACCTCGCCGCGCAGCAGGCGCGCGAGCGGCCCGGCCATCGCCTCCTCGGCCATCCGCGGGAAGCAGTCGAGGTAGTGCCGGCCGACGACCTCGCCCTCCCCGACACCGTAACGCGACTGGAGCGCGCGGTTCCAGGCCACGATCCGCCCCTCGCGGTCGAGCGCGAAGACGCCCTCGCTCAGGTTGTCGACCACGCCGCGGATGAACGCCTCCCGCTCCCGCGCCTCCGCGCTCAGCGCGACGACGCGGAGCCGCTCACCCGCCTCGACGTCGGCGAGGATGCCGACGCCGACGGCCGTCCCCAGCAGCACGACGATCCGGATCGCCACGTTGCCGACCTCGATGCCCTCCATCGTCGGCCAGACGACCGCGAGGTACGCCGCGGCCGAGGCCGCGGCGACGGCGACGCCGCGGCGCATGCCGTAGTAGTAGGACTGGAGCGCCGCGATGAGCGGCAGCGCCAGGTAGAGCCCGCTGCGGGCGCCGCCCGTCTCCCAGACGAGGACGAGCGCGAAGGCCTGGTCGATCAGGAGGACGGGGAGGTTCCAGCTCAGGGCCCGCCCCGGCCACATCCAGAGGGCGACCGCCACGGCGACGCTGTAGAGGAAGAACGCCAGGATGATCGTGTCGACGGCGTCCCAGCCCGGCGGCGCCGTCGGCGAGAGCAGGTTCCACGTGAACACGGCGAGCACGGCCAGCCACCGGATCAGCGGCAGGGCGAGGAGCCGGGGGCCGCCCAGGTGCTCGGCGACACGATCGACGAGGCGCTTCAGGCGCATCACCATCCATTATAGGGTCCCTTCCGGGCGCGGCACCGAGCCCGGCGCGCGCCGGTCAGAAACGTCAATCCCTGACAACGACCGTGCCCGGCTGGCCGGCGGCCGCACTGGCCATCGGCGCGATTTCGCGAGCATTCTCCCGCTGGCATCCGCCTTGCGTGAGTCAGGGGTCATGACCCGCCAAACGGGATTCACGCTCGCCGAGGTGCTGGTCGCGACCCTCGTGCTCTCGATCGCGCTCGTCGCGGTGGCGACAGGCTTCCAGCTCGGCGCCAGCGGCATCGAGGTCGGCAAGGGCGAGACCGCCGCCGCCTTCCTCGCGGAGCAGCGGCTCGAAGAGCTGAAGGCGCTCGCCCTCGCCGACTGGACGAACGCGGCGCTCGCCGCCGGCACGACGCCGGAGGGCTACGGCGCCATCACGGGCGCGCCGACCTTCCGGCGCACGGTGAGCATCACCGACAGCCCCGGCGGGACCACGAGCGCGAAGCTGCTCCAGGTGTCGGTCTTCTACAGGCCCGTGACCGGCCGGGGGATGCTCGACCAGGAGCGCGAGGTGACCGCCGTCGCGCTCGTCGCGGCACGCTCATGAGCCGCGCGAGGCGCCCGCACGGCGGTCGCCGCGCCGAGCGGGGGTTCACGCTGGCCGAGCTGCTCGTGGCCTGCGCCGTCGTCGGGTTCGTGATGGCGGGCCTGCTCGTGATGCTCCAGAGCGGCCAGGAGACGTACCTGGTCGGCGCGCACCAGGTCGAGGCGCAGCAGAGCGTCCGGCTCGCGGTCGAGCGGATGGTCGCGGAGCTCCGCGACGCCGGCTTCTGCCCGACCTGCGCCGCGACGCCGACGTCGTTCGCGGCGATCACCGGCCAGAGCGCCACCGGCTTCACGATCCAGTCCGACTGGGACGCGAGCTGGGACGGCACGGCCGGGATCGACACGGCCGCGGTGACCGACGCCGCCGGCACCCTGCGCGGCGAGCGGATCGTGTACTCGCTCTCGGGCACCGACCTCCAGCGGCAGGAGATCGGGATCGACGCCACGCCGCTCACCGTCGCCTCGGGTGTCAGCTCGCTGAGCTTCGACTACATGGACGCCGGCGGCGCGGCGACGGCCGTCGACACGAGCATCAGGACCGTGACCATCACGCTGAGCGCGGCGCCCCGCGACCAGCCGGCGGCGACCTCCACCGGGCGGGTGTTCGTCACGATGAGCGACAGCGTTCGACTCCGGAACCGCGTTCCGTGAAACGAGGACACGTCATGCGGACCCTGCGAAGGCTCGTCGGCAACGAGCGCGGCGTGGCGCTGGTCATGGCCCTCATGGTCCTGCTGGCCATGACGGGCCTGATGCTGGCGTTCGTCTCGGTGAGCGCGCTCGAGCCCCAGATCTCTCGGAACCTGGCGGACGCCAACCGCGCCCTCTACGTGAGCGAGTCGGGCATCGAGTGGGCCTACGACTACCTGGCCACGAACTTCACGACCTGGAGCACGTACCTCGCGGGGGCCACCTGCAGCCAGGGCGCGGTGCTCGGCAGCGCGGACTCGCCCGTGCCGGGCCTCACGGCCACGGCGGGCACCTTCACGGTGCGCGTGCGCAACGACTGCCAGGCCGGGGACGACAAGCTGACCGGCCTGCCCGTCGAGAGCACGGCGAGCGCGACCACCGACGGCAACGACCGGGTCATTCTCACGTCGACCGCCGCCGCCGGGTCGGCGAGCCGGACGATCAGCGTCGTGCTGCGCCGGACGGTCGTCCCGAGCTTCAACGCCGCGCTCGCGTTCCCGGGCGTCCAGGCCGACGTCAACTTCAGCGGCTCCGCCTTCCTCATCGACGGGCGCGACACCCGCCTCGGCGATGCCGCCGGGGTGCCGACCGGCAGCGCGAGCCCCGTGTACGGGATCTCGGTCTCGAACCTGTACCCGGCCAACGAGACCCAGGTGGAGAACGCCGCGGCCAACAACCAGCAGAACGTCATCAGCGGGCGGGACCAGGCCAGCACCACGTCCCCGCCCGGCACGGCCACCGGGAGCAGCACGATCAAGGCCGACGCGGCGCTGACCTCGCAGGCCGTCACCGACTTCGTGAACGCCCTCAAGGCGAGCGCCGACCTGGTGATTCCGAGCAGCCCGAGCGCCCCGTTCTCGATCCGCGACATCGGGGCCACGTGCGCCACGAACCTCGCGAGCCCGACCTGCTGGGGCACGCCGAGCCAGCCCAAGGTCGTCTACGTCCAGGGCATCGTGCCCGACCTGCAGACCCAGTTCACCGCGCTCGACGTCGCGGGCACCAGCACGGGCACCGGCATCCTGATCGTCGAGAACGGCAACGTGGACATCAACGGCACCTTCCGCTGGAACGGGCCCGTCATCGTCACCGGCACCAACGTCGGCGTCCGGTACCGCGGCGGCGGCGACCAGTCGGTCTACGGGGCCGTCATCGTGAACGAGACGAACACCGACGGCCCCACGAACCTGGAGGGCGACGTGCGGGGCAACGCGAGCCTGCTCTACAGCCGCGAGGCGCTCGACCTCGTCGCGAACCGCCTGGGGCGGCGGCTCGTCGCCACCTACGCCTGGCAGCGGAGGTAGGGGCGGTGGCCCGCGCGCTCGCGCTCCTGCTGGCCTCGCCGCTGCTCGTCGCGTGCGGCGGCCCCTCGCCCGCCCGCCCGTCGGCGCCCGTCGCGGCCGTGGCGCCGGCCGCCGGCGAGGCGCCCGACGCGCTCGCCGCGCGCGGCGAGTACGCAGCCGCCGCGGAGCGGTACCGCGCCGGGCTCCGCGCGCGCCCCGACGACCTGATGCTCCACTTCGCCCTCGGCTCCGTGCTGAGCTACCTCGACGAGCCCGAGGAGACCAGGGCGGAGTTCCGCTGGGTCGTCGCCCACGGCTCCCCGGGACGGCCCGAGGTCGCGACCGCGCGGCAGTGGCTCGCCGCCGCCGAGCGCCTGGAGCGGCCCGCGAGCCGGCCGAGGCCGCCCACCGCGACCCCGGTCGCGGCGACGCCGGCCGACGCGCCGTCGGCCGGGTTCGGCACGCTCCGGGGCACGACGGCGTGGCCCACGCTCGGACCCGACGCCGCGGCGCCGACGCTCGAGATCCGCCTCCTCGGCGCCGGCGCCGCCACGGCGGGCAAGCGGATGACGCTCCGGCTCCCGCTCGGGCGCCCGTACGTGATGGCGGGCGTCCCCGCGGGCGCCTGGCGGCTCACCGCGAAGAGCCAGGAGGTGCCGCTCTGGGACAATCGCGTCGTCGTCGAGGCCGGAAAGGAGACGGTGCTCGACCTCATGCCGGGGACGAGCAAAGTGGCCGCCGCCGACTTCCCGAAGCGCTGACGCGCCGCACGCTAGACTTTTCAAGGACTTCACTCATGTAAGTCCCGTGGTTTCCCTCTCGTATCCGGTATACCGGATGTGTTAGTCTTTCCCTCGCCGTCATGACCGGTCGAATCGAGGACAGCTATCTTCCCTTGTCCGAGGTCGTCTATCGGCGAATCCGCCGATCGATCATCCTGGGTGAGTTCCCGTTCGGGTCGAGCCTTTCCGAGACGGAGCTTGCCAGGAAGCTCGCGGTCAGCAAGACCCCGGTCAGGGAGGCCCTGCGGCGGCTCGCCCAGGAGGGGCTGGTCGTCACGACGCCCCACAAGGGGGCGGTGGTCGCGAGCCTCACCGTCGAGGACCTCGAGGAGATCTACCTGATGCGCAGCCGCCTCGAGAGCCTGGCGGCCAGGTTCGCCGCCGAGCGGCTGACGCCCGAGGACGCCAAGGCGCTCGGCGCCGGCGTCGAGGCGCTCGAGGTCCAGACCAGCGCGGGCGACACCGGGGCCATCCGCCAGCTCAACATCAGGCTCCACCAGCTCATCTGGCGGGCGAGCCACACGACCCGCCTCACGCAGGTGCTGATGAACCTCCAGGACTACGTCGAGATGTCGCGCTCGGCTCTCCTCTGGCAGCCGCGGGGCGCCGAGGTGCTCCTCGAAGAGCACACGAGCATCGTGCGCGCCGTGCTCGACCGCGATCCGGAGCGCGCGGAGCAGATGATCGTCCGGCACATCGCGCACCTGCTCGAGGTGCTCCGGCTGGACCGTCGTCCCGGCGCCGGCCGCGGAGCGTGAGGCGAGCCGTGGCGAGCGAGCTTCGAGCGGTCCACTACGTCAACCAGTTCTTCGCCGGCCTCGGGGGCGAGGCGGCCGCCGGGACGCCGGTCCAGGTGCGCCGCGAGCCGGTCGGCGCCGGCCGCGCGCTCGCGGCGGCGCTCGGCGCGCACGCGCGGATCGTCGCCACGGTGATCGCCGGGGACAACTACTTCAGCGACGAGCGCGAGCGGGCGCGGGCCGCGGTGCGCGACGCCCTGCGGGAGCTCGCGCCCGACGTGGTGATCGCCGGGCCCGCGTTCGAGGCGGGCCGCTACGGCATCGCGTGCGCCGAGGTCTGCCGGATCGCGGGCGCGGAGGGGATCCCGGCGGTCACGGCGATGCACCCGGGCGCGCCGGGCGTCCTCATGTACCGCCGCGAGGTGCTGATCGTCCCGACGTCGGCGAGCGCGGCGGACATGCCGGCGGCCCTCGGCGCGCTCGCGCGGCTCGCCGTGAAGGTCGGCCGGCGGGAGCCCCTCGGGCCGGCCGACGTCGAGGGGTATCTCCCGCGCGGCCTCCGCAAGTCGGGCGAGCGGGCGGAGCCCGGCTCCAAGCGGGCGCTCGACATGCTGGAGGCCAAGCTCGCGGGACGGCCGTACGCGAGCGAGGTCCCCTACGTCGCGCCCGAGGTCGTCCCGCCGGCGCCGCCGCTCCGCGACCTCGCCCGGGCGCAGATCGCCCTCGTGACCACGGGCGGGCTCGTCCCGAAAGGGAACCCCGACGGCCAGACGTCGGGCAACGCCAAGCGGTACTTCCGCTACCCGATCGCGCAGCTCGAGACGCTCCGCCCCGGCGAGTGGGAGGCGTACCACGTCGGCTACTTCACGCACCTCGTCGACCGGAATCCGAACTACGTCCTGCCCCTCGGCTACATGCGCGAGCTGGAGAAGGCGGGCGTGATCGGCGCGCTCCACCCGTGGGCCTACACGCTCCCCGGCGTCAGCACCCCCGTCGCCGCCGCCCGCCGGCTCGGCGAGGGCATCGCCGCGCAGCTCCGGGACGCCCGGGTGGGAGGCTGCCTGCTCGTCTCGACCTGAGGCACCTGCAATCGTTGCGGGGCAACGATCGCCAAGGAGATCGAGCGGGTCGGGATCCCGGTGGCCATGATCTCGGCCATCTACGACCTGGCCCTCACGACCGGCGCGAGCCGGGTGGTCCGCGGCTGCCGGATCGAGCACGTCTGCGGCAACCCCACCCTCGGCGCCGAGAAGGACCACGCGTACGGGCTCACGATCATCCGCACGGCGCTCGGCGCACTGACCGCCGCCGTCACGGGGCCGACGCTCTTCGATCCCACGGAGTCCCCGCCGGAGACGGTCCATGCGTCTTGAGCTCGGCAGCTTCCCCGTGCGCGACGCACGCTTCGGGACCCGCACGCGCTGGGCCGACGGCGTCCTCGAGATCGACCGCGCCGCGGTGCTCGCGGCCGTCCGGCGGGACCCGCTGGTGAGCACGGTGGAGCTGGAGATCGCCCGGCCGGGCGAGTCCGTCCGGATCTGGCCGGTGCGTGACGTCGTCGAGCCCCGCGTGAAGGCGCAGGGGCCCGGCGTGGTCTACCCCGGGTGGTTCGGCCGCTCGATCGAGACGGTGGGGCGCGGGCGGACGCACCGGCTCGCCGGCCTCGGCGTGCCCGAGGTGTCGTCGGTCAACTGGCACGACGCCGGGGGCGACTTCGTCGACCAGTACATCGACATGTCGGGGCCCTGGGCCGCGCTGATCCCCCAGTCCAGGCTCGTCAACGTGTGCTGCGTCGTGGAGCCCGAGCCCGCGCTGGCCGTGCAGACCAAGAACGAGGTCGTGCACCGCGCGACCCTCACCGTCGCCGACCAGCTCGCCGCCGTCGTGCGCGACCTGACGCCGCCCGACGTCGAGGTCTTCGAGCTGCCCCCGGCCGCCGCCTCGCTGCCGGGCGTCGTCTACATCCAGTGCGTCCACTCGCCGCAGGCGATGTCCCACTCCGAGCACACGTTCTGCACGGGGACGTACGGACTCACGCGGCTCGCGCCCCCGTGGCTCCTGCACCCGAACGAGATCCTCGACGGCGCCCTCTCGGGCCCGTACCGGACGATGTTCGCCACCTCGTGGGCCGTCGTGAACAACCCGGTCCTGCTCGAGCTCTACCGCCGCCACGGCCGCAGCCTCCGCTTCCTCGGGGTGATCGTCTTCCGCACGGAGTGGACGACCCAGGACGAGAAGGACCTGATGGCCGAGCAGGCCGGGAAGCTCGCGGCGATGCTCGGCGCCCAGGGCGCGGTGGTCACCTGGGACGCGGGCGGCAACGAGTTCATCGAGGTCGTCCACGCGGTGCGCGCCTGCGAGCGGCTCGGCATCAAGACCGTGTTCCTCACGAGCGAGGACAGCGCCGAGGGCGGCGCGCCGTCCATGCTGAAGCCCGTCCCGGAGGCCGACGCCATCGTCACCACGGGGTTCTTCAACACGAGCCTCCTCGAGCTCGGCCGCGTGCCGCCCGTCGAGCGCGTCATCGGCTACCGGCGCAAGTCCGCCGGTGACGCGGTGGACGCCACGATCGCCGGCGGCGAGGCGGTGGAGACGGCGGGCGCCATCGCGCCGCCGTGGCGGTACGACGACCACTACGGCTTCAACCGGCTGAGCACGTTCGCCCACTGATGGCCCGACGCGTCGTCGTTCGCGGCGCCCGCACCTTCCTCGCCCACGCGCCGGGTCTCGTCCGGTACGGCTCGAAGCCCGCCCGTGACCTCGCGCGGCACGAGGACCTCTGGCCGGCGCTCGCGGCGCGTCTGCGCCCCTTCGCGGCGGCCGCCGCCTACCCGCCGCACCGGGTGTTCCTCGGCGCCCTCCATCCCGACGACCTCGCCCGGATCCCGCGTCCGTGGTTCGGCGTCGAGCGGGCGCCGGCCGGCGCACCGGACGACGCGCGCGGCCCCCACGGCTACCTGGTCCCCGAGGAGGCTCTCTACGGCCTCATGAAGGCCGACGACGAGTTCGACCTCCTGTGGCTCACCGAGTCGTTCGCGGCGCAGGCCCGCGCGCGGCTCTCCCTCCACCCCCTCGCGGAGCCGGCCGACGTCGAGCGCGTCGGGCAGGGCAAGCCGGAGCGCGCGATCGCCGCCCGGCTCGGCGAGCCCGGGGCCCTGCCGCTCTTCCTGCGCGATGGCCGCCTGGTGGGGTGCATGCAGCGCGCGCACGAGGAGGACCCCTCGCTCGCCGCGGACGTGCTGCTCGAGAACCTCGCCACCAAGACCACGGCCGGCATGGCGCTCCGCACGCTCGTCGCCGACGGGCTCGCCGAACCCGCGACGGTCGAGTACGTCCTCAACGCGGGCGAGGAGGCGGTCGGCGACCGCTACCAGCGCGGCGGGGGCAACCTGGGCAAGGCCGTGGCCGAGCGGGCGGGCTGCCTCGACGCGAGCGGCGCCGACGTGAAGGCCTTCTGCTGCGGGCCCGTCGCCGCGCTCGTCGTCGCCGGGGCGCTCGTCGCGGCCGGGGTCTTCGACCGGGTGGCGGTGGTGGCCGGCGCCTCGCTGGCGAAGCTCGGGATGAAGTACCACGGGCACCTCGCCACGGGGCACCCGGTGATCGAGGACGTGCTGGCCGGCATCGCCGCGCTCGTCACGCGCGACGACGGCCGGTCGCCGGTGCTGCGGCTCGACGCGGTCGGCCGTCACCCGGTCGCCGCGGCCGGCTCGCAGCAGGCGATCCTCGAGGCGCTCGCGGTGAAGCCGCTCGAGGGGCTCGGCCTGCGCCTGGGCGACGTCGACAAGTTCGCGACGGAGCTCCACAACCCCGAGGCGACGGAGCCCGCAGGCAGCGGCGACGTGCCCCGGCTGAACTACCGGATGCTCGCCGCGCTCGCCGCCGGACGGAAGGAGATCGCGCGCGACGAGATCGAGGCGTGGGTGGCCGCGCGCGGCATGCCCGGCTTCGCGCCGACCCAGGGCCACATCGCGTCGGCGGTGCCGTTCCTCGCCCACGCGGTCGACGGCCTCGTCGCCCGGCGCCTGCGGCGCGTGATGCTGCTCGCCAAGGGGAGTCTGTTTCTCGGCCGGATGACGCAGATGTCGGACGGTCTCTCCCTGCTGCTGGAAGCCAACGAGGGCTGAGGGCCCGTGGAGGCGCGGATGGACCTGCGAGGAAGGCAAGTGATCGCCATCGGCGAGCGCGACGGGGTGCCGGGCCCCGCGCTCGCGCGCTGCGCCGAGCTGGCGGGCGCCGAGGTCATCCTACAGATGACCCACTGCTTCGTCTGAACGGCCGCCGGCGCCCTTGACCTGGACGGTCAAGCGGAGATCAAGCAGGCCGTCGAGCGCCGCGGGCGCGAGCGGCTGGTGGTGCTGCTCGGCACCCCGAATCCGGAGTCGAGCCGTCTGGTCGCGCTCACGCTGACGGAAGGGGATCCGACCTGGGCGGGGCCGCTCGCCGGGGTGCGCCTCGAGCTGCCCGTGTTCCACATCACCGAGGAGTCGATCAAGGCGCAGGTGCCGCCCGAGGTGTACGAGGCGCAGGTCGGCCTGGCGGAGGCCGTGCTCGACACCCGCGCCATTCGCGAGACGCTCGAGGACGTCCGGGCCCGGGCAGGGGCCGGAGCGAAGGAGGAGACGGCGTGAGGCTCAAGGACAGGGTGGCGCTCATCACGGGAGCGGGATCGGGCATCGGGAAGGCGACGGCGCTCACGTTCGCGCGCGAGGGCGCGCGCGTGGCGTGCGCGGACATCGACGCGGCGGCGGCGGAGCGGACGGCGAAGGCGATCGAGCAGGCCGGCGGCACGGGGCTCGCCCTCGCCGGCGACGTGGCGGAGGCGAAGGACGTCCGGGCGATGGTGGACCGGACGGTCGGCGCCTGGCAGCGGCTCGACGTGCTCTTCAACAACGCGGGCATCCCCCAGCGGCCGACGCCGATCGAGGAGTTCGACGACGCCTTCTACGAGAAGCTGGTGGCGGTCAACATCCGCGGCGTCTACCTCGGCTGCAAGCACGCGGTGCCCGTCATGAAGCGGCAGGGCGGCGGCGTCATCATCAACACGGCGTCGACCGCGGCCATCCGCCCGCGCGGCGGGCTGAACATCTACTGCGCCACGAAGGGCGCCGTCATGGCGTTCACCTCGGCGCTGGCGCTCGAGCTGGCGCCCTTCAAGATCCGGGTGACGGCGATCGCCCCGGTGGTCACCGACACCCCGATGCTGCCCGGCTTCATGGCCGGCCCCGACGGCCCCGAGGTGCGCAAGGCGTTGATGGCGAGCGTCCCGCTGGGGCGGCTCGCCACGCCGGAGGACATCGCGAACGGCGCCCTGTTCCTCGCCTCCGACGAGGGGGCGATGCTGACGGGCTCGGTGCTCAAGGTGGACGGAGGTCGATGCATCTAACCGAACGAGGAGGAGCGTTATGGTGACGCGACGGAGCTTCCTGAAGGGCACGGCCGCGACGGGGGTGCTCGCTGCCGGTGGTCTCGCCGCCCCCACGCTGGTGTTCGCGCAGCCGAAGGAGGTCCGGTGGCTCAACAACGAGCCCGACCCCAACACCATCAAGTTCCTGAACGAGACGGCCGTCGAGTACGAGAAGAAGACCGGCGTCAAGGTGCTGATGGAGCACGTGCCGGTCGCCGAGGCGTACCCGAAGACCATCGCCTCGATCAAGGCCGGTCGGGCGTACGACCTCGTCACGGTGGGCGAGGTCTCGATGGCGGTGCTGCTGGCGGGGGAGGGCCACTGCCTGCCGGTGACGGACGTCGTGAAGAAGGTCGGCCTCGCCGACTTCGGGCCCAAGTCGCTCTGGTACTTCAAGAACGAGCTGTACCTGTACCCGTACGACTACAACTTCTGCTATCTCTTCTACCGGCGCGACTGGTACGAGCAGAAGGGCCTCAAGCCCGCGAAGACGCTCAACGAGTTCACCGAAATCTTGAAGACGTTCACCGCCGGCGACAAGCGCGGCTGGTCGCAGCCGCTCTCCGCCCACGCCACCACCAACTGGGCGGGGGTGAACGTCCTGTGGGCGCACGGCGTGCGGCTCTTCGGCGACAACTGGAACGTCGTCCTCGACTCGCCGGAGGTCAAGCCAAAGGCCGTGGCCGCCCTCAACTATCTGAAGGCGACCTTCCCGTACATGCCGAAGGGCATGCCCCAGGCGCAGTACGCCGACCTCATCAACTCGTTCGTGGCGGAGAACGTCGCGCACACCTTCTACACGG
>MGCF01000145.1 GCA_001788495.1 Candidatus Rokubacteria bacterium RIFCSPLOWO2_02_FULL_73_56
ACTCCGGGCGCTCGATCCCGAGAGCCCTCATGCGAGAGGCAAGCGTCGTTGCCTTGATCCCGAGCAGTTCCGCAGCCCCACCTGGCCCGTACACCTTCCAGCGCGCCTGCTCGAGTGCAGCAAGTACGTTCTCCCGCTCCCGGCGTCTCACCTCGGCTTCCGGCACGACGGTCGCGGTGGGTCGGGGCCCCACGATGGCGGTCTGTCTCTGTTTGGCGGATTCGGAGCCCAATTGACGGCGTGGCAGAGCCGTATCGAACCGTAGGCGACCCCCCTGGCCAAGGATAATGGCCCGCTCAATCACGTGTTGGAGCTCTCGGACGTTACCGGGCCAGTCGTACCGCTCGAGGGCCGCGAGATCCTGGCTCGTCAATCTCATCCCGGGGCGCTTGAGCCGGGCACAGGCCAGGCGGAGCAAATGCGCCGCGAGAGCGGGGATGTCCTCCCGCCGCTCCCGTAACGGGGGAAGCTCGATCGGGAAGACGCTGAGCCGGTAATAGAGATCGTGGCGGAAGCGTGCGGTCTCGACGTCACGCTTGAGATCGCGGTTGGTGGCGGCGATGATTCGCACGTCGACCTTCCGCGTCGTGTCGTCGCCGACGCGTTCGAATTGGCCTTCCTGCAGGACCCGGAGGAGCTTCCCTTGGAGCGCGATCGGGATCTCGCCGACCTCGTCGAGGAAGAGCGTTCCCCTGTCGGCAAGCTGGAAGCGCCCGACGCGGTCGCGCAGCGCGCCGGTGAACGCGCCCTTGACGTGACCAAAGAACTCGCTCTCGAACAGTTCGGCCGGGACCGACGCACAGTTCACCCGCACGAGCGCGCGGTCGCGCCGGGGGCTGTGCTCGTGAATGGCTGAGGCCACCAGCTCCTTGCCGGTGCCCGACTCTCCCAGGATCAGGACGGCCGCGTCGGTGGGCGCCACCAGGTCGATCTGCTTGAGGACAGTCTGTAGCGCCGGGCTCTGGCCGACGATTTCCCCGAAGGCGAGCGCCTCCCTGACCTCCTCCCGGAGATAGTCCCGTTCGAGCTCGAGTTGCTGACGGAGCCGCGCGACCTCTTCGAACGCCCGCGCGTTGGCGATGGCCACGGCGGCGTGGTCGGCGAAGGTACGCAGCCATTCAAACTGGGCCTCCTGGATCTCGGCGCGACTGAACACAGCCAGCACGCCCAGGATCTCTCCCCGGAAGATGAGCGGCTGACCGGCGAAGCTCACGATGCGCTCTCGGCGCAGCCAGTCGGGGCGCGCCATCTCCGGACTCTCCGCCAGATCCGTGTTGACGAGGAGTGGCTCCCCGGTACCGCCGACCCGTCCGACCTTGCGAACGTTCATGGGAAAGCGCCGAAAGTCTCCGTTCAACCGGGACCAGTCCTCGCCGGTGTCGGCAACGGGATTGCCGGCGCTGGCGACCAGATGCAGACAGCGTGACTGGTCCGGGCACTCGGGACGCATCGGGCAGGAGGCGCAGATGTCGCCCGGGGCGACGAGCCAGATCCGGGCGAGCGCGACTCCTTCCTGCGCGAGCAGACCCAAGACGATCCGGCCGAGCACTGTCTCGACTGAGCGAGCCTCGGCCACAGCCAGAGCGACGGACTGGAGCGCCTGCGGGTTCATGGGCGGTTCCAGCCTACACGAGATGTCGTTAACGGCGCGAGACCTCGTGATTCACGAAAGATCGCGTTTACCGATTGGCGGTCGTCCGCCAAGCAAAGGAGCGGGAATTCCAGCAGTTACGGCGTGGACTCGGTTTGGCCTCTTGATTGCCTTCTAACTGGCCAGGTCGGCGACACCGTTGAGGACTCCGGGAATGATCTCGGCGCCTGACCACGAGAGTAACCACCACCAAGGAGGCGAACGCCATGACACGGCTGACACCGATTGATCCGGCCGCAGCAACGGGCAAGGCAAAGGAACTGCTAAGCGCCGTCGAGGCCAAGCTCCGCTTCACGCCCAACATGATGCGAACGATGGCGATCTCCCCCGCCGTCCTCGACGGCTATCTCTGCTTCAGCTCCGCGCTGGGCGGCGGCGCGCTCGGGGCGAAGCTCCGCGAGCAGATCGCGCTCGCCGTGGCCGAGGCTAACGGCTGCGAGTACTGCCTGGCCGCCCATTCGACGATCGGCAAGATGGTGGGTCTGACGAACGGCGACGTCGTCGCCAGCCGCCAGGGGCGGTCGTCGGACCCGAAGGCCACGGCTGCACTCGCATTTGCGCGGGCCATCCTCGACCGCCGCGGTGACGTGAGCGATGTCGACCTGCGTGCGGTCCGCGAGGCCGGCCACGGTGACGCCGAGATCGCCGAGATCGTGGCCCACGTGGCCCTCAACGTGTTCACCAACTACTTCAACCGGCTCGCCCGAACCAGCATCGACTTCTAATACGAGGAGGAAGCAAACATGGTTCTCCTACGCGAGGCAGTCGCGAACAAGACGTCCCGGGCTCGATGGGCGCGTGCAGTCCTGGCCGGCCTGGCGGGCACGGTGGTCTTCGACCTGATCGGGTTCCTGATGACCGGGCAGTGGTGGGACATCCCGGCCCTGCTCGGCGGCAAGCTGGGCCTGGGGATCGGCGGCGGTATCGTCGCCCACTACGCCAATGGCGTGATCCTCGCCGTGATCTACGCGGGGGTCGGGCCGCTCCTGTGGGGCCCCCCCTGGATCCGGGCGCTTACCTACATCACCGCGGAGACGGTCTTCGGTGTGTGGCTCTTCATGCTCCCGCTGCTCGGGCTGGGCGTCGCGGGGCTGGCCGCGAGCCCGTTGCTCCCCGTGATCACGCTGGCGCGCCACTGGGGCTACGCGTTGATCCTGGCCTGGCTCGTCGGCGACCCTCGCCCGGCTGCGGGGCTCCAGCCCACCGGGCAGCCGCTTCAGCCGGCAGTCCGGACGGTGAGCGGTCTCGTGGTGGTGCTCAGCGTGGTGTCCCTGCTCACATCCACTCCCGCCGGGCTGGAGGCGTCGGAGCGCGGGCAGGTCTCGGTCGGTCTCGGGACATCGTCAGCGGAGGGCACGCCGACCCGGTATCCGACGCTTCACAAGACGGTCAAGGTGGCCGGGCTGGAGATCTTCCACCGCGAGGCCGGCCCCAAGGGCGCGCCCACGATCCTCCTGCTCCACGGCTTCCCGACATCGTCGCACATGTTCCGGGCCCTCATCCCGGCGTTGTCGGACCGGTATCACGTGGTGGCGCCCGACTACCCAGGGTTCGGCCATAGTTCGATGCCGCCGGTCGACCAGTTCGAGTACACGTTCGATCGGCTGGCCGACATCATGGATCAGTTCGTCCAGCAACTCGGCCTCACGAAGTACAGCCTGTATGTCATGGACTACGGAGCGCCGGTCGGCTTTCGGCTCGCCGTCAAGCATCCCGAGCGCGTCCAGGCCCTGATCGTGCAGAACGGCAACGCCTACGAGGAGGGCCTCCGCGACTTCTGGGAGCCGCTCCGGACCTACTGGGGCGCGCGGACCGAGGCCAACGCGGCCCCGCTGCGGAAGTTCCTGGTCCTGGAGGCGACCACGTGGCAGTACACGCACGGCGTGCGGAACCCGGAGGCGATCAGCCCGGACAACTGGCTCGTGGACCAGTCCCTGCTTGACCGTCCCGGGAACAAGGACATCCAGCTCCAGCTGTTCTTCGACTACGGCTCGAATCCCAAGCTGTACCCCGCGTGGCAGGCCTACTTCCGCGCGCATCAGCCGCCCACGCTGGTGGTGTGGGGGAAGAACGATTACATCTTCCCGGTGGAAGGCGCGCTGCCCTACGCGCGAGATCTGAAGACCATGGAGACGCATCTGCTCGATACCGGGCACTTCGCCCTGGAAGAGGACGGGGCACTCATCGCCCAGCACATGCGTCGCTTCCTGATCAGGCACGTGCGCCCCACGAGCAAGTAGCGCCCCGGGCACCGGGCCGGGGGTGCTTCGGCCCCCCGGCCCGGTGCCCGTGGCGAGTACTGGACGGAGGATAATCATGAAGATGCACGTCGCTGAGCTGTGGCGCTATCCCGTGAAGTCGCTCGCGGGCGAGCCGCTGGACGCGGCGGAGATCTCGCCGGACGGTATTCCGGGGGACCGGATGGTTCAGGTGTACGACGCCGAGGGCCGGATCGTGACCTCGCGGACCACCCCGCGGCTGCTCGGTCTGAAGGGCTCGCTGAGCCCGATGGGCGAGACGCTCGTGAACGGACACCCGTGGACGGCGCCCGAGGTGGCAGCGGCGATCGAGGCGGCCGCCGGTCCTGGAGCCCGGCTGGTCCGCCATGACGGGCCGGACCGCTTCGATGTGCTCCCCCTGCTCGTGGCGACCGACGGAGCTGTCAACGCGCTGGGGCTCGATCGACGCCGCTTCCGCCCGAACATCCTCGTGGCCGGGGTGGACGGGCTGGCCGAGCGGGACTGGCCCGGGCACCACGCCCGGGTCGGCGAAGCGATCGTCGGCTTCAAGAAGCTCCGGGGCCGATGCGTCATGACGACGTATGACCCGGACACGCTCGAGCACGATCCGACCGTCCTCCGGCGGATCGTCCGGGACATGGGCGGGCGGCTGGCCCTCGACACGTATGTCGTGCGGGGCGGTCGCGTTGCCGTCGGCGATCCTGTGGAGCTGCTGTGAGCCCGTGACTCCTCAAGGAGAAAAGCCGTACTACCAATCCGAGACCACCCTCCAGGCCCTCGATCTCCTCGAGGCCCCGGAGAGCGGTTCGACCTCATTAGGTTGGTGGAGGCGGTGGGAATTGAACCCACGTCCGGGAACCCTCAGCCGCAGGCGTCTACGTCGATAGCCGGTCTACTCTACTGCTTCTCGCCCCGCGGCACTCCGATCGGCGGGATCGCCGCAGGGCCAGCCTCATTGGTCTCGCCCCTCCCCTGAGGCCAGGTTCGGAGCCAGCCAGCAGTGTATGACGCCCGTTCCCGCCCCCTGATGGCTCAGGACGGCGGACGCCGGCGGGTGTTAAGCCGCCAGGGCTAGCTGAGTGTTGGCAGCTATACCGTTCTCACTTATTAACGAGGGGTGAGAAACCTCGAGACGCAGCCTGGACCTCACTGATCCCCGTCGAAACCTGTCGCCCCCTTGCAAGAAGTATAGACGACCGGGGCCGGGGGTCAAACCCCGCGCACTGGCCGCCGGGCGACGCCTCCCGTGGCGCCGGCGCCGCACCTGGGGTCGCGCGCCTGCCGCGCCCCGGCGCGCCGGTCCCCTAACCCCGCGACAAGTCGCGCGGTCCCCCATGGCATCGGTCTTGCCGCTGGTCAGGCTCCGGGACTCTCGAGGAGGACGCCATGGCGAACGACACGCTGGCGCGCATGTTCTGGAGCCGGGTCGAGAGCCACGCCACCCTGCCCGCTCAGATGGTGAAGCGGGGCGGCCGATGGCAGACGCTCCCGTGGGCGGAGGTCGGCACCATCGTCCGCGAGCTGGCGCTGGGGCTCCTGGCCCTCGGCCAGCAGCGCGGCGACGCCGTGGCGCTGCTCTCGGCCAGCCGGGCCGAATGGGTCCAGGCCGATCTGGCGATCCTCTCGGCCGGCGGCGTCACCGTCCCCGTCTACGCGACGTATCCCCCCGAGCTGATCGCCCACATCGTGAACGAGGCCGGCGCCAGGATCCTCATCGTCGAGAACCCGGGCCAGCTCGAGAAGTTCCTCGAGGTGCAGGGCAAGATGGACCGCGTGGAGCGGGTCGTCGTGATCGAGGGCTACGAGGGCCAGGCCGCGTTCGTGCTGCCCTGGGCGCAGCTCAGGCGGCTCGGGCGCGATCACGCCGACCGGCTCACGAGCGCGCTCGCCGAACGCGTCGGCGCGGCCCGGCCCGAGGACGTCGCGACCGTCGTCTACACCTCCGGCACGACGGGCCTGCCCAAGGGCGTCGTCCAGACGCACGCGAACCACACCGCGGCGCTCGCGGCCGTCGCGCAGGTCACGCAGGTGCAGGCCGGGGAGGTGCACCTGCTCTTCCTCCCCCTCGCGCACTCGTTCGCCCGGCTCGAGGCCTTCATGGGGGTCTGGGTCGGGCTCACCACGGCGTTCGCCGAGAGCCTCGACACGGTGGCCGACAACCTCCGCGAGGTGCGCCCGCACTTCTTCTGCGGTGTGCCGCGGCTCTTCGAGAAGGTCCACGCGAAGATCCTGGCGGGCGTCGAGGCGGCCTCGCCGGTCGAGCGCCGGGTCTTCGCCTGGGCCCTCGGCGTCGGGCGCGAGGTCTCCCGGTTGCGGCGGGCCGGGCGGCCGGTCCCGGCCGCGCTCGCGCTCAGGCGGAGGCTCGCCCACCGGCTCGTCTTCGCGAAGCTCCACCAGGCGCTCGGGGGCAGGCTCCGGTTCGCGGTGTCCGGGGGCGCGCCGCTCGCCCCGCAGATCGCCGAGTTCTTCCACGCCGCGGGCATCCTCGTCCTCGAGGGCTACGGGCTCACGGAGACCTGCCCGGTGCTGACGTTCAACCGCATCGACCGCTTCCGGTTCGGCTCCGTCGGCCAGGCGATCCCGGGCGTCGAGCTCAGGATCGCCGAGGACGGCGAGATCCTGGCGCGCGGGCCCAACGTCGCCACGCGCGGCTACCTCAACCAGCCCGACGCCACGGCCGAGGCGTTCGGCCGCGACGGCTGGCTCCGCACGGGAGACATCGGGCGGCTGGACGCCGAGGGATTCCTCTACATCACGGATCGCAAGAAGGACCTGATCGTCACCGCGGGCGGCGCGAACATCGCCCCCCAGCCCATCGAGAACCTGCTCAAGCGCGATCCGCTGGTGAGCCAGGCGGCGCTCTACGGCGACCGGCGCCCCTACCCCGTGGCGCTCATCACCCTGAACCCGGCCGAGACGATCCGGCGCGCCAGGGAGCGCGGCGTCCTGGTGGCGGACCACGCGGCCCTGACCCGCCACCCCGTGGTGGTCGAGCGCGTCGAGCGCGTCGTGGAGGCCACGAACGCCTCGCTGCCGTCGTATGCCAGAATCAAGCGGTTCGCCGTCCTGCCGGCGGACTTCACGGAGGCCGGCGGCGAGCTGACGCCGACCCAGAAGGTGCGGCGCCGGGTCGTGGCCGAGCGCTACGGCGACGTCATCGAGTCGCTGTATCGGTGACCGGCCCGGGCCGGGCCTCAGCCGTTCTGGAACACGGCGACGCATCGACGCTACACTGGAGCGGAGTCTCCGTCCGCGAGGAGTCGCGATGAGGATGCCCCGGAGCGTGCCGCTCGTGTCGGCCGTGCTGCTCGTCGGCGCTCTCGCGCTGCTCGGCGCGCCCGCCCGGCCCGCGGCGGACCAGCCGCCCCGCGCCCCCGGCAGCCGCCCGGTCGTCTACGTGGCGCCGATCCACGGCATCATCGACCTCGGCCTCGCGCCGTTCGTCGAGCGGGTGCTGGAGGACGCCGCGGTCGCGGGCGCGGCCGCGGTGATCCTCGAGATCAACACCTTCGGCGGGCGCGTGGACGCCGCCGTCGTCATCCGGGACTCGCTGCTCCGCGCCCGCGTCCGGACCGTGGCCTTCGTCAACAAGCGCGCCATCTCCGCGGGCGCCCTGATCAGCCTGGCGGCCGAGAAGATCGCGATGGCCGACGGCGGCACGATCGGCGCCGCCACGCCGGTGGAGATGGGCGTCCCCGGCGGGCCCGCGCAGCCCGTGGCGGAGAAGACCGTGTCGTACGTGCGCAAGGAGTTCCGCGCCACCGCGGAGAGCCGCAAGCGCCCGCCGCTGCTCGCCGAGGCGATGGTGGACGCCGACGTGGAGATCGCCGGGCTCAGCGCCAAGGGCAAGCTCCTCACGCTCACGACCGCCGAGGCCCTGGAGCACGGCGTCGCGGACTTCCGCGCCGACAGCGTCGAGGCCGTGCTCGACGCGCTCGGCCTGGCCGGCGCCGAGGTCCGGCGGGCGGGCCCGACGTGGGCCGAGACGGTCGTCCGCTTCCTGACGCACCCGCTGGTCAGCTCGCTCCTGATGACGATCGGCATCCTCGGGATCGTCGTGGAGCTGCGGACGCCCGGCTTCGGCGTGCCCGGCGCGCTCGGCATCGCGAGCCTCGCGCTGTTCTTCTGGGGCCACTGGCTGGTCCGGCTGGTGGGCTGGGAGGAGCTGCTCCTCGTGAGCCTCGGGCTCCTGCTCCTCGCGATCGAGCTCTTCGTCACGCCGGGCTTCGGGGTCACCGGGGCGCTCGGGATCGCGGCGCTCCTCGGCGGCCTGGGGCTGAGCCTCGTCGGCGCCGGGGCGACGTGGCGGGCCGTTCTCATCGCGGTCGGGCGGGTCGCGGCCTCGCTCCTCGTGGCGCTGGCGGCGTCCCTGGCCGTGCTACGCTTCCTCCCGCGTCTGCCGTTCGGCCGCCGGCTCGTCCTCGAGACGGAGCTCACGGCGCACGCGGGGTTCGCCTCGGCGCCGGAGGCCGACCGCGCCTGGCTCGGCAAGCGGGGCACGGCGGCGTCGACGCTGCGGCCGGCCGGCATCGCCGACATCGAGGGCGAGCGGGTGGACGTCGTCTCCGACGGGGAATTCATCCAGACGGGGGAGCCGATCACGGTGGTCCGGGTGGACGGCAACCGGATCGTCGTGCGGCGGCTTCGCGGAAAGGACTGAGCCATGACCGGACTCGAGACGGGAGCCTTCGGTGCGGTCGCGCTCCTCATCCTCGTCGTCGCGGCGCTCGCCGTCGTCCTCTACCTGATCCCCGTCCGGCTGTGGATCGCCGCGTTCGCCTCGGGGGCCTACGTCGGCCTGTTCACGCTCGTGGGGATGCGCCTGCGGCGGGTGCCCCCGGGCACGATCGTCACGGCCCGCATCAGCGCGGTGA
>MGCF01000146.1:0-8415 GCA_001788495.1 Candidatus Rokubacteria bacterium RIFCSPLOWO2_02_FULL_73_56
GCCGCCGGTCATGTCGTTGACCTTCCTGGCGAAGTCGAGCGCGTACTCGTGGAAGATGTCCTTCTGCGGCCACGTGCTCTGCCAGCGCATGGTGATCGGTCCCTGGGCCTTCGCGACCCTGGGAAAGCCGAGCGCCGCGGCGCCGGCGGCCACGGCCGCGCCCTTGAGGAACCGGCGGCGAGGTGCTTCCGGTGTCGTCTCCTGGATCGTCATGACTCGTCTCCTCTTCTAGCGGCGAGATGGAGGAAACCCGGTCGGACTGGACCGCGGCGGATTCTACCCCGGGCGCACCGCCCTCGCAAGACCACCTTCCGGTGGATCAGCGCGCCTGCAGGGTGAGCGACAGGCGGTCCTGGCCGCGCCGGACCGTGAGCCGTACCGGCCGCTCCAGCCCCGCCTCCGCCAGGGCCTCGCGGGCCGCGTCGCGCGTGAGCACGGCGCGCTCGTCGACCTGCAGGAGCACGTCGCCGACCGCGAGCCCGGCGCGCTCCGCGGCGCTCCCGCGCAGGACCGCCCCGACGGTGGGCGGCAGCGCGTCGGCGGGCCGTGGCGGCCGCCCCTCGGCCGCGGGCTCGAGCTCGCGGAGCACGAAGCCGAGCTCGGCGGCCACGCGCTCGCCGACCACGGCGCGCGGCATCGCCGCGAGCCGCACCTCGACGTCGTGACGCCCGTCGGCCCGGAGCACCGTGAGCGGCGAGGGCTCGCCGACCGGCGCCGCGGCGACGAGCCGCTGGAGCAGCCGCGTCTCGGTGACGGGCTGCGCGCCGAAGGCCACGACGATGTCGCCCTGGCGCAGGCCGGCGCGCGCCGCGGGCGTGTCGGGCATGACCTCGGCGACCACGACGCCGAAGCCCTCGCGGATGCCGTGCCTGGCCGCGATCTCCTCCATCTCCTGCTCCGTGAGGTCGCGGATGCGCACGCCGAGCCACGCCCACGGCCGGGCGTCCGCCGCGGCGGCGAGCACGAGCGCCGCGAGCAGGCCCACGAGCGCGCGGCGGGCGAGGGCGCGCGTCACCCGCGCCCTCCGGAGAGCTCGCGCACGAGCGCGTCGAGCGCGTCCGCGAGGCGCGCGAGCCGCCGGTCCACCTCGAGCGTCTCGAGCAGCGCCTGGCGCAGATCGGCGTCGGGCACCACCGCGGCGGCGATCCGGTCGGCGACCACGCCGGGCGCCTGGCCGTCGGCCAGCGCGGTGTCGAGCAGATCGGCGGGCCGCCCGAGCGCGGCGAGCAGCCGCGCGCACGCGGCGCGGATCCTCGCGAGGACCGGCGCGGCGTCGGCCGCCGGCGGCGCGTCCTCGAGCCGGTGCGCCTCGACGAGCCGGTAGAGGGTGTCGCTCGGCCGCTCGCGCCCGAGGCGCACGCGCCACTCGCCCTTCAGCAGAATGTTGTAGCGGCCGTTCGCGAGCCGCTCCCAGCTCACGATCTCCCCCGCGCCCGCCACGTCGCGCACGGCCGGCTTGCCCGCGTACGCCGCCTCGAAGCCGGGCCGGAGCCGCACGACCGCGAGCCGGCGATCGCGCGCGAGCGCGTCCACGACCATGGCGCGGTAGCGCGCCTCGAAGACGTGGAGCGGCAGCAGCGTGTGCGGGAAGAAGGTGACGTCGGGCAGCGGGAAGATCGGCAGGATCAGCGTCGGGCGCGGGCTCGACAACGGCTCAGCGGATCGTCGGCAGCGAGCCGAGCGCGGCCAGCTCGCGC
Source organism: Candidatus Rokubacteria bacterium RIFCSPLOWO2_02_FULL_73_56 (assembly GCA_001788495.1). Lineage (GTDB taxonomy): Bacteria > Methylomirabilota > Methylomirabilia > Rokubacteriales > CSP1-6 > GWA2-73-35. The sequence goes on from MGCF01000146.1 coordinate 1,698, forward strand.
ACGCGCCCCCGGACGGCCTCGCCGAGCTCGCGGAACGCCTTCGCCTGCGGGGAGTCCGGGTGGCGCACGGTGATCGGCGAGCCCTCGTCGCCGCCCAGGCGCGTCTCCGGGTCGAGCGGGATCTGCGCGAGCAGCGGCACGCCGTACTCCTCCGCGATCCGCCGGCCGCCGCCCTCGCCGAAGATGGCGTAGCGCTTGCCCGTGTCGGGCGCCACGAAGTAGCTCATGTTCTCGACGATGCCCAGCACCGGCACGTTGAGCCGCTGGAACATGCCGATCGCCTTGCGCACGTCGAGCAGCGCCACCTCCTGCGGCGTCGTGACCATCACCACGCCCGAGAGCGGGATGACCTGCGAGAGCGAGAGCTGGGCGTCGCCGGTGCCGGGCGGCATGTCGAAGACGAGGTAGTCGAGCGCGCCCCAGAGGACCTCCCGGAGCATCTGCTGGATGAACGAGTGGATCATCGGGCCGCGCCAGACCAGGGGCTCGCGGTCGTCCGCGAGCAGCAGCCCGATCGACATCATCTTGATCCCGTGCGCCTCGACCGGGAGGATCTTGTTGTCGAACATCCCGGGGCGCCCGCGCGAGCCGAGCATCATCGGGATGTCGGGCCCGTACACGTCGGAGTCGATGATCCCGACCGCGGCGCCGGCCTGCCGGAGCGCCACCGCCAGGTTCACCGCGACCGTCGACTTGCCGACGCCCCCCTTGCCGGAGGAGACCGCGATCGTGTGCCGGACCTCGGGGATCAGGTCCGCCGCGGGCGGCGGCGCGGGCGCGTGGCCGGCGGCGGCCTGCCGCGCGGGCGGCGGCGCCCCCGTGCTCCCCATCTTCACCTGCACCTTCGCCACCCCCGGCAGCTGGCCGACGAGCCGCGCCGCCATGCTGTGCATCGTCGCCCGCGACTTGGGCGACTGGGTGGTGAACGCCAGCGTGAAGGACACCTGGGCGTCGTCGCCGATCGCGAGGTCCTGCACGAGCCCGAGCGCGACGATGTCCTCCTGCTGCTCGGGGTCGCGCACGCCCCTGAGGGCCCCCAGCACGGCCTCGCGTGTGACCATTGGTGCGACTATACCACCGGAGTAGCCTCCGGCGCTTATCTACCCGCAAAACCTTGCATTCTGGCCGCCGACCTGCTACATAACTCGGGTGATTCCCGCCGACGAGTTCCGCCGGGTGCTCGGCCACTTCGCCACCGGCGTCACCGTGATCAGCACCACCGGCGAGGACGGGCGCCCGACGGGCCTCACCGCGAGCGCCTTCACCTCGGTCTCCCTCGATCCGCCGCTCGTGCTGGTGTGCGTGGACCACGAGTCGCAGAGCTACCCCGCCCTGCTCGAGCGCGGGCGGTTCGCCGTGAGCGTCCTCACCACGGCGCAGGAGGACCTGTCGCGCCGGTTCGCGACGACCCGGCTCGACAAGTTCGACGGGGTGCCGCACCGGTCCGGCACGCTCGGCCTGCCGATCCTCGACGGCGCGCTCGCGCACCTCGAGTGCGTCACGGTCGCGACCCACGTCGAGGGCGACCACACCATCCTCGTCGGGCGCGTCGAGCACGCCCGCAGCGACTCCGGCGAGCCGCTGCTCTACTACCGCGGCCGGTACGGCCGCCTGTCAGGAGCGAACCCGTGACGATCCCCCTGTCCCGGCCCCCGGTCGACGACGAGATCAAGCAGGCCGTCCTCGCCGCCATCGACTCCCGGCGCTACATCCTCGGCCCGCAGTGCCGCGAGCTCGAGGCCGAGCTTGCGCGCGACACCGGCACGACGCACGCGGTCCTCACGAGCTCGGCGACGGCGGCGATCTGGATGACGCTGCGCGCGCTCGGCGTGCGCCCGGGCGACGAGGTGCTCGTGCCCTCGCACACCGCGTTCCCGACGGTCGAGGCGGTCTGCTTCGCCGGCGCGACGCCGGTCTTCGTGGACGCCGACGACTGGTACACGATGGATCCGAAGGACGCCGCCGCGAAGGTGACGCCGCGCACGGTCGGGCTCGTGCCCGTTCACCTCTACGGCCAGCCGGCGGACCTGCCGGCGCTCCAGGACCTCGCCCAGCGCTTCGGCCTGTGGCTCGTCGAGGACGGCGCCCAGGCGCAGGGCGCGGCCTGGGACGGCCGGCGGGTCGGCTCGTTCGGGCGCGCCGCGGTCTACTCGTTCTACCCCTCGAAGAACCTGCCGGCGATGGGCGACGGCGGCTGCGTGCTCAGCAGCGACGACGAGCTCGCGGCGCGCTGCCGGCGCCTGCGCGACCACGGCCGCCTCAACAAGGACGAGCACGCCGAGATCGGCTTCAACCTGCGCTTCAACGAGCTGCAGGCCGCGGCCCTGCGCGTGCTGCTCCGCCGGCTGCACGCGATGAACGACCACCGCCGCGCGCTCGCCGCGCGCTACGCGCGGGGCCTCGCGGACCTGCCGCTGGCGCTGCCGGCCGAGCGCGAGCACGCGCGCCACGTGTACCACCTCTACGTGGTCGCGACGCCACGGCGCGCCGCGCTCGCGGCGCACCTCAAGGAGCGCGGGATCCAGACCGGCATCCACTATCCGGTGCCGACGCACCGCCAGCCCGCCGTCGCGCACCTCGACCCGCCCTCGCTGCCCCGCACCGAGCGGCTCGTCGAGGAGATCCTGACGCTGCCGATGTCGGCCCAGCACACGGAGGCCGAGATCGAGCAGGTGGCGGGCGCGGTGAGGGACTTCTTCGGTAGGTGAGCGGGCGACCGCCGCTCCAGCGGTTCCTGCACCGGCGGCGCTTCTACCCCCAGCTCGCCCGCATCGTCGCGACGCGGCTCGCGCGCCGCGCGCCGCGCGACGCCGTGTTCGTCTCGCTCATGGGCGGCGTGGGCGACCTCGTGAACCTCTTCCCCACCCTCGACGCGCTCGCTGCGCACGCGCCCGTCGAGCTCGCGACCGGTCCGTACCCGTACCGCGCGCTCGCCGAGGCGCACCCGCGCCTGGCGCGCGTCTGGGCGCCGTTCGTCTACAAGCCGGCGCGCGGGCCCCATCGCCGCCTCATCGAGCGCGTGCTCGCGCCGTTCTACACGCGCGTCGTGCTGCTCGACAACGCGGACGCCCGGTGGTGGGCGCACGGGCGGCACATCGCCGCGACCTACGCCGAGCGCTGCGGCGCGCCGCCGCCCGCCCGGGGCCGCGTCTACCTCACGGACGCGCACCGGCAGGCGGCCGCCGCGGTGGCGCGCGCCCACGGGCTCGGCGAGTTCGTGTACGTCGCCCAGGTGATCCGCCGCTCGCGGCCGCTCCGCTCGTGGCCGCTCGCCCACTGGCACGCGCTCTACGACCGGCTGCGCGCGGCCGCGGGCCTGCCGCTCGTCGTGGACACGACGGGCTCCGACGAGACCGCGGTGCCCGCGCACTGCGTGCGGCTGGAGCGCCTGGACATCCTCGTGGCCGCGGCGCTGATCGAGCGCGCGCGGCTCTTCGTCGGACCCGACTCCGGCCTCACCCACGTCGCGGCGGCGCTCGGCGTGCCGACGGTGTCGATCCACCTCGGCTACCCGGCCGCGAGCTGCCGCGCGCTCGGCGACGCCGTGCGCCTCGTCGAGCAGGCGGCGCCGTTCGAGGATCCGGCGGCGACCCCGCCCGAGCGCGTGCTCGCCGTGGCCGCCCGGGCGCTGGCCGAGGCGCCGGCGGCGGGCGCGCGGCCGGCCGCGGTGACCGCGTGAGCGCGGCGCCGATGCGCCTGCTCCAGATCTACCCCAAGCACGACTACTTCACCGGCGCGGCGATGCAGGTGACGGACCTGGCGTGCGGCCTCGCCGCGCGCGGCCACCACGTGGTCCTCCTCACCCGGCCGAACCCGCACTGGGCGGCGGAGTGCGCGCGCGCGGGCGTGGTCCACCGCGTGCTGCCGATGCGGAGCAGCGTGGACCTCGCCTCGGTGGCCGGCCTGCGCCGCCTGCTCCGCGCGGAGCGGATCGAGCTGGTCCACGCGCACAAGGGGCGCGCCCGCACGCTCGCGCTCCTGGCCGGCGTGCTGGGCCCGCGGCCGGTTCTCGTCCTGAACCGCGGCGTGAGCTTCCCGGTGGACCGCTGGACGCGCCTCGGGTACACGACCCGCCGGGTCCACGCGGTCGTCGCGGTGTGCGCGTCGATCGAGCGCCGCCTCGTCGCCGCGGGCGTGCCGGCGGAGAAGATCGCGGTCGTCTACTCGGGCACCGACACCGAGCGGTTCCACCCCGGCGCGGACGGCGGCGCCGTCCGCCGCGAGCTCGGTCTCGGCCCCGAGCACGTCCTGATCACGCAGGTGGGCGTGCGCTCGTGGCGCGGCTTCACCGACGTGCTCGAGGCGATGACGCGGGTCGCGCCGCGCGCCGAGCGGGCGCGCCTGCTCTTCGTGGGCGCCGCGCCGCCGCGCGTCGCCGCGCTCGGCGACCTCGCGCGCGCGCGCGGGCTCGGCGGCCGCGTGCTCGTGCTCGGCTCACGCCGCGACGTCCCGCAGATCCTCGCCGCCTCCGACGTGGTCGTCGACGCCTCGTACGCGGGCGCGGGCATCACGGGCTCGATCCGCGAGGCGCTCGCCTGCGAGCGGCCCGTCGTCGCCACGGCCGTGGAGGGCATGCCCGAGCTCGTCCGCGACGGCGAGACCGGCGTGCTCGTGCCCCCGCGCGACCCGGCCGCGCTCGCCGCCGCGATCCTCGGCGTCCTCGCGAACCCGACGCGCGCGCAGGCGATGGCGCGCGCGGGGCGCAAGCGCGTGGAGGCTCAGTTCTCGCTCCGCGCCAAGCTCGACGCGATCGAGGCGCTCTACCGCCACCTGCTCGCCGCCCCGGGCCCCGCGTGATCCGCGCGCTGCCGCTCTACCGGCGCCTGCTCCCCTACCTGCGCCCGCACGTGCCGGTGCTGGTGCTCGGCGGCCTGCTGGCCCTCGTCGTCGCGGGCGCCGAGGGCGCCATCGCGTGGCTCGTCAAGCCGGCGATGGACGACATCTTCATCCGGCGGGACCTGCTCATGCTGAAGGTGATCCCGTTGCTCCTGCTCGCGGCGTACGTCGTCAAGGGCGTCGCGCGCTACGGCCAGGCCTACCTCATGGCCGCGGTCGGCGAGCGCGTGATCGCGGCGCTCCGGCGCACGCTCTACGTGCACCTGCAGCAGATGCCGCTCGCGTTCTTCACCGGGCGGCACTCGGCGGACCTGATGTCGCGCGTCGTCACCGACGTGAACCGCCTGGCGCGCCTGTCGTCCACCGTGATGGTGATGACCATCCGGCAGGCGGCGATGATCCTGGCGCTCGTCGCGGTGATGTTCGCCCGCGAGTGGCGCCTGGCGCTGATCGCGCTCCTCGTGTTCCCGTTCATCGGCCTGGCGGTCCGGGCGATCGGCCGGCGCCTCTACGCGCTCAACAAGCGGGCGCAGGAGAAGATCGCGGAGCTCAACGTGCTCCTCCACGAGGTCTTCTCCGGCACGAAGATCGTGAAGGCGTTCGGCCGCGAGGCGCACGAGACCGAGCGCTTCGACCGCGTCAACCGGCGGCTCCTCACGCTCGCGCTCAAGGACCACCGCACCGACCAGCTCACCGAGCCGCTCATGGAGATCCTCGCCGCGCTCGGCATCATGGGGGCGCTCTGGTACGGGGGCCACCGGGTCATCGCCGGCGCGATGACGCCGGGCGACTTCTTCTCGTTCATCGCGGCGGTCGCGTTGCTCTACGGCCCGGTGCGCCAGCTCTCGCGGATCGCCAACACGATCCAGCAGTCCACGTCGTCGGTCGAGCGCGTCTTCGAGATCCTCGACACCCCGCCCGAGGTCGCCGACCGGCCCGGCGCCGTCGTGCTCGACGGCTTCCGCGACGCGCTCGTCTTCGAGAACGTGAGCTTCCGCTACCCCGCCACCGACGAGCCCACGCTGCGCGGGATCTCGCTGACGGTGCGAAAGGGCGAGGTCGTGGCCTTCGTCGGGCTCTCGGGCGCGGGCAAGTCCACGCTCATGGACCTGGTCCCGCGCTTCCACGACGTGAGCGCCGGGCGGATCACGTTCGACGACCACGACCTCCGCGAGGTCACCCAGGCCTCGCTGCGCGCGCAGATCGGCGTGGTCACACAGGGGACGTTCCTCTTCAGCGACACGATCGTCTACAACATCGCCTACGGGCGCCCGGACGCGGCGTTCGAGGACGTCGCGCGCGCCGCGCGCCAGGCGCACGCCGAGGAGTTCATCCTGGCCTGCCCGGATGGCTACGGGACGCTCGTCGGCGAGCGCGGCGTGCGCCTCTCGGGCGGCCAGCGCCAGCGCATCGCCATCGCCCGCGCCTTCCTCAAGAACCCGCCGATCCTGATCCTCGACGAGGCGACGTCCGACCTCGACGCCGAGAGCGAGTTCATGGTGCAGCAGGCGCTCGCCGAGCTGATGCGCGGGCGCACGGTGCTCGTCATCGCCCACCGCCTCGCCACCGTGCGGAACGCCCACCGCATCGTCGTCGTCCACGAAGGCCGCATCGCGGAGATCGGCCGCCACGACGAGTTGCTCGCGCGCGACGGCGTCTACCGCCGCCTCTACGCGCTGCAGATGGAGGGCGTCCCGGGCTAAGGGCCGATGCCCGTGGCGGCAGGGGCCGCGGGACCCCGCGGCACGCGTCCGCTGCCCCGCTGCGGCTGGGCTCCATCCTGGCGCGGTCCGCCCGCCTTCACGTGGAGGGAACGGGGTCCCGCGGCCCCTGCCGCCACGGCCATCGGCCCTTAGCCCGGGACGCCCTCCATCTGCAGCGC
>MGCF01000146.1:8431-28024 GCA_001788495.1 Candidatus Rokubacteria bacterium RIFCSPLOWO2_02_FULL_73_56
ACCCCGAGCGGCGCCTGGCGGCGCTTGTACTCGTTCTTGTCCACCATCGAGACGACCCGGCGTACCGTGTCGGGCTTGAAGCCGCGGGCGATGAGGTCGTTCACCCCACGGTCCTCCTCGACGTAGCCCTCGAGGATCGGGTCGAGCTCGGCGTAGGGCGGCAGCGTGTCCTGGTCGGTCTGCTCCGGCCGCAGCTCGGCCGAGGGCGCCCGCGCGAACACGCTCTCCGGGATCACGACCCGCCCCGCGCGCGCGTTCACGTGACGCGCGACGTCGTACACGAGCGTCTTCGGCACGTCCTTGATCACCGCGAAGCCGCCGGCCATGTCGCCGTAGAGCGTCGTGTAGCCGACGCTGTACTCGCTCTTGTTGCCGGTCGTGAGCACGAGCCAGCCGAACTTGTTGGAGAGCGCCATCAGCAGGTTGCCGCGGATCCGCGCCTGGACGTTCTCCTCGGCCGTGTCCTCGCGGAGCCCCGTGAACGCCCGCGCGAGCGCGCGGGCATAGGCGCGGAAGACGGGCGTGATCGGGAGCCTGAGGAACTCGATCCGGAGGTTTCGCGCGAGCCGCGCGGAGTCCCGCCGGGTGCCGGCCGAGGAGTACGGCGAGGGCATCGCCACGCCGACCACGTTCTCGCGCCCGAGCGCCTCGACGGCCACGGCCGCGACCAGCGAGGAGTCGATACCGCCCGAGAGCCCGATCACGACGCGCTTGAAGCCGTTCTTCCGGACGTAGTCGCGGGTGCCCACGACCAGCGCGCGCAGCACCTCGTCCACCGGCTCGAGCGCCGGCGCCACCGCGCCCTCGAGCGGGGGCCCCGCGGGCGCCGGCAGCGCCGGCAGCGCGACGCGCGCGACGCCTTCCGCGCCACGCAGCTTCTCCTTGCGGCGCCGCGAGTCGTGCAGGCGCGCGCGGAACACCGCGTCGAGGTCGACGTCGGTGACCACGAGGTCCTCGTCGAACTGGCGGCCGCGCGCCAGGCACTCGCCGCGCTCGTCCACGATCAGGCTCCCACCGTCGAAGACCAGCTCGTCCTGGCCGCCCACCATGTTGACGAACGCGATGCACACGAGGTCGTCGGCCGCGCGGGTGGCGACCATCTTCTGGCGGAAGTGGGCCTTGCCCGCGTGGTAGGGCGAGGCGTTGATCGTCACGATCAGCTCGGCGCCGGCGAGCGCCTGGCGCGTGGCCGGGCCCGTCGGGTACCAGATGTCCTCGCAGATGTTGACTGCGAACGTGGTCTCGCCCGCGGTGAACACGGGCGCCTCGCGCCCGGCCTGGAAGTACCGGTTCTCGTCGAAGACGCCGTAGTTCGGCAGGTACTGCTTGTGGTAGACGCCCGCGCGCGCGCCGTCGTGGAGCACGGCCGCGGCGTTGAAGATGTCGTCGCGCCGGTCCACGAAGCCGACGACGACCGTGAGCCCGCGCGAGGCGCGCGCCACGTCGTCGAGCGCGCGCAGGTTCGCCTCGATGAAGGCCGGCTTGAAGAGGAGGTCCTCGGGCGGATAGCCGGTGATCGCGAGCTCGGGGAACGCGACGAGCCCGCAGCCGAGCGCGCGCGCCTGCTCGATGCCGGCGACGATCATCCGCACGTTGGCCTCGAAGTCGCCGACCGTCGGGTTGATCTGCCCGAGCCCCACCCGGAGCCGCCTCATGCGGGTATTGTACGATGTACAATGGTCGGCCGATGACAGCCAAAATCCCCTGGCTTCCCTCGACCCTGCCGCCCGGCGCCCGGCCGGCGCGGTGCCCGAGGTGCGGGCGCGCCGCGCTCGTCCCGTGGACCCTCCGGCGCAACGGCAAGACCAAGGCGGTGTTCCGCACCTGGGTCTGCACCGAGTGCCAGGCGACCGAGGAGCGGCCCGAGCCGGAGTAGCGCTAGAGGGTGTTGACGAAGTCGATCAGCTGGCGCAGCCGCGCGTAGGACGCGCGGTTGAACGGCAGGATCAGCCGCGGCAGCTCCGGGAACTCGTTCGCCTCCTGCGCGACGGGACCCGATGCCTGCTCCGCCGGCCCCTCCAGCACGTCGCCGAACTTGCCCTGCAGCTCCGCGAGCTGTGCCTCGGCGAGCGCCCGCGTGAGCCGCAGGACGAGCCGGCCGCCGACGATCCGCGAGGAGTGGTACGCGCGGTAGAAGCCGGTGATCTCGGCGACGGCCTCCTCGACCGAGTCCACGATGCGATAGAACGACGTGTGGTCGCCCTCGATGAGTCCGCGCTCGGCCAGCGTCCCCGACGTCCAGCGGTCGAGGATGCGCCAGTACGGCTTCGCCGCTGCCTCGAGGAGCACGACCGGGACGATCGCCGCCTTGCCCGTCTGCATGAGCGTGAGCAGCTCGAACGTCTCGTCCATCGTCCCGAAGCCGCCCGGGAAGAGCGCGACCGCACTCGCCTCCTTCACGAGGAACAGCTTGCGCGTGAAGAAGTACTTGAACGTGATCAGCTTCGGGTCGTCGGCGATCCAGGGGTTCGCCTCCTGCTCGAACGGCAGCCGGATGTTGAGCCCGAAGCTCTGCTCGCGCCCGGCGCCCTGCTGCGTGGCGCCCATGATGCCGCCGCCCGCGCCGGTGACGACCATCCAGCCGTGCTCGACCATCAGGCGCCCGAACCGCCGCGCCGCCTCGGCCTCCGGCGCCTCCGGCGTCGTCCGCGACGAGCCGAAGACGGTGACTTTGCGCGTGTCCCGGTACGGCGCGAAGACCTTGTAGGCGTACCGCAGCTCCTTCAGCGCCGTGTTGGTGATCTTGAGGTCGCCGGGCGAGGCGCCGTCCTCGCTGAGCTTGAGCACGGTCGTGAGGAGCTGCTGGTAGTAGGCGCGCTGCTCCGGTGCGATCGCGGCGGCGTCGAGCAGCGCGCCGAGCAGCTCGTTGGCGCGCTCGTTCTGGAGCTGGTAGCGACGTTCGGCCACGTCTCCGAGTATACCGTCAGCGCGCGCGCCCGCCGAACGCGATGGCGAGCCCCGCGACGAGCGCCGCGCCGCCGGCCAGCGTGAGGGGGCCGAGCGGCTCGCCGAGCAACCCCGCGCCGAGCAGCGCGCCGCCGACCGGCTGGACGCACAGGAAGAGCGCCGCGCGCGGCGCCGCCACGTGGCGCAGCGCCCAGTTCCACGCGAGATACCCGAGCGCGGTGATGACGACCGCCAGGTAGAGCGTCCCGGCGACCGCCGCGCCGGTCCACACCGGCCGCTCGCCGCGGAGCCACTCGGCGCCGGCGAGCGGCGCGAGCCCCACGAGGCCCCAGAGCACCGAGCGGGCGGTAACGAGCGCCGCCGCGTGACGGTCGAGCACGCTGCGCCCGAGCAGCGAGTACGAGGCGTACGCCAGGCCGGAGAGGACGAGCAGCAGGTCGCCGCGCCAGTGCGGCGCGACGGTCCCCGTCAGGGCCGGGACGCCGTCGGCGACGACCAGCACCGCGCCCGCGACGGCCGCCGCCGCCCCCGCGCCCTCGCGCCGCGTGAGCCGCTCGCCGAGGACGAGGGGGCTCAGCAGGATGACGGCGGCGGGCTCGACGACGATCAGCAGGGCGGCGTTCGTCGCCGTCGAGCGCGCGAGGCCCCAGTGGGCGAGCGCGAACGCGGCCGCGAAGCCGAGCACGCCCATCCAGGCGATGCGGCGGCGGTCGGCGGCGGAGAGCGCGCCGGGCGCGCCGCGCCACGTGAGCGGCACCAGGATCAGCGCCCCGAGCGCCAGGCGCAGGAAGGCGAGCGTGGCGGACGGCACCGCGGCGAGCGTCACGCGCGTGGCCACGTAGGACGTGGCGTACACGACGTTCACCGCGAAGAGGACGAGGTAGGCGGCGCTCAGCGGCCGGCGCCCGGCGCCGTGGCGCCGCGTGCCGGCCGGAACCAGTGGCGCGTCCGGTTGCAGGCCGAGCAGACCGACAGCATCACCGGCACCTCGACCAGGACCCCGACCACGGTGGCCAGCGTCGCGCCGGAGCCGAGGCCGAAGAGCGAGATCGCCGTCGCCACCGCCAGCTCGAAAAAGTTGCTGGCGCCGATCAGGGCGCCGGGCGCGGCGACCGCGTGCGGCACGCGGAAGACCCAGGCGAGCCCGTAGGCCAGCGCGGAGTTGAAGTAGACCCGGACCTGACCCGGCTCACCTCGAGGCGCCTGAGACTCACGCCACGGGCTTGCGCGCGCGCACGAAGGCGCTCATGAACTTGCCGTCCAGCGCGGGCGCGACCGTGTCGGGGTCGAGGCCGGCGCCCACGAGGAAATCGCGGGCGTCCGCCGCGCGGTAGATGCGCGTCGGCTCGACGTCGATCGCCTCGAAGCCGGCCTTCGCGAGCTTGTCGCGGTACTCCTGCTCCTCGAGCGCGCCCGCGACACAGCCGATCCAGAGCTCGATGCTCCGGCGGATGGCCGTCGGGACCTCGCCGCGCACGACCACGTCGGATACCGCGAAGCGCCCGCCCGGCTTGAGCACGCGGAACGCCTCGGCCAGTACCCGGTCCTTGTCGGCGGAGAGGTTGATGACGCAGTTGGAGATGATCACGTCCACCGAGGCCTCGGGCAGCGGGATCGCCTCGATCTCGCCCTTGACGAACTCGACGTTCGCGACGCCGGCCTTCCGCTGGTTCTCGCGCGCGAGCGCGAGCATCTCGTCCGTCATGTCGAGCCCGTACGCCTTGCCCGCCGGGCCCACGCGCCGCGCGGACAGCAGGACGTCGATCCCGCCGCCCGAGCCGAGGTCGAGCACGGTCTCGCCGGGCCGGAGCTCGGCGAGCGCGGTCGGATTGCCGCAGCCGAGCGAGGCCGCGACCGCCTCCGCGGGCAGCTCCGCGGTCTCGCCGGTGCCGTAGAGGTTCGAGGTGATCGGGTCCGCCTCGCCCCGCGAGGAAGCGCCCCCGCAGCACGAGCCGCCGCCGCTCACGACCCGGAGCGCCGCCTTGCCGTACCGGTCCTTCACGATCGCCTTGATGTCGTCCGCCATGCTCGTCCTCCCTCGCCCGCGCATCAAGAACTCTTGATGCGTGCGGGCAAAAAAATTCAGTCGCCGCGTCGCGCCGCCGCCAGCCGGAACCCGCGGGCAGACCCGCCGAGCGCCTCGAGCGCGTCGAGCGCCTCCGCCACCGCCTCCCGGTCGAGCGCGTAGTACACCCATCGCCCCTGCCGCCGGTCGCGGAGCAGGCCCGCGTCCTTGAGCGTCTTCAGGTGGAACGACAGGCGCGACTGCCCCGCATCGAGCGCGTCGGCGAGGTCGCAGACGCACTGCTCGCCGTCGCGCAGCCGCACGAGAATGCCGAGCCGCGTCTCGTCGGCGAGCGCGCGGAAGAGCCCGGCCATGCGCCCGAGGCTCCGGGCGGGCGTCGTCGTCATGGGCGGAGCATACATCAAGACTTTTTGATATGTCAAGCCTCGCCGGGCGCGCCACGGCGTGGCGGTCCACGGGCGCCGCCGGGCACGGGGCGCCGTGAGACCCGTGCCCGGCGGCGCGTGCTATCATCGGCCGGTTGCCACGCGAGAAAGGAGACTCCGATGCGCCGCTTCGGTCTACCGCTCGTCGCGCTCGCCCTCGTCGTCGTCGTGCTCGTCGCCGCCTCCGCGGGCCTCGCCGCGTATCCCGACCGCCCGGTCAAGCTGATCGTGCCGTGGGCCGCCGGCGGCGACACCGACGCGATCTTCCGTCCGTTCGGGCCGCAGCTCCAGAAGCACCTCGGCGCGACCATCGTCATCGCCAACGTCACCGGGGCCTCGGGCACGGTCGGCGCGCGCGAGGCGAAGAACTCGCCGCCCGACGGCTACACCGTCTACGCCACCCACGACTACATCCACTCGACGTACTACACGGGCGTCTCGGACGTCTCGTACAAGGACTTCGAGCCCGTGTGCACGGTGTCGGCCACGCCGTCCGTGCTCACCGCGAGCCCGAAGACCAAGTGGACCTCCTGGCAGGAGCTCCTCGGCGACGCCAAGGCGCGCCCGGGCCAGATCACGGTCGGCGCCACGCTCGGCTCGACCAGCCACTTCTTCCCGGCGCTGATCGAGAAGTCGGCCGGGATCAAGCTCAAGTACGTCTCCTACGAGGGCCTCGCGCCGCGCATGAACGCGATCCTCGGCGGCCACATCGACCTCACCGACTCGAACCTGACGCAGAAGGGCAAGGTCGACGCCGGCCAGCTCAAGTTCATCGCGATCGCGACCGAGAAGCGGCTGCCGCAGGCGCCGAGCGTGCCGACGCTCAAGGAGCTCGGCGTGGACGTCGTCTACGCGGTCACCCGCGGGCTCGTGGTGCCGAAGGGCACACCGGCCGACGCCGTCGCGAAGCTCGAGACCGCGTGCGCCAAGGCGACCGCCGAGCCCAAGTTCGCCGAGGACATGGCCAAGCAGGGCACGGCCGTGCGCTTCCTGGACCGCAAGGCGTACGCCGAGTTCCTGAAGCGCAACGACCAGCTCAACCACGACCTCGCGCGCGACCTCGGGCTGCTCAAGCGCTGACGGGATCCGGGCGGCGGTGATCAGCCGGGACGGCATCGCCGGGCTCGTCTGCCTGGTCGCGTCGCTCGGGCTCCTCGCGCTCACGCGGGGGATGCCCAAGCCCGCGCTCGTGCCCATCGGGCCGGCGTTCTACCCGCGCATCCTGTTCGTGGTCACGGCCGTCCTGAGCCTCGCGCTCGTCGTGACGGACCTCGCCCGCCGGCGGCGCCCCGCCGTGCCGCCGGTGCGCTACCGCCTCGTCCTCCTCGCGTTCGTGATCTTCGGCGCGTACGTCTTCCTCCTCCCCTGGCTCGGCTACCGCGTGGCGACCTTCCTCTTCGTCGCCGGCCTCCAGACGGCCCTCGAGTGGCCGCGCCTGCGCTGGGCGCGCGGCCTGTCGGTCGCCCTCGCGACGACGCTGGTGACGTACTACGTCTTCGAGGTCTACCTCTCGGTGCTGCTGCCGCGCGGCCGCCTCACGGGGTTCTGAGCGGTGTTCGGCTACCTCCTCGCGAGCCTGGCCGAGATCGTCCGCCCCGCGTACCTGCTGCCGCTCTCGATCGGCACGCTCGCGGGGATGATCGGCGGCTCCCTCCCCGGCGTGACGATCACGATGACGATCATCCTCGTGCTCCCCTTCACCTTCGCCCTCGATCCCCTCCAGGGGCTCGCGGCGATGACCGGCGTCTACGTCGGCGGCTCGGCGGGCGGGCTCGTCACCGCGTGCCTGCTCGGCATCCCGGGGACGCCCTCGGCGATCGCGACGACCTTCGACGGCTTCCCGATGGCGCGCAAGGGCGAGCCGGGGCGCGCCGTGTGGCTCGGCACCTGGGCCTCCGTGTTCGGCGGCCTGCTCGGCGCCGCCTTCCTGATCGGCGCCACCGGCCCCCTCGCCGCGTTCGCGCTCGAGTTCGGCCCCTGGGAGTACTTCTCGCTGTTCATCTTCGCCCTCTCGATGGTCGCCGGCCTCACCGAGGCCTCGCTCCTCAAGGGGCTCCTCTCCGGCGCGATCGGGCTCATCGTGACCGTGATCGGCTCGGACCCGATCATGGCCGTGCCGCGCCTGACGCTCGGCACCGAATTCCTCAGGTCGGGCTTCCAGTTCCTGCCGGTCCTGATCGGGATCTTCGCGTTCGCGCAGATCATGACCGACCTCGAGAGGATGGGCGGGAACGTGGCACCGCCGCGCGTCGAGGCGCCGAGCCTCGCCGTCTCGCACCTGTCCGTGATCCGGGAGATCCTGAGCCGGCCGTTCCTCCTGCTCTGGTCCACGCTCATCGGCGTGTGGATCGGCGTCCTGCCCGCGATCGGCGGCAGCGCCGCCAACGTCATGGCCTACGATCAGGCCAAGAAGTTCTCGAAGCGCCCGGAGAAGTTCGGCACGGGGATCCCCGAGGGCGTCATCGCCTCGGAGTCGTCGAACAACGCCAACGTCGGGGGCTCGCTCGTCACGATCATGGCCTTCGGCATCCCGGGCGACGCGGTGACCGCGGTGATGCTCGGCGCCATGATCATCCACGGGATCCAGCCCGGGCCGCTCTTCATCAGCCAGGAGCCGCGCGTCGCCTACGGCATCTTCGCCGCCTACCTCGTGGCGCACCCGGTGATGCTCGTGCTCCAGTGGCTCGGCGCGCGCTTCTATCTGAGAGTCGTGCAGGTGCCGAAGTCGGTGCTGATCCCGGTCGTGCTCGTGCTCTGCACCGTGGGCGCTTACGCGCTGAACAACATCATCGAGAACGTCTACGTGCTGCTGATCTTCGGCGTGCTGGGCTACCTGCTGGTGAAGTTCCGCTTCCCGCTCGCGCCGCTGATCCTCGGCGTCATCCTCGGCGACCAGATCGAGGTGAACCTGGTGCGCGCGCTCATGACCGACGCGGACCCGTGGCTGTTCCTGACGCGTCCGCTCTCGGGCGGGATGCTCCTGGCCTCGGTCGCGTCGGTCGGGCTGGCGCTCTGGCAGCACCGGCGCCAGCAGCGGATGGGTGCGGCGGCGCAGGCCGGGGCGCCCGACACCGACTTCTGACGCGCTCAGGCCACGAGGACGCGGATCAGGAGCCAGGCGGCCGCCGCGACCAGCGCCGAGGCCGGGACCGTGAAGATCCACGCCCAGACGATGCGGCCCGCCACACCCCAGCGCACGGCGGAGAAGCGCTGCACCGCGCCGACGCCCATGATCGAGCCGCTGATCGTGTGGGTCGTGCTCACCGGGATGCCGCCGATCGCGGTGCCGATCAGCGTCAGCGCCCCGGCCGTCTCGGCGCAGAAGCCGCCGATCGGGCGGAGCTTCGTGATCCGCATCCCCATGGTCTTGACGATCCGCCAGCCGCCGGACAGCGTGCCGAGGCCGATCGCCGCGTGCGCCGCCAGCACCACCCAGAACGGCACGTAGAACTCCGGGCCCAGGTGCCCCGTCGAGAAGAGCAGGATCGCGATGATCCCCATCGTCTTCTGGGCGTCGTTCGTGCCGTGGCCGAGGCTGTAGGCCGCGGCCGAGAGGAGCTGCCCGCGGCGGAAGATCTTGTCCACGCGCCCCGGCGTCTCGCGCCGGAACGTCCGGAGCGTGAGCAGCATCATCCCGAAGCCGACGCTGAGCCCGATGAGCGGCGCCAGGATCATGAACACGCCGATCTTGACGAGCCCGCTCGCGACGAGCGAGGCGGGGCCCGCCTTGACCAGCGCGGCGCCGACGAAGCCGCCGATGAGCGCGTGCGAGGAGCTGGTCGGCAGCCCCCAGTACCACGTGATCAGGTCCCACGCGATCGCGCCGAGGAGCCCGGCGAGGATCACCCACTGGTCGACGACGTTCGCGTCCACCACGCCCTTGCCCACGGTCGTCGCCACGTGGACGCCGAAGCCGAAGGCGGCGACGAAGTTGAAGAACGCGGCCCAGGCGACCGCCTGGAGCGGCGTGAGCACGCGGGTCGAGACGACGGTGGCGATCGAGTTGGCGGCGTCGTGGAAGCCGTTGATGAAGTCGAAGACGAGCGCGACGAGGATGATGAAGACGAGGGCGGTGAGCACGCTCAGGCCATCTTGAGAATGATCCCCTCGATCACGTTCGCGACGTCCTCGCAGCGGTCGGTGACGGTCTCCAGCGTCTCGTAGATCTCCTTCCACTTGATCACGTCGATCGGGTCGCCGCCCTCGTCGAACAGCGCGGCGAGGCTCTCCCGGAGGAGCGTGTCCGCGCTGTTCTCGAGGCGGTTCACCTCGACCGCGTGCTCGTGGAAGCCCGGGTCCATCGCGCGCAGGCAGTGGATACACCGGTCCGTCGCCGCGATGATCTGCACGATGACGTCGGCCATCGCCCGGCACGCCGAGGTCGGCTCCTTGATGCGATAGACCACGAGCCGCTCGGCGGCCGCCTCGATGTAGTCGAGCACGTCGTCCAGGCGCGTGGCGAGGTCGTGGATGTCCTCGCGGTCGATGGGCGTGATGAACGTCGTGTTCAGGCGCTTGACGATCTCGTGCGTGATCTGGTCGCCCTGGTGCTCGACCTCCTTGATCGCGTGGGCCTTGGCCCGGGCGTCCGGGAAGTCGTAGACGAGCTCGCGGAGCAGGGCGCCGGCCCTGACGAGGTTCCGGGACTGCTGCTCGAAGTAGTCGTAGAACCGGACTTCCTTCGGGATCAGGTTGAACATGACACCCGAGCGAGAGTCTAGCGGAAACGTGGCGATTCCGCCACCGCCTCGTCGGGGCCGGCTCAGAGGGCGTGAAGGAATCGGGCACACGCGATCGCGTTGGGGGGTGTCGGGGGGAGCGGCGGTCGCTCCCCCCGACGTCGGCTCAGGGCTTGCGGAGCGCGAGCGGTGGCAGCCCGGCAAGCTCGCGCCGGGCGGCGGCCCAGAGCGCGTCGAGCGCCGCGCCGAGCGCCGGCGCATCCGCGGCGAGGCAGCGGACGAGCGCGCCCCGGCGCGGCAGCATCGCGACGCCGCCCGTGGCTCCGGCGACGCCCGCGAGCACGCGGCCCGCGGCCGCGGCGAACGCCGCGAGGCCGCGGTCGGCGACCACCACGACCGACGCGAAGTAGGCGTGGCCCTCGGCGAATCCCGGCCCGGCCGCCGCGCGCCCCCCGCCGAGCACGAACCGGTCGTGCAGGACGAGGCCCGCGCGGTCGCGGACGCTGACGGCGCTCTCGAGCAGCGCGAAGCGCCACGCCTCGCCGCGCGCGATCCGCCCCGCCGCGAAGGCGTCGACCAGCACGAGCACGGCGCCGTCGTCCACCTCGGCGTCGATCGCCTGGCGGAAGGCCGAGCCCGGATACGGGATCGTGTGGTCGGGGACCCACTCGAGGATCGCGCCCGCGCCCAGGCGGAGCCGCACGGCCTGGGTCGCCGGCGCCGCGGGCGCGCGGTACACGCGATTCGCCGAGGGCGTCGTGAGCACGGCGTGGGCGGCCGGGCCAGCCTCGACGTCGATCCGGAGCCGGTCACCCCCGAGGACGCCCCCGGTCGGGTTCAGGATCGAGACGACCGCCGCCGGGTCGTCGAGCGCGACCGGCGCGAGCACCTGCAGCGGCAGCGTGTAGCCGCACCGCACGAGCACCGTGCCGGCGCCGCGCCGCTCGAGCGCGAGCCGGAGCGCCCCGTCGCGCCCGACGCGGGCGAGGCCTGGATCGGTCGACGTCCTCACGCAGCGGGCGGGCGCGGGCGGGAGGCTCCGCCTTCACGCCCCGCGGGCTCGAGGAGCAGATCGTCGCGGAGCCAGGCGAGGACCGCATCCACCCCCTCGCCCGTCCGGAGGTTGGTGAAGACGAAGGGCCGGGCGCCGCGCATCCGCCGCGAGTCGCGCGCCATCACGGCGAGGTCCGCGCCGACGTGAGGCGCCAGGTCGATCTTGTTGATCACGAGCAGGTCCGAGCGCGTGATCCCCGGCCCGCCCTTGCGCGGGATCTTCTCGCCCTCGGCGACGTCGATCACGTAGATCGCCGCGTCGACCAGCTCGGGGCTGAACGTGGCCGCGAGATTATCGCCCCCGCTCTCGATCAGCAGCAGCTCGAGGCGCGGGAACGCCCGCAGCAGGGCGTGCACGGCTTCAAGATTCACCGAGGCGTCCTCGCGAATCGCGGTGTGCGGGCAGCCGCCCGTCTCGACGCCGATCACGCGCGCCGCCGGCAGGGCGCCGCGCCGGATCAGGAACTCGGCGTCCTCCTTCGTGTAGATGTCGTTGGTGATGACCGCCATGTCGAGCGCGTCGCGCAGCCGGAGGCAGAGCGCCTCCGTCAGCGCCGTCTTTCCCGAGCCGACGGGGCCGCCGATGCCGACCTTGAGCGGGCGCGGGATCGTCGTCGTGGTCACGACCGGAACAGCCGCATGTCGAGGGCCGCGTGGCGGAGGCCCGCGAGCTCGAGCCCGGGTGTGAAGCTCCACATGTCGTCCGCGCTCGCCGCCGCGGCGGCCGCGGCCAGCCGCGCGATCCGCGGGCGCTGCGCCGCGAGGACGCGCTGGCCGTCGAGCTGGCCGAGGGCGATGAGGCGCAGGCCGGCGCCGACGAGGAGCGCGGCCGTCGAGTACAGGTACGCCGCCGCCGCCGCCCCGGGCTCCGCCCCGCTGCGGCCGGCCGCCGCGCCGAAGGCGACGGCGTGGTGGCCCGGCGTGAGGCCGTCGTCCGCGCCGCGCGCGAGCTCACCCAGGACCGGGTCGGCGCCGAGGCCCGCGGTGGCGCGCAGCGTCTGCCGGCCCATCTGCCGGCTCGCGGCCCGGAACTCGGGGACGCACTTCATGGCGTCGAGCCGCGCGTCGAGCGCCGTCAGGCCGGCGACGTCGCCGTCCCGGGCGAGGCGCGACGCCAGCGCGACCGCCACCGCGTCGGACGGCCCCGCCGCGCCCTCGAGGTGCGCGGCCACCAGCGCCTCGAGGCCGGCGCGGTCGGCGAGGCGCCCCTCCTGGGCGTAGGTCTCGAGCCCGAACGAGTGGGCGAAGCCGCCCGCCGGGAACAGCCCGTCGGCGAGCTGCAGGAGCGCGAGCAGCGCCGGCTCGGCGGCCGTGAGGGAATCCGGCACGCGCGATCCCGTTAGGGGGTGTCGGGGGGAGCGATCGCCGCTCCCCCCGACGTCGATGTCAGTGCCCATGGCGGTGGCCCGCGCCGACGGGCACGAACACGGCCCGCGTGCGCGCGAAGGCGATGCCGAGGCGTCCGAGGAGCTGCTCCATGGCCGGGTCGTCGGCCACGAGCAGGCGCTCGCCGTCGAGCGCGAGCGTGAAGTGGCGGTTGCCGACCTCGAACGCGACGCGGAGCCCCTCCTCGCGCGAGCGCGGCAGGACCGCCAGCACCGGCTCGGACGCGGCCTCGATCACGACGTAGAACCCGGGCCCGACGTGGAGGACGTCGCCGGGCGTCAGCGCGCTGCCGGTCGGGAGCGCCAGTGCGAGCGGGCGGCCCGCGCGCGTCGTGACCCGGCGCCGCCCCCACCGGCGCTCCTCCGCCGTGAGCACGAGCGCGTCGCGCTCGAGCCCCTGGAGCTCGCGCGCGCCCACGTGCACGTGCGTCTCCGTGACCACCGGCACGTCGGCGTCCGAGTCTCGCACCGCCCGCGCACCCCGGGGGGGATGGGGGGCCATGTCGGGGCCCCCCATCAAAACAGAAAATACCGCTGCGCCATCGGCAGCACCCGCGCAGGCTCGCACGTGAGGCGCTCGCCGTCGGCCCGCACCTCGTACGTCTCCGGGTCGACGTCGATGTGCGGGACCGCGTCGTTGTGGATCATGTCGCGCTTGCCGATCCCGCGGCACCGGGAGACGGCGACCGCCCGCCGCGCGAGGCCGAGCTGCTGGGGCACCCCGCGCTCGAGCGCGGCGCGCGACACGAACGTCAGGGCCGTGGCGCTCCGCGCGCGGCCGAGCGCGCCGAACATCGGCCGGTAGAGCACCGGCTGGGGCGTCGGGATCGACGCGTTCGGGTCGCCCATCGCGGCCCAGGCGATCAGGCCCCCCTTCACCACCAGCTCGGGCTTCACGCCGAAGAACGCCGGGCGCCAGAGCACGAGGTCCGCGAGCTTGCCGGCCTCGATGGAGCCCACGTGCTCGGCGAGGCCGTGGGCGATCGCCGGGTTGATCGTGTACTTCGCCACGTAACGCTTGACGCGCCGGTTGTCGTCGCCCGGCGCCTCGCCCGGGAGCGGGCCGCGCTGCCGCTTCATCTTGTCGGCGGTCTGCCAGGTACGGATCACGACCTCGCCGACGCGCCCCATCGCCTGCGAGTCCGACGACATCATGCTGATCGCGCCGAGGTCGTGCAGGACGTCCTCGGCCGCGATCGTCTCGGCGCGGATGCGCGACTCGGCGAACGCGAGGTCCTCCGGGATCGACGGGTTCAGGTGGTGGCAGACCATCAGCATGTCGAGGTGCTCGTCCATCGTGTTCACGGTGAACGGCATCGTCGGATTCGTGGACGACGGCAGGCAGTTCGGCTCGCCGCACACCCGGATGATGTCGGGGGCGTGGCCGCCGCCGGCGCCCTCGGTGTGGTAGGTGTGGATCGTCCGCCCCTTGAACGCGCGGATCGAGTCCTCGACGAAGCCCGCCTCGTTGAGCGTGTCGGTGTGGATCGCGACCTGCACGTCGAGCTCGTCGGCGACCGCGAGCGCCGTGTCGATGGCGGCCGGCGTGGTCCCCCAGTCCTCGTGGAGCTTGAGCCCGATCGCGCCCGCGAGCACCTGCTCGCGCAAAGGTTCGGGCGCCGAGCCGTTGCCCTTGCCGAGGAAGCCGAGGTTCACGGGAAACGCCTCGGCGGCCTCGAGCATCCGGTGCAGGTTCCACTCGCCGGGCGTGCACGTGGTGGCGTTGGTGCCGGTCGCCGGCCCGGTGCCGCCGCCGACCATCGTGGTCAGGCCCGCGCTGATGGCTTCCGTCACGAGCTGCGGGCAGATGAAGTGGATGTGGGCGTCGAGGCCGCCGGGCGTGACGATCCGGCCTTCGGCCGCGATGACTTCGGTCCCCGCGCCGACCACCATGCCGGCAGTGACGCCGGCCATGAGGTCGGGATTGCCCGCCTTGCCGATGCCCGCGATGCGGCCGTCGCGGATGCCGATGTCGGCCTTCACGATGCCCCAGTGGTCCACGATCACGGCGTTCGTGATCACGGTGTCGAGCACGCCGTCGGCGCGCGTCGCGCGGGCCGACTGCCCCATGCCGTCGCGGAGGACCTTGCCGCCGCCGAACTTCGCCTCCTCGCCCGGCACGGTCAGGTCGCGCTCGATGCGGATCAGGAGCTCGGTGTCGGCGAGCCGCACGCGGTCCCCGACCGTCGGGCCGTAGAGGTCGGCGTACTGCCGGCGCGGGATCCGGAGGCTCATGGGCGGCGCTCCCACTCGCCGAGCCGCGCCAGCGCCCGCTCGCGCGAGCCGCCGTCGGTCAGCGCGTTCAGGCCGAACACGCGCTTGGCGCCGGCGAGCTCGACGAGCGTGACGCGCTTGGCGTCGCCCGGCTCGAAGCGGACGGCCGTCCCCGCGGGGACGTCCAGGCGCATGCCGAACGCGAGGGCCCGGTCGAACCCGAGCGCGCGGTTCACCTCGAAGAAGTGGAAGTGCGAGCCGACCTGGATGGGCCGGTCCCCCGTGTTGGTCACCGTGAGCTCGACCGTCCTGCGTCCGGCGTTGGCGACGATGTCGCCCTCGCCCAGGAGATACTCGCCGGGAATCACGCGCTCCCTCCCTTCACCGGATCGGACGGTGGACCGTGACGAGCTTGGTGCCGTCGGGGAACGTCCCCTCCACCTGGATCTCGTCGAGCATCTCGGGCACGCCCTCCATCACGTCGGCACGCCCGAGGATCGAGAGGCCGGACTCCATCAGCTCGGAGACCGTGCGCCCGTCACGGATCCCCTCGAGGATCTCCGCCGTGATCAGCGCGAGCGCCTCGGGATGGTTGAGCTTGAGACCGCGGGCGCGCCGGCGGCGCGCGACCTCGGCGGCGGTGAAGATCAGGAGCTTCTCCTGCTCCCTCGGCGTCAGGTGCATCGTCGGACCTCCCGGCGGCTCCGGTTCAGACGGCGAGGTGCTGGCGCACCATCTCGGGTCGGAGCTCGCGGGTCGCCCCGGCGGCGACCACCGCGCCCTTGGCCATGATCACGTAGCGGTCGGCGAGCCGCTCGGCGAAGTCGAGGTACTGCTCGACCAGGAGGACGGCCAGCCCCAGCTCGCGCTTGATGCGGCGGAGCGCCTCCTCGATCTCCAGGATGATCGAGGGCTGGATGCCCTCGGTCGGCTCGTCCAGCATCAGGAGCTTCGGCCGCGTCAGGAGCGCCCGCCCGATCGCGAGCATCTGCTGCTCGCCGCCCGAGAGCACGCCCCCCTTGCGCGCGAGCAGCGGCCGGAGCGCCGGGAACAGCTCGAGCGGCTCCTCGATGCCGCGCGCGCGCCCGCAGCCGAGCAGCGCCATCCGGAGGTTCTCGGCGACCGTGAGGTGGGGGAAGATCTCGCGGCCCTGCGGGACGTAGCCGATGCCCGCGCGCACCCGCCGGTCGGTCGGCCACGCGGTGACGTCGGCGCCGTCGAACCTGACGCGACCGCGCCGCGCCGGCAGGAGTCCCATCGCGGTCCTGAGCAGCGTGGTCTTGCCGACGCCGTTGCGCCCCATGAGGCACACGAGCTCGCCGGCCGCGACCTCGAGGTCCACGCTCCAGAGCACCTGCGACTCGCCGTAGGCGACGTCGAGCCCCTCAACGGACAGCATCGGCCGCCTCCCGCCGCCGTCCCAGGTACACCTCGAGCACCCGCGGGTCGCCCTGCACTTGCTCGACCGGCCCCTCGCAGAGCACGCTGCCCTGGTGGAGGACGGTCACCTTCCGGGCGATCTGCCGCACGAACTCCATGTCGTGCTCGATGACGAGCACGGAGCGGTCGGCGGCGATCCGCTCGAGCAGCGCCCCGGTGCGCGCGGTCTCGTCGTCGGTCATGCCCGCGACCGGCTCGTCCACCAGCAGGAGCTCCGGGTCCTGGGCGATGACCATCCCGATCTCGAGCCACTGCTTCTCGCCGTGCGAGAGCGCGCCCGCCGGGGCGCCGGCCTTGTCGGCGAGCGCCACCGTCGCGAGCGTCTCGGCGATCCGCGCCCGCTCGTCCGCGAGGTCGCGCTGCCGGAGCGCGGCGAACACGCCCTTGCTCGCCCGCCGGAGCGAGAGCTCGACGTTGTCCCACACCGTGAGGTTCACGAACACCGACGGCGTCTGGAACTTGCGGCCGACGCCGAGCTGGGCGATCGCGTTCTCGGGCAGCGGGAGCAGGTCGGTGTGGTGGCCGAAGATCACCCGGCCGCTCTCCGGCTTGACGCGGCCGGAGACGACGTCGAGCAGGGTCGTCTTGCCCGCGCCGTTCGGCCCGATCACCACGCGCAGCTCGCGCCGGTCCATGAAGAAGTTCAGGTGGTGGAGCGCCTTGAAGCCGTCGTAGTTCACGGTGACGTCTTCGAGGTAGATGATGCTGGTCGCGGTGGTCACTTGTCGGAGCCCTGGGGCCGGATCGAGCCGTGGGGGGCCCGGACCAGGAGCGGGGCGTCGAGGCTCGCCCGCTGCCCCGGTCCGGCGACCAGCCGGCGCGCGCGCGCCCAGAGGCGGCCCAGCGCGCCGACCGCGCCGTCGGGAAAGAACAGCACGGCGCCCATGAACAGCGCCCCGAGGAAGAGCAGCCACAGGTCCGGGTAGCTCGTGGTGAGCCAGCTCTGGACCCAGTTGACGCCAAGGGCGCCCAGCACCGCGCCGTAGAGCGTGCCCCGGCCGCCCGCCGCCACCCAGACGACCATCTCGATGGACGGCAGCACGCCGATCTTCGCCGGCGTGATGATCCCGACCTGCGGCGCGTAGAGCGCGCCGGCGACGCCCGCGAGCGCCGCGGAGACCACGAAGACGAAGAGCTTGTAGGCCGCGGGCGAGTAGCCGGAGAACAGCACGCGCGTCTCGCTGTCGCGGATCGCGACGAGCACCTTCCCCGCCCGCGTGAGCGTGATCCAGCGGCAGAGGAGGTACGCCCCCACGAGCGCGAGCGCGGTGGCGACGTAGAGGCCCCGCTGGGTGGACGCCCGGTGCAGCGAAAATCCAAAGATGGTCTTGAAGTCGGCGAGCCCGTTGGTGCCGCCGAGGTTCATCTCGTTGCGATTGAACACGAGCCACGCGCTGAGCGCGAGCGCCTGCGTGATGATCGCGAAGTACACGCCGCGGATCCGGCTCCGGAACGCGAGGTAGCCGAACGCGAGGCCGCAGAGCGCCGGGACGAGCACGATCGCGAGCAGCGTGAAGGCGCCGCTCTCGAAGGGGCGCCAGAACAGGGGCAGCGCGGTCACCCGGTTCCAGACCATGAAGTCGGGGAGCGCGCTCTGGTAGACGCCCTGGGCGCCGATCTCGAGCATCAGGTGCATCCCCATCGCGTAGGCGCCGAGGCCGAAGAAGAGGCCGTGCCCGAGCGAGAGGACGCCCGCGTAGCCCCACAGGAGGTCGAGCCCGAGCGCCAGGATCGCGTACGCCAGGAACTTGCCGAAGAGGTTGAGCGTGAAGTTCGAGACCGCGAGCGGCGAGCCGGCGGGCAGCAGGTTCAGGAGCGGGAGCACCACCGCGAGGACGACCGCGGCCGCCGCGACGAGGACCGCCTCACGCCTCGGCATCGCGCCCCCGCGTCGCGAACAGGCCCGCCGGCCGCCGCTGGAGGAACAGGATGACGCCGACGAGGATCGCGACCTTGCCGAACACCGCGCCCAGCGCCGGCTCGATGCCCTTCGTCAGCCCGCCCAGGCCCGCCGCCGCCAGGATCGTCCCGGCGAGCTTGCCCACGCCGCCGGTCACGACGACCATGAAGGAGTCGACGATGTAGTTCTGGCCGAGCGACGGCCCCACGTTGCCGATCTGCGTGAGCGCGCACCCGGCGAGCCCCGCGAGCCCGGCGCCGAAGGCGAACGTGGTCGCGTCCACCACCCCGGCGCGCACGCCGAGGCACGAGCTCATGGCGCGGTTCTGGGTCACGGCCCGGATGCGGAGGCCCGCGCCCGTCCGGAAGAGCAGCCCGTAGGTCGCCGCGACCGATACGGTGGCCAGGGCGATGATGAACACCCGGTTGTAGGGGAACGTGACGCTGGCCATCACCGGCACGCCGCCCGAGAGCCAGCTCGGGGCGCTGACGTCCACGTTGGCCGCGCCGAACCACAGCCGCAGCCCCTGCTGGATGATGAGCGAGGCGCCCCACGTCAGGAGCAGCGTCTCGAGCGGCCGCCCGTAGAGGAACCGGATCACGCCGCGCTCGAGGAGCAACCCGACCGCCGCGGCCACCAGGAACGCGATGGGCAGCGCGACGAGGAAGTACGCGTCGAAGCGCTCGGGCCACTGGGCCCGGAACCAGTTCTGGACGACGAACGTCGCGTAGGCGCCGAGCGCCATCAGCTCGCCGTGCGCCATGTTGATCACGCCCATGAGGCCGAACACGATCGCCAGGCCGAGCGCCATCAGCAGCAGGATCGAGGCGAGCGAGGCGCCCTGGAACAGGGTCTCCACCGCCGTCGCGAGCAGCGCCCAGCGCTCGATGCGGCGGATGGCGAGTGTCGCCGCCTCGCGCTCCGCCGGGGACGCCGAGGCGTCGCCGGCGAGGCGCCCCAGGGCGGGCAGCCCGTTCATCGAGTGGATCGCGCCGAGCGTCGCGGCCGCGGCCGCCCGGGCCTCGGGCGCGCCGTGGGCCAGCCGGATCAGCGCGAGGGCTTCCGTGAGGGCCCGGCGCGCCCAGCGGTCCGGCTCCTTCGCGAGCGCCTCCTCGACCACCGCGGCCGCGCCGGCGTCGGCCTGGTTGCCGAGCTTGACCGCGGCGCCGCGGCGCACGGCGGGGTCCGGGTTCGCGAGCTGCGCGCGCGTCTCGTCCGCGTCGAGGAACGGCTTGATGGCGAGCCGGAGCCGCCGGTCCGCCGGCACCTCCGTGAGGCCGGCGAGCGGCACGGTCCCGAGGGGCGCGCGGTCGTAGGCGCTCTGGATCTCGATGACCTCCTGATCCCCGCGCGCGGCCTTCGCCCCGCCGACGACGAGCTCGAGCGTGCCGCCGCGCGTGCGGGCGTAGACGCCGCCCTCGCGGAGCGCCGCGAGGAACGCCAGCCATTTCGGGTCGCGCGTCTCGCCGAGGCGCGCGACCGCGGCCTCGCGCCTGGCGGGGTCCTCCCCGGCGAGCTCCGCGAGCGCCCGCGCGAGCGCCGCGGCCGGGGGCGCGGCGGGGGC
>MGCF01000146.1:28059-30385 GCA_001788495.1 Candidatus Rokubacteria bacterium RIFCSPLOWO2_02_FULL_73_56
GCTCCTGCGGCGAGCCACGCGAGCAGCGCAACCGCGAAGACGAGTCTCGGCATCACGCCTTCTTCTGGTACGTCCCCTTGTGCTGCACCCAGTCGCACCCCTTGTCCGGGCTCGTGTACTTGCTCCACGGCTCCGGCTCCACCAGCCCCTTCGTGCGCGAGACGACCTTGAACTGGCCGTCCCTGAGGATCTCGCCGATCAGCACGGGCTTCCAGGCGTGGTGGTTGTTCTCGTGCATCTTGATCTTGCCGCCGGGGGCCAGGAACTCCTGGCCGTAGACGGCCTTCCGCACCGCGTCCACCTCGACGCTCCTGGCCTTCTCGACGGCCTGCTTCCAGATGTGGACGCCGAAGTACGCGGCCTCCATCGGGTCGTCGGTGACGCGCTTGTCGCCGCCCGGCAGGTTGCTCTTCTTCGCGTAGGCCTTGAACGCCTGCACGAACTTCTTGTTCTGCGGCGCGTCCACCGACTGGTAGTAGTTCCACGCCGCCAGGTGGCCGACGAGCGCGCGCGTGTCCATGCCGCGCAGCTCGTCCTCCGCGACGCTGAACGCCATGATCGGGGCGTTCTCGGAGCGGAGCCCCTGGTTCGCGAACTCCTTGTAGAAGGGCACGTTGCTGTCGCCGTTGATCGTGGACAGCACGGCCGCGTTGCCGCCCGCGGCGAAGCGCTTGATCTTGCCGACGATCGTCTGGTAGTCCTGGTGGTTGAACGGCGTGTACTCCTCGGCGATGCTGTCCTCCGGGATCCCCTTCGCGCGCAGGAACGCGCGCAGGATCTTGTTCGCCGTCCGCGGGAACACGTAGTCGGTCCCGAGCAGGTAGAACTTCTTGTACCCGCCGCCCTCTCTGGACATCAGGTACTCCGCGGCCGGGATGAGCTGCTGGTTCGGCGTCGCGCCCGTGTAGAACACGTTGCGCGAGCATTCCTCGCCCTCGTACTGGACGGGGTAGAAGAGCAGGCCGTTGTTGTTCTCGAAGACCGGCAGCACGGACTTGCGGCTCACCGAGGTCCAGCAGCCGAAGGTCACGGCCACCTTCTCCTGGAGCAGGAGCTGCTTGGCCTTCTCGGCGAAGAGGTCCCAGTTGGACGCCGGGTCGACGACGACGGGCTGGATCTTGCGCCCGAGCACGCCGCCCTTGGCGTTGATCTCCTCGACCGCCATCAGCACGACGTCGCGGAGCGACACCTCGCTGATCGCCATCGTCCCGGAGAGCGAGTGCAGGACGCCGACCTTCACCGGGGTCTTCGTCTGCGCCGTGAGGATGCTCGGGGCGCCCGTGCCGGCCGCGAGGCCTGCGCCGACCGCCAGCGTTCCCTTGAGGAAATCGCGTCGTGAGAACGTGGACATGACGTCTCCTTTCAGCGTTCGGTCCGGTGGTTGGCGGCAGCGCTGCCGCGCGGCATCGGGACGTCGTTGTCCGGGTTGGTGAGCGTGCGGGTCACGGGGTCGGACGTGAGCACGGCCTTGGCGATCTCCACCATCGGCCGGCGGCTGTCCATTGCCGCCCGGCGGAGGCGGCGGAACGCCTCGTCCTCGGTGAGCCCGAGGCGCGTCATCAGCGCCCCCTTGGCGCGCTCGATGGTCTTGCGGTCCTCGAGCGTCCGGCGGAGCTGGCGGGTCTCGGTGAAGCGCGCGATCGCGAGGTCGAGAGCCGGCGCCAGCTCGGCCGGCCGGAGCGGCTTGAGCAGGTACGCCATCACGCCCGCGGCCCGGGCCCGCTCCACGAGCGCCTCGTCGGTGTGGCTCGTGAAGAGGACGACGGGGCAGCCGGCCGTCGCGATCGCGTGGGCGGCGGCGTCCACGCCGTCGCCGTCGGGCAGGCCGACGGCGAAGACCGCCACGTCGGGCGCCGCGCGCCGGATCAGCGCGACGGCGTCGGCGCAGCGCAGGGCCTCGCCGACCACCTCGCCGCCGGCCGACCAGATCGCCCCGCGGAGCGCGGCCCGCGAGCGCTCGTGATCGTCCACGATCGCGACGCGCCAGCGGGGAGTGTCCATACCCCCGGTTGCTTGGCAAGCCCGATGCCAGAGCACGCGCCTGGAAATTCGCGCGGTTGCGGCCTGGGGCGTCGAACGCGTTGCCTACGCCGCGGGCAACTCCGGGAGCCGCTGCTCATTCCCCCGGCACCCGGCGGGCGAATGACAACGGGCGCCGGATCCCTCCGGCGCCCGGGTGACTCACCGCAACGCATCGCAACTGCCGCCGGCGCGGGCGGGCGACAGCCCGGGGCCCGCGCCTTCAATGAGCGGGCGACAGCCCGGGGCCCGCGCCGCGCAACGCGACGACGCCGTCAGGCGCCGCAGGCGCGGGCGGGCGACAGCC
>MGCF01000147.1:0-5355 GCA_001788495.1 Candidatus Rokubacteria bacterium RIFCSPLOWO2_02_FULL_73_56
CAAAGAAATCGGCGCGCTGAAATAGCCCCGGCGCGGTGCGCAAGCTCTCCGGCTACCCGGCGAAGGTCGTGGGCGTGGTGGCGGTCGCGATGGCCGTCTACCACGTCTACGCGCGCCTGACGTGGTACGCCCCCGACCAGCAGGCGCTGCTCTACGTCACGCTCGCCTTCAGCCTGGCGCTCTCGTTCTTCCTCTACCCGCGGAGGGCCGGCGCGACGCCCGACCGGATCCCCTGGAGCGACCTCGGGCTGGCGGGGCTCTCGCTCGGCTGCGTCGGGTACCTGTTCGTCTACTACGATTACGTGGTGAACCGCTTCCCCACCGCGCACCCGCTCGCGACGTCGGACAAGGTCGTCGGCGTCGTCGCGATCCTGCTCGTGCTCGAGGCGACCCGCCGGACCATCGGCGTCTCGCTGCCGATCGTCGCGGCGGGCTTCCTCGTGTACGGGCTCGCGGGGCCCTGGATGCCGGGCGTCCTGTACCACCGGGGGCTCACGCTCGAGATCACGATCGACCAGACCTACTTCACGACCGAGGGGGTCTTCGGCGTCCCCCTCGGCGTCGCCGGCACGTACGTCATCCTCTTCATCATCTTCGGCGCGTTCCTCGAGAAGTCGGGCGCCGGCCAGTTCTTCATGAACTTCGCCAACGCGATCGCCGGCGGCGCGCGCGGCGGACCCGGCAAGGTCGCGGTGGTGTCCTCCAGCATGTTCGGGACCATCTCGGGCTCGGCGGTCGCGAACGTCATGGTGGACGGCTGGCTCACGATCCCGATGATGAAGCGCACCGGCTTCAAGCCGGAGGCCGCCGCCGCGATCGAGGCCGTGGCCTCGACCGGCGGCCAGATCATGCCGCCGATCATGGGCGCCGCCGCGTTCGTGATGGCCGAGTTCCTCGGCGTCTCGTACACGAGCGTGATGATCGCGGCGGTGATCCCCGCGGTCTTCTACTACGGGGCGCTGTTCGCGGCGATCCACTTCAACGCGATGCGGTCGGGCCTCCGCGGCATCCCCCGGAACGAGCTGCCGGTGCTCGGGCACATCGTCTGGCGCCAGGGCCACCTGTTCCTGCCGGTCGTCATCCTGCTCGCGCTCCTGCTGCAGGGCTTCACCGCCACCTACGCCGCGATCGTCGTCGCGGCGCTGGTGATCCCCGTGTCGTGGCTCCGGCGCGAGACGGGCCTCCGCTGGCGCCCGTGCCTGGAGGCCCTGCGCGAGGGCGCCGAGCACACGGTGCCCGTCGCGATGGCGTGCGCGTCCGCCGGCATCGTGATCGGCATCGTGCTCCAGACCGGCCTCGCGCTCCGGTTCACGAGCTTTCTCATCGAGGTCGCCGCCGGCCACCTGGTCCTCGCCCTGCTCATCACGATGCTCGCGGGGATCATCCTGGGCATGGGCATGCCGACGACGCCCGCGTACATCATGCAGGCGGCGCTCCTGATCCCGGCGATCATCAAGCTCGGCGTGCCGCCGATCGCGGCGCACATGTTCGCCTTCTACTTCTCGTGCCTCTCGGCGGTGACGCCGCCGGTCGCGCTCGCGGTCTACGCCGCGGCCTCGATCGGGAAGGCGGGCCTCTGGGGCTCCGGCGTGCAGGCGATGAAGTTCGCCGCGGCGGGGTTCATCGTCCCCTACTTCTTCGTGTACTCGCCCGCGCTGCTCTTCCAGGGCACCTGGGGCGAGGTGCTCACCGTGATCGTGACCGGCACGCTCGGCGTCATCGCGCTGGCCGCGGGGCTCGAGGGGCAGTTCCTGCGGCCGGCGACGTGGCTCGAGCGCGGGTTGTTCATCGCGGCCGCGCTGCTCCTGATCGACCCGGGTCTCACGACGGACGTGGTCGGGTTCGGCCTCCTCGCGCTCGGGCTCCTGCTGCAGCGGCTGCGCCCGGCCTCCGCGCCGGTCGAGGCCCCGCGGGCCCGCGAGGTGAGCCGCACGTGACCCGGCTGCAGGAGGTCGCCCTGACACTGCTCGGCGCGGCGATCGTCGTGGCGACGCTCGCCTACGGGGTGCTGCGGCTCTACTCGAAGTAAGATGACGCCATGAGAGCCCGGCTGTTCGCGGTGCTCGGCGTGCTGGTCGGCCTCGGGGCGCTCGCCTACGGCGGCTGGGTCTGGTACTACGCGGTCACCTTCGTCTGGACCGACGACGCGTACGTCGAGGGCACGATCTCGCCCGTCAGCGCCAAGGTCGGCGGCCACGTCGTCGAGCTCCGCGTCGGCGACAACCAGGCCGTCAGGCAGGGCGACCTGCTGCTCCGCGTGGACCCCCGGGACTTCCAGGCCAAGGTGGAGCAGGGCCGCGCCGCCGTGGCGACGGCCGAGGCGAACCTCCGCGCGGCGCGTGCCGACGTGCCGCTGACGCGCGACACCACGCTGGCGCAGACCGCGCAGGCGCGCGCGGGCGTCGAGGCCGCGCTGGTCGCCGTGCGCTCGGGCGAGTCCGCGGTGGAGGAGGCGCGGGCCCGGCTCGAGGCCCGGCGCGCGGCGAGCGCGGCGATGCGCGCCGACCTCGCGGGCGCCGGGGCGACGCACCGGCAGGCGGCCCGCGAGCTCGCGCGCGTCCGGACGCTGCTGCGCGGCGGCCTGGTGGCGCGGCGCGACTTCGACCAGGCGGAGGCCACGTTCGAGACCGCGGCGGCCGCCGAGGACGCGATGCGCCGGCGGCTCGGGCAGACCGAGCGCGAGATCCAGCAGGCCGAGGCCGAGGTGGTGTCGCGCGGGCACGCGGTCGAGGAGGCTCGCCAGCGCGTCGCGGAGGCGCGCGCGGCGCTCGCGCGCTCCGCGAGCCAGGAGCGCCAGGTCGCGATCAAGGAGGCGGAGGCGAGCCGCGCCGAGGCCCGCCTGCGCGAGACGCGCGCGGACCTGGCGTACGCCGAGCTCCAGCTCGCCCACACCGAGGTGCGCGCGCCGCTCGACGGCGTCGTCTCCAAGCGGAGCGTCGAGGTGGGGCAGGTGGTCCAGGTGGGCCAGCCCCTCCTGGCCCTCGTGCCGCTGCAGGACGTGTGGGTCGTCGCGAACTTCAAGGAGACGCAGCTCGCCCGCCTCCGGCCGGGGATGGCGGCGGAGGTGCGGGTGGACGGCTTCCCCGGCCGGCGCTTCCCCGGCGTCGTCGACTCGCTCAGCGCGGGGACGGGCGCCCGCTTCTCGCTGCTGCCCCCGGAGAACGCGACCGGGAACTGGGTCAAGGTCGTCCAGCGCGTGCCGGTCAAGCTCCGGCTCGACGTGCGGGACCTCGGCAACCCGGTCACGCTCCGGGCCGGCATGTCGGCGGTCGTCACGATCCGCGTGCGGTGAGCGACGACGTCCCGATCTCCGCCGCCCGCAAGTGGGCGATCACCTTCTCGGTCATGCTGGTGACCGTCACGCAGATCCTCGACACCAGCGTGACGAACGTCGCGCTGCCCCACATGCAGGGCGCGCTCTCGGCCGGCGTCGAGGAGGTGGCGTGGGTCCTCACCTCGTACCTCGCCGCGAACGCGATCGTCATCCCCGCGACCGGCTGGCTCACCAGCGTCTTCGGGCGCACGCGCTTCTTCGTGATCTGCACGGTGGTCTTCACGGTCAGCTCGTTCCTCTCCGGCATCGCGCCCAACCTCGAGTTCCTCGTCCTCGCGCGCGTGCTGCAGGGGCTCGGCGGCGGGCCGATCATCCCGATGTCGCAGGCGATCATGTGGGAGATCTTCCCGCTCGCGCAGCGCGGGACGGCGATGGCCGTGTGGGGGATCGGGATCATGATGGGCCCGATCTTCGGGCCGACCGTGGGCGGCTGGCTCGCCCAGAACTGGTCC
Organism: Candidatus Rokubacteria bacterium RIFCSPLOWO2_02_FULL_73_56; assembly: GCA_001788495.1. Taxonomy (GTDB): domain Bacteria; phylum Methylomirabilota; class Methylomirabilia; order Rokubacteriales; family CSP1-6; genus GWA2-73-35. The sequence continues at coordinate 3,787 of MGCF01000147.1, forward strand.
TGGCGCTGGATCTTCTACATCAACCTGCCGATCGGCCTCCTCGGCCTGTTCATGGTGAGCGCGTTCCTGTTCGACTCGCCCCACCACAAGCGGCCGGGACGCGTGGACGTGCTCGGGCTCGTGCTGATGGTCGTCGGCTTCGGCTGCCTGCAGCTCCTGCTCGACCGGGGCGAGCGCGAGGACTGGTTCGACTCGGCGTGGATCACGGGACTCGGCGTCGTCGCGGTGTGCGCGCTGGCGGCGTTCCTCGTGCGCGAGCTCTCGGTGCGCGAGCCCATCCTCGACCTCGGCGTGTTCCAGGACCGGAACTTCACGCTCGGCACCGGGGTGATCGCCGTGGCCATCCTGGCCTTCTATTCGAGCATGCTGCTGCTCGCGCTCTACACGCAGAAGGTGCTCGGCTACGACGCGTGGACGTCGGGGCTCGTGCTCGCGCCGGGCGGCGTCGGCAACATGATCTCGCTGATCATCTCCGGCCGCCTCGTCGCGCGCATGGACCAGCGGGCGCTCCTCGCCCTCGGCTGCGTGCTCAACGCGCTGGCGCTGTTCGCGATGTCCAACCTGACGCTCGGGATCGACTACTGGAGCCTCGCCTGGCCGCGCTTCGTGCAGGGGGTCGGGATGGGGTTCATCTTCGTGCCGCTCACGACGCTCGCGCTCGCCACCGTGCGGAAGGACCGGCTCTCCAACGCGACCGCCGCGTACAACGTCATCCGCAACCTCGGCGGCTCCGTGGGGGTGGCGCTCGCGACCACGATGCTCTCGCGCCGGAGCCAGTACCACCAGACGACGCTCGTCGGGCACGTCAACGTCTGGAGCCCGGAGACCGCCGCCCGGCTCCGGGACTGGACCGAGCTGTTCGCCGCGCAGGGGGCGGACTCGTTCACGGCCGAGCGGCGGGCGCTCGCGATGCTGTACCGGAGCACGCTGACCCAGGCGCAGGTGCTGGCGTACGCCGACGAGTTCTGGCTCTACGCGATCCTCTTCCTCGTGGTCCTCGTGCTCGTGCCGTTCATGCGCCGCGTCCACGCCGAGCCGGTCGACAGCGCGGCGCCGGGCCGGGCGCGCGTCGCCGTGGGGGACTAGTGCCCCGACCCGCGAATCCCGCCGGAAAAATCGGCCGGCTCGGATCGGGCGCGCGGCGAGCAGAAAAGTTGGAGCCAGACCGTGGGCCATGATGCAGTGGTCGCGTGGCTTCCCGCGGGCGGCCGTGCGTGCGGCTGACGCTGAACGCCGAGCAGCGTGCCGAACTGCAGCGCCGAGTTCGGGCGGGGACCAGTTGTCAGCGCGACGGCCTGCGGGCGCGCATCATCCTGGCCTCGGAAGCCGGCGACAGTGCCGTGGCGGTGGCCCTTCGAGTGGGTGTCCATCCCCGCACCGTCGAGCGCTGGCGGGACCGGTTCCGCCGCCAGGGGTTGCGCGGGCTGCACGATCAGCCGCGGCCCGGCGCCCCGCCGAAGTTCGCGCCCGTCGCGCGCCTGGAGTTGATCGCCCTGGCGTGCGAGCCGGTGGAGCGTCACGAGGGCAAGACGACGCGCACGATCGCGGAGTTGGTCGACGAAGCGCTCG
>MGCF01000147.1:5366-5885 GCA_001788495.1 Candidatus Rokubacteria bacterium RIFCSPLOWO2_02_FULL_73_56
GGAGCGTCACGAGGGCAAGACGACGCGCACGATCGCGGAGTTGGTCGACGAAGCGCTCGCCCGCCGCCTCGTGGACGGCATCGGCTGGAGCAGCTACCAACGCCTGCTGGCCACGAGCGATTTGCGGCCGCACCGGATCCACGGCTGGCTGCACAGCCCCGACCCCGAGTTCCGCGAGAAGGTGACGGCGATTACCGAGCTGTACCTGCATCCCCCGGCGGGCGCGGTGGTGCTCTCCATCGATGAGAAGACGGGCATGCAGGCCCTGGAGCGGCGCTTCCCCGACCGCCCGGCGGCGCCCGGCCGGCGGCGGCGCCGGGAGTTCGAGTACCGGCGGCACGGGACGCAATCGCTCCTCTGCGCGTTTGAGGTGCATCGGGGCCGCGTCGTGGGCGCGTGCGGGGCCACGCGAACGGCGGCCGATCTCGTGGCGTTCATGGAGCAGATCGCGGCGCTGTACCCGACGGGGCCGGTCCATGTCATCTGGGACAATCTGAACATCCACTTCGATGGGGAGGA
>MGCF01000148.1:0-110 GCA_001788495.1 Candidatus Rokubacteria bacterium RIFCSPLOWO2_02_FULL_73_56
TGGGCCGCGAGATGTTCGAGCGCGAGGCCAAGAAGTACCACCTGAACCCCACGGCGCTGCTCGGCGGCGAGGAGCTCAGGAAGATCGCCGCCGACCTCGGCTACCCGGCG
>MGCF01000148.1:117-468 GCA_001788495.1 Candidatus Rokubacteria bacterium RIFCSPLOWO2_02_FULL_73_56
ACCTCCTCGCCGCGGTCGGCTACGGCAAGAGCTCGGTCCACCAGCTCCTGAACAAGCTCGCGCCGACCGCGATGCTCGAGGCGCCGGAGAAGCCGCGACCCGCCGGGGCGGCGCGCGCGCGGCCGGAGCAGGGGGTCCGCATCCGCGGCGTGGACGACCTCCTCGTGCGCTTCGCGCGGTGCTGCAACCCGCTGCCGGGCGACCAGATCGTCGGGTTCATCACCCGCGGGCGCGGTCTCACCGTGCACGCGCGCGAGTGCCTCACGGTGGCCAAGAGCGTGCTCGACCGCGAGCGGCTGATCAACGTCGAGTGGGACGTCGAGGGGCCCGCCAAGCGGCCGGTGCGGATCG
>MGCF01000148.1:488-16919 GCA_001788495.1 Candidatus Rokubacteria bacterium RIFCSPLOWO2_02_FULL_73_56
CGGCCGGGGCTCCTCTCGGAGATCACCGGCGCGATCTCGTCGCGCAACGGCAACATCACCAAGGCGGAGGTCACGGTCACCGACGACCGGCGGGGGATCAACCACTTCGTCGTCGAGGTCGCCGACCTCGGCCACCTCCAAGACATCCTCGGCGCCATCCGCGAGGTCAAGGACGTGATCAACGTCGAGCGCGTCCGGGGGCTCTAGGCCCCGCCGCGCGCCCCGGCGATGAGGCGGAAGGAGTTCGAGGCGCTGGTCGAGCGCGCGCTCCGGCGCCTGCCGCGGCCGTTCAAGGAGCGGCTGGCCAACATCGCCGTCGTGGTCGAGGACTGGGCCGACGACGCGACGCTGGCCGAGCTCGGGATCGAGCCGCCCGACACGCTCTACGGCCTCTACCGCGGCGTGAACCTGACCGCGCGCGACACCTCCTACGGCAACGTCCTGCCCGACACGATCACGATCTACCAGGGCCCGATCGAGGAGGACGCCGAGGACGAGGAGGAGATGGCCGAGATCGTCCGCGACACGGTGATCCACGAGGTCGGCCACTACTTCGGCCTCGACGACGAGACGATGGAGCAGATCGAGGACTCGGACCCCTAGTGCGGGCTATTCATGGCGAACTCCGTTCCAATGGTGACGACGGGAGCGGAGTACAGTCCCGGGCATGGACAGCGTGATTGACGTCTGCCGAGAGCAGGTCGCGGGTTGGTACGACAGCATCGATCGCTTGCGGGTCGGCGGCGTGCTGCGTGGCCTCCAACAAGCGGGGGCCGTCGTGAACTTCATGAAAGCCAGCTATCCCGGGGAAGAACGACCGCTGCGCCACTTCCCTGAACTGACCAAGCGTCTCACCGCCGGTGTCGACAAGCTCGTGCGCCAAGGCGTCCCTTACATCGAGGCCAGCCGGGCGAGCGACCCCGCGGTCCAAGCATGGCTGGAACCCCTCTACGCCGCGGGCCCCCGTGCCGGCAGCCTCGTCGCCATCGTGCGGACCATCGAAGGGGTCAGTAGCTTCAGTTGCCGGCCCCGGATGCATACGCGGGCCACGGGCGATCCCAAGACCGGGCACCGACCCACCGAGACGGCCGAGCATCACCTGACGCGGGCGCGGCACAACATCCGCGTCTATTACTTCTACGTCTTCGACGCGCACTGGGGCCGGGCCTGTGTACGGCTCAGCAGTTACCTCCCTTTCGACCTCACGCTGCAGTTGAACGGGCACGACTACCTCGAGCGCCAGATGCACCGCCAGCGGCGCCAGATCACCATGGCGAGCAACGCCGTGGCCAAGGTCGCCGACTGGGACGCGCTGCGCACGCTGGCGGAGACGGCCCTCGAGCCCGCGATCCGTCGGTTCGGGGCGTACTGGCTGGCCCGTCTCCCCCACGGGCTGACGGCGGCCCAACTCGCCTTGCTCCACCCCTACTACTGGTACCTGCAGACGGTCGAGATCAGCCGCAACTTCGTCTTCCGCTCCGTGGACGCGTGCCGCCCGCTCTTCGAGAATCTCCTGCGCCACAACCAGCTGCTGGGCAGCCCCGACAGCATCCGCTACCTCTTCGGCCTTACGCGTGGCCCGCGGCGGCCGACCAGCAGTCAGGTCACCGTCGGAACACCGATGGGGTGCTTCAAGGCCTTCTACGGAAGCAACTGGGTGAAGTGCTACGACAAGCAGGGCTTCATCCTGCGGTTTGAACTCGTGGTGAACGGTGCGACGGACTTTATGCCCAACAAGAGCCTGTCCAACTTGCAGTCGCTGACCCGGCTGGGGCAGACCGTCTGCCGGCGGTTGGAGCGGACCTGCCTCACGGCAGTGTCGTCTCCGATTCGCGCTCGCGCGTACACGTCTCTGGTCAAACCCGGTACGGACGCCGTGGGGCGTCGCTATCCCGCTATTAGGCCAGAGCGCCCGGCGCAGCAGGCCTTGTTGGCCACGCTCTTCTCGCTCGGTCACTGCGCCGCGGGGTTCAGCAACCGTGAATTTCGGAGCACGCACCAGAAACAGCACGGGGTGCCGTTGAAGTCCTCGCAGGCCAGCTACCGGATGCGGGTCTTGCGCAGCCACGGCCTGATCGAGCCAGTAGACGGACGCCGGCGACATCAACTGACTCGTGCCGGCCGCCCGATCGTCGCGTTCCTGGTCAAGCTCTACCGCCACCTCCTCGCGCCGGTCATTGACGCTGCCGCCGACGGCATCCATCAGTTCCGCTCGGGCCTCGCGGCCGATCCCATCGCCGAGTCCCTGCACTCTCTGCTCATCACCTTGGGCATCGCGCGGCCTCGACCGCTCGCTGCATGAAAAAGCTTGATCAACTTTCACGATCCTTCGACACAGATGGCATGAACGACCGTCGCGCGAGGCGGACGGGGCCTGTCGCCGGGTGCGGCCCTCTGCGGTCCTCGCTCCACCCATCCCCCAGTGGGGCCCTTCCGCTGCGGTCCTCGGGGACCGCACCCGGCGCCACCCGTCCGGCTCCCCCGGCAGCCGTTCATGAATAATCCGCGTTAGAGATACGAGTCGAGGTAGAGCCCGGGCGCGAGGTCGGCGAGGCCGACCGAGGCCGGCGCGCGCCCGGCGAAGGCCGCGCGCGGCGCGAGGCCGACCAGCTCGCTCCGCGCGATGCCGACGCCGCGCCGTCGGGCCTCCTCGGCGACGCGGTCGAAGACGACGGGGATCGGCGTCCGGCGGTGGTCGAGGAGGTTCATCGAGACCTGCGCGACGCCCCGGCTCGCGAGCAGGACGCCCATGGCCTGGACCGCCGGCAGGCCCCCCGACGACTCGCGCACCGCGCGCGCGATCGCCCGCGCGATGCCGAGGTCGCCCGCGTCGAGCCACACGTTGAACGCGACGAGGACGGCGCGCGCGCCGACGAGGACCGCGCCCGTGCGCGGGTCGAAGCGCGCGGGGCCGTCGTCGGGCGCGCCCTCGGGCGTCGCCAGCCGTGCCGCGAGCCCCTCGTACTCGCCGCGGCGCAGCACCCGCGGCGTCTCGCGCCCCGGGCGCGTGGCCGCCGCGCCGTAGTACCAGACGGGGAGGTCCCAGCGCTCGGCGATCGCGCGCCCGGCGCGGCGGGCGAGCGCGACGACGTCGGCCATGCCGACGCCCGCGAGCGGCACGAACGGCAGCACGTCGAGGGCGCCGACGCGCGGGTGGAGGCCCCGGTGGCGGCGCATGTCCACGAGCGCGACCACGCGCGCCGCGAGCGCGAGCGCCCCGGCCTCGACCGCCGCGGGGGGGCCGACGAGCGTGAAGACCGCGCGGTGGTGGTCCGCGTCGGCGTGGACGTCGGCGAGCGTGACGCCCGGCGTGGCGCGGACCGCCGCGGCCAGCGCGTCGAGCACGGCACGCTCGCGGCCCTCGCTCACGTTCGGGACGCACTCGACGACGGGCCCGGCGGCCCGCGGGGCGGCGGCGCTCACGCGTGTATACTACTCGTCGCCGCCATGCAAAGCCTCCCCGTCGGGAAGCTCCGCGCCACGATGCTCCAGGCGTTCCTGGACGCGCGCCCGGTGAAGGATCCCCGCGTGGTCGTCGGGCCGCGGGTCGGCGAGGACGCGGCGGTCATCGACCTCGGCGACCGGTACCTCATCGCGACGGCCGATCCGATCACGTTCGCGACCGACGAGATCGCGTGGTACGCGCTCCAGGTGAACGCCAACGACATCGCGGTCCGCGGCGCGCGCCCGCGCTGGTTCCTCGCCACGCTGCTCCTGCCCGAGGGGCGGACGACCGACGCGATGGTCGAGCGGCTCTTCGCCGGGCTGCACGCGGCCTGCGACGAGCTCGACGTCGCGCTGGTCGGCGGCCACACCGAGGTCGCCCACGGGCTCGACCGGCCCGTGGTCGCGGGCACGATGCTCGGCGAGGTGGCCCGGGACAAGCTCGTGACGACGGGCGGCGCGCGCGTCGGCGACGCGATCGTGCTGACCAAGGGCGTGCCGCTCGAGGGCGCCGCGCTCATCGCGCGCGAGCGCGAGGCCGAGCTGCTCGCCCGCGGCGTGCGCCCGGCGGCGCTCCGGAAGGCGCGGGGCTTCCTGCGGGTGCCCGGACTCAGCGTGCTGCCCGAGGCCACGCTCGCGTGCGAGCTGGCGGAGGTCCACGCGATGCACGACCCGACCGAGGGCGGAATCGCGACCGCGCTCCACGAGCTGGCGCAGGCCGCGGGCGTCGGGCTGCGCATCGACGCCGACCGGATCGTCGTGCTGCCGGAGGGGCGCGAGCTGTGCGCGGCGTTCGGCCTCGACCCGCTCGGCACGCTCGCCTCCGGCGCGTTGCTGCTGACGCTCGCGCCGGCCGACGCGGGGATCGTCATCCACGCGCTCGCCCGCGAGGGGATCGACAGCCACTTCATCGGGCAGGTGGTGCCGCCCGCCGAGGGCGTGACGCTCGTCACCGGCAGCCGCCGGACGCCGCTGCCCGAGTTCCCGCGGGACGAGATCACCCGGCTCTTCGAGAGGACCTAGGACGATGCCCCAGATCGGCTACTCGCACCGGCAGGTCGCGCTCGGCCGCGACGGCATGGTCGCCTCCGCGCACCCGCTCGCGACGCTCGCCGGCCTCGACACGCTCAAGGCGGGCGGCACCGCCGCCGACGCCGCCGTCGCCGTCAACGCCGTGCTCGCCGTGACCCAGCCCAACATGTGCGGCGTCGGCGGCGACCTCTTCTGCCTCTACTGGGAGGCCGCCACGCGGCGCGTGCACTTCCTGAACGGCAGCGGCCGCTCCGGCTCGCGCGCCGGCCTCGAGGAGCTTCGCCGGCGCGGCCTGGACCGGCTGCCCGTCATCGGGCCGCCGACCGTGAGCGTGCCCGGGTGCGTGCGCGCCTGGGGGATGCTGCTCGAGCGCTTCGGCACGCGCCCGCTCGGCGCGCTGCTCGCGCCGGCGATCCACTACGCGCGGGACGGCTTCCCGCTCTCCCCGCTCGTGAGCCAGGCGATCGACGAGTACGTCGCGGTCACGCCCGACGCCGAGTGGCACCGCGTGTTCGCGCCGCGGGGCCGCGCGGCGGCGCCGGGCGCCCTCTTCGTCCAGGCCGACCTCGGCCGCACGCTCGCCGACCTCGCCGTCGCGGGGCCCGACCTCTTCTACACGGGGCGCGTGGGCCAGGCGATCGCGCGCCGCCTGGAGGCCGAGGGCTTCCTGACGCCCGAGGACCTCGCGGCGCACACGGGCGAGTGGGGCGAGCCGCTCGCGACCACCTACCGCGGCGTCACCGTCCACGAGACGCCGCCGCCGACGCAGGGGCTCGCCGCGCTGCTCACGCTGAACCTGCTCGAGGGCGTCCCGCTCGCGACGCTGCCGCTCCACTCGGTCGAGCACCTGCACCTGCTCGTCGAGATGACGAAGCTCGCGTACGCCGACCGCGACCGCTGGATCGGCGACCCGGCCCACGCGCGCCTGCCCGTCGCGGCGCTGCTCGGCAAGCCGTACGCGGCGCGGCGCGGCGCGCAGTTCGACCCGGACAAGGCGCAGGTCTACGCCGCCGGCGACCCGGAGGGCGACACGACCGGCTTCGTCGTGGCCGACGGCCACGGCAACGTGGCGAGCGTGATCCAGAGCCTGTTCAACGGCTTCGGCTCCGGCGTCGTGGCGCCGGGCGCGGGCGTCGCGCTCCAGAACCGCGGCCGGCACTTCACGCTCGAGCCCGGGCATCCGGCCGTCTTCGCGCCGCGCAAGCGGCCCTTCCACACGCTCATCGCCGCGCTCGCGACGCGCGACGACCGGCCGCTGCTCGGGTTCGCGACGATGGGCGGCAACGGCCAGGCGATGTTCCACGCGCAGGTGCTCACGAACGTGCTCGACTACGGGCTGGACATCCAGGAGGCCATCGAGCGGCCGCGCTTCCTGATCGGCGCGTTCCTGCCCGACGACCCGGCCGACGCGCTCTACGTCGAGGCGCGCGTGGCCGCGGACACGCTGGCCGCGCTCCAGGCGAAGGGCCACTGCGTCAAGCCCGCGCCCGCGTTCTTCACCAAGGTCGGCCACGCGCACGGGATCGTCCTGCGCGACGGCACGCTGATGGGCGGCGCCGACCCGCGCGGCGACGGCGTCGCGCTCGGCTTCTAGCGTGCGCGCGGCCGTCGCGGCCCTCGCCCTCCTGCTCCTCGCCGGCACCGCGGTCGCGGAGGAGTGGGGCGCGATCGTGCCCGGGACCACGACGGCCGCGGCCGTGCGCGCCCGGCACGGCGCGCCCACGCGCTCGGCGCCGGTCAAGATCGACAAGTACGACGCCCTGCAGTGGGTGTACGAGGGCGCGCAGGCGCCGGCCGGGATCCGGCGGATGACGGTCGACTTCGGCCTGCTCACGCCGGGCGGCTACCAGCCGGACGTCGTGCGCACCTTCCGGCTCGAGCCCAGGCCCCGCATCTTCGACCGCCGGACGATCCTCGCCGGCTGGGGCGTGCCGACGAAGACGGGGCGCGAGGGCGAGGCCGACGTCTACTTCTACCAGGAAGGGCTGCTCGTCTACTTCGACAAGAGCGGCTTCGACGTGGCGGCGATGGTCTTCACGCCGCCGCAGCCCGAGGCGCCGCCGAGCGCGCCGGCGCCGGCGGCCCCGGCGCCGGCCACGACCGCCCCCCGTCAGCGCTGAAGGGCGAAGCCGAGCGCCTCGGCGAGCGGCTCGAGCGCCGCGCGCGCGTCGGGGCGGGAGCGCCAGAGGTCGAAGAACCGGTTCTGCGTCGCCCAGAGGCCGAAGCGCACGCCGAGCCGCTGGGCGCCGGTGACGAGCGCGGCCGCCTCGGCGACGTGCCCGGCGACGGGGGAGGCCTCGACGGCGGCGAGCGCCTGCTGGACCGCGCGGTGCATCGCGAAGCGGGCGGGCATCAGGTCGAGCGTGACCCCGAGCGTGCCCGCCTCGGCGGCCAGCTCGAGGGCGCGCGCGGGGAGCGCGGTGCCCATCCGCTCGAGCTCGGCGCGGATGCGCTCCTCCAGCACGTGGCGGGCGACGAGCGCCAGCGCGTCCGGGATCGGCGCGTCCACCTGCCGGAGGTAGTGCATGAGCTTCCGGTTCTCCTCCCAGATCTCGCGGTACGTCTCCTCGTGCCGCTCGAGCACCGTCGCGATGACCCGCGCGAGCACCGCCCGCCGCTCGTCGAGGAACAGGTGCCCGAGCGAGTACGTGCCGCCGGGGAAGTGCTCGTCGACGCCGCGGACGAGGTCGGCGACGGACAGGTGCGCGAAGCGGCGCAGGAGATCGGCCTTCATCGCCTCGTAGGCCGCCGGCTCCGCGGCCACCTGGATGCCGCAGGCGAAGTCGGGGCCGCCGTAGTGGACGAGCGCAAACGCGGCCTCGCGCACCTCGCCCGTCACCTCGGAGGCGACGCGCACCCGGGCGATGCGCAGCGTGGTGCCGTCCGAGGTGTCGCCCGCCGCGTCGAGCCGCGCGATGCGGTAGGCGTACACGCTGGCGTCGGTCGGGTGCCCCTCCACGCGGTCCGTGATCGCGTAGTGGGCGATCACGCGCTCGAGCCCGACGGCGGTCGGGCCGACCATCCGCCGCCAGACCTCGGCGCCGTCGCGCATCTCGGGGACGTTGCTCGGCGCCGCGGCGAGGCGCGCGACGAGCGCCTCCTCGAGGCGGTCGCCGCCGAGCTCCTCCAGGTACCGGAGCGCGATCGCCGCGTAGCGGAGGATCTGCACCGGCTCGAGCCCCGAGACCTCGTCGAAGAACCAGCCGCAGGAGGTGTACATGAGCATCCGGTTGCGCTCGAGCTCGAGGAGCCGCCGGGCCTCCACGCGCCCCGCCGCGTCGAGCGGCGTCCGCTGCTGGGCCTCGAAGAACGCCGCGAGCCGGTCGGGGCTCCGGTCGAGCACGACGTCCACGTACGCATCGCGCGCGGCCCACGGGTCCTTCAGGAGCGCCGCGGCGCGGGCCTCGTAGAACGGGTCGATCCGGTCGCGCAGCCAGTCGAGCGCCTCGCGCAGCGGCGCGCGCCAGCGCTGCTGCCAGTCGCCGCGCGTGCGGCAGCCGCAGTCGGCGCGCCAGCGCTCGACGCCGTGGGCGCAGCTCCAGGAGGTGCGCTCGTGGATCTCGACCTCGTGCGTCGGCGGGTGGGCCGCGAGGAACGCGCCGTAGCAGGTGAGCGCGCCGGGCGCCTCGGTCTCGAAGCGGTGGATCGCCGCGGCGAGCGCCATCTCGCCGAAGCGCCGGTGGTGGCCGTACGACTCGCCGTCGGTCGCGCAGTGGACGAGCTGCGGCGCCTCCCGGTCCGGGGCGACGGCGCCCTCGATCGCGGCGACGAGGTGCTCGCTGCGCTCGAGGAGGCTCCCGAACGCGATGCCGTGCGAGAGCCCGTGGTCGTAGAAGAAGAGCGCGAGGCTCGTCCCGCGGGGCCCCTGCCAGCGGTAGGCCTGGCCCGGGTCCACGCCCGCCCCCACCTCCTGCCAGTCCCCGCCGCCGAGCGGGCGCACGCGCCGCGCCTGGTGGGGGGCGAGGATCGTGAACCGGAGGCCGGCCTCGGCGAGCACCTCGAGCGTCTCGTCGTCGACCGCGGTCTCCGGCAGCCACATCCCCTCCGGCGCGCGCCCGAAGCGCGCCCGGAAGTCCTCGATCCCCCAGCACACCTGCGTGACCTTGTCGCGCCGGGTGGCGAGCGGCATGATCAGGTGGTTGTAGGCCTGGGCGATCGCGTTGCCGTGCCCGCCGTTGGCCCGCACGCTCGTCCAGTCCGCCTCGATGATCTTCGCGCACACCTCGGGCCGGTGGCGGGCGAGCCACGCGAACAGCGTCGGCCCCACGTCGAACGAGATCTTCTCGAAGTTGTTCACGACGTCGAGGATGCGGCCGGCGTCGTCCACCCGGCGCGCGGCCGTGTTCGGCGCGTAGCACTCGGCGGCGACGCGCTCGTTCCAGTCGTGGTACGGCGCCGCCGAGTCCTGGACCTGCACGGCCTCGAGCCAGGGATGCTCGCGCGGCGGCTGGTAGAAGTGGCCGTGGACGACGACCGAGCGGCTCAAAAGTCGTCGAGGCCCCGGAGGAACTCGCGCCGCCCGCCGCGCGGGACGACGACGAGCCCCGAGGGATCCACGTGGTACCGCTGCCGGTCCGCCGCCGGGTCCAGGCCGATGCGCGTGTCGGCCGGGATGATGTTGTAGCGGTCCACGATCGCCCGCCGGAGGTGGGCGCCCTTGCCGACGGTCGTGTGGTCCATGATGATCGAGTCCTCGATGACGGCGCCCTCGTTGACCCAGACCGACCGGCCGAGGATCGAGTTGCGGATCGTCGCCCGCTTGATCAGCGACGCCTCGGCGACCTGGGCGTTGTCGACGTCGCCGCCGATGAAGCGGGCGGGCGGGCCCGGGTGGTGGCCGCTGCGGATCGGCCAGTAGCGGTCGTCGAGGTCGAAGCGCGGCGACTCGCCGAGCAGGTCCATGTGCGCCGCCCAGTAGCTCTCGATGGTCCCGACGTCGCGCCAGTAGGCCTGCTCCTCGTAGGGCTTCACCCCCGGTACCTCGTTCTGCTGGAAGTCGTACGCGTACACGCGGCCGCCCGGCACCAGCTCGGGGATGATGGACCGGCCGAAGTCGTGGTCGGTCGAGCGCCGGGCGTCGTCGAGCAGCGCCTCCACCAGCGCCGTGCGCGAGAAGATGTAGTTGCCCATCGAGACGAGCGCGCGGCTCGGGTCGTCGGGCATCGGGCTCGGCCGGGGCGGCTTCTCGGCGAACTCCACGACGCGGCCGCTCCGGTCCACGGCGAGGATGCCGAACGCCGAGGCCTCCGCCAGCGGCACCGGCCGCGCGGCGATCGTGACCTCGGCGCCCGCCTCCCGGTGGAAGTCGAGCATCTGGTTCACGTCCATCCGGTAGACGTGGTCGGAGCCGAAGACCGCGACGAAGTCGGGGTGGAAGTCGTCCACGAGGTTCAGGTTCTGCAGCACCGCGTCGGCGGTGCCGCGGTACCACGCCTGGCCGAAGCGCATCTGCGGCGGCACGACCGTGACGAAGTAGTCGGGGAGGATCCCGCTCGTCCGCCACGCCAGGCGCAGGTGCTCGATGAGCGACTGCGACTTGTACTGGACCAGCACGTAGAGCGAGGGCATGTCCGAGTTCATCAGGTTCGACAGCACGAAGTCGATGAGCCGCTGGCGGCCGCCGAAGGGCACGGCGGGCTTGCCGCGGTCGCGCGTGAGGGGCTGCAGCCGCTCGCCCTTGCCGCCCGCCATGATCATGCCGAGCACCCGGGGCCGCCGCATCGGTCTCAGCGCCCCGCGGCCGGCGGGAGCCCCCACGCGGGCTGGAGGTCGGGGAAGCAGAAGTCCTCCCGCTCGAGGCGCCGGAGCGCCGCGGCGTCGTCGGGCGAGAGCGGCTGGCCCGCGCGGAGCCCGCCCGCCAGCTCGGCGAGCCGCTTGAACTCGGCGTAGTGCTCCGCGACCCGGCGCTCGGCGTAGTCGCGGGCCGCGCCGGTCGTGATCAGGAACTGCCAGTCCGAGGCCTCGAGCAACAGGAGCTCGCGCGTCGCCTGCGCGAGCACGCGCGCCAGGTCGCTCCCCTCGGGCGCCTCGCGCCGGAGGTGCTCCACCCACTCGGCCTCGGCGCTGTACACGCGGTCCCACGTCCACTCGGTGTCCCGGTTGAGCCACACGCGGTGGTCGCCGCCCTCGCCCCAGGAGCCCTCGGGCAGCGCGATGGTCGCGCGCGGCGGCACCGCCTCGAGCGCCTCGCCGAGCGTCGCGCGCGCGATGCCGGCCCGCGCCATGTCGCGCGCGACCTGCTCGAGCCAGAGCGGGCCCTCGAACCACCAGTGGCCGAACAGCTCGGCGTCGTAGGGCGAGCAGACGAGCGCGGGGCCGCCCGCGGCGGCGAGCGTCTCGCCGACGAGCCCGGCGAAGTGCGTCGCGTGCTGCGCGGCCTGCGCGGCGGCCGCGGCCGGCACGTACGGCGCCTTGCGCCCGAGGTCGCCGGAGTCGTCCGTGATCCGCCAGAGGCGCAGGCCGCCCGGGAAGTGCTTCTTGTGGAACTCGAGGTACGCGAAGTCGCCGGGATAGCCGTGCTCGCGGCTCCACACCTGCAGCGTGCTCCGCGGGTCGCGGATGAACGCGACCGCGCTGCCCGTCCCCCCGCGCGAGGCGACGCGGTAGGGGACGTGGGGCGAGCGCGTGCCGCCGGGCCCCGGCTTCCCCTCGGTCGCCGCCGCGCCGCCCCGCGCCCCGCGCCGCGGCACGTAGTCGCGGTAGAGGAAGACCGGCGCGCCGGCGGCGACGAGGTGCGCGTCGGCGACGAAGTACTCGAGCCCGTGCGCGGCGAGCAGCTCCTCGAGGCCCGGGCGCACGGCGCGGGTGCGGCCGCTCTCGCGCCCCGTCGGCGGCGTCCACTGGTAGCGCGGCCGGTACGCGCACTCGGGCAGCCAGATCCCGCGCGGCGCCACGCCGAAGTGGCGGCGGTGCGTCTCGACGGCGGCGCGGAGCTGCAGGTGGATGGACTCGTCGCGCGACAGCAGCGGCAGGTAGCCGTGCGTGGCGGCGCAGGTGATGATCTCGACGTCCCCGGCGCGCTGCAGGTCGGCGAACGTGCCCGGGATGTCGCCGCCGATCCGGCGGTGCATCTCCCACATGCGCTCGTAGAACTCCGCCCAGACGCGCGTGAGCTCGGCGAGCTCCTTCTTGCCCTCGCGCGCGAAGTACTCGCCCGATTCCGCGCATGCGCGCCGGACGTTCTCGTAGTAGAAGGAAAGCTCCTTCTGGAACTCGGGCGACGCGAGCTGCTCGGTGAGGATCGGGGAGAGGTTGAGCGTCCACCGGGGCGACACGCCGTCGGCGACCAGGCGGTGGGCCACCTCGAGCAGCGGCAGGTAGCACTCGAACGCGGCCTCGCACAGCCAGTCGCTGCCGAAGGGCCAGCGGCCGTGGTTGAGCACCATCGGGAGGTGCGTGTGCAGGACCAGGCAGAACGGCGACGCCATAGGAATTCCAATTGGAGCCCATGACCGCGCTCGGCGCAAGCCTTGTCGAGGACACGGTGGTGTTCCGCGTCTGGGCGCCCCGCTGCCGCGCGCTCGACGTGGTGCTCGCGGGCCGGCCGCCGGCGCCCCTGGCCCGCGGCGCCGACGGCCTGTTCGAGGGCACGCTCGGCGACGTGGCGCCGGGGGCGCGCTACCGCTACCGGCTCGACGGCGCGCGCCACCGGCCGGACCCCGCCTCGCGCTGGCAGCCCGAGGGGGTGCACGGGCCGTCGGCGGTCGTGGACCCGCGGCGCTTCGTCTGGACCGACGACGCCTTTCGCGGCCACGCCCTCGCCGACCTGGTGCTCTACGAGCTGCACGTGGGCGCGTTCACGCCGGCCGGCACGTTCGAGGCGGTCGCCGCGCACCTCGGCGAGCTCGCCGACCTCGGCGTCACCGCGCTCGAGCTGATGCCGGTCGCCGAGTTCCCCGGCTCGCGCAACTGGGGCTACGACGGCGTCCACCTGTTCGCGCCGCAGTCCACGTACGGCGGGCCGCGGGGGCTGCGCCGGCTCGTGGACGCCTGCCACGCGCGCGGGCTCTCGGTGCTGCTCGACGTCGTCTACAACCACCTCGGCCCCGAGGGCAACGTCCTGGCGGAGTACGGCCCCTACCTCACGGACCGGCACCGCACGGCGTGGGGGCCGGGCGTCAACTTCGACGGCGAGGGGAGCGCCGGGGTGCGGCGCCACGTCGTCGAGAACGTCCGCTACTGGGTCCGCGAGTTCCACGTGGACGGCGTCCGGCTCGACGCGGTCCACGCGATCGCCGACGGGAGCGCCGTGCACATCCTGGCCGAGCTGGCCGCGGCGGCGCGCGCCGAGGGCGCCCGGGCCGGCCGGCCCGTGCACGTCATCGCCGAGTCCCACGACAACGACCGGCGCCTCGTGCTCCCCCCGGCCGAGGGCGGGCTCGGCCTCGACGCGGTCTGGTCGGACGACTTCCACCACGCGCTCCACCGGCGGCTCACGGGCGAGGCCGTGGGCTACTACGCCGACTTCGGCGGGGCGTCCGCGCTCGCGCGCGCCCTCGCCGAGGGCTTCGCGTTCCAGGGCGAGCCCTCGGCGTACTGGCGGCGGCCGCGCGGCACGCCGAGCGCGGACCTGCCGGCCGAGCGGTTCGTGATCGCCGTCCAGACCCACGACCAGGTCGGCAATCGGCCGCGCGGCGAGCGGCTCGGCACGCTCGTCCCGCCGGCGGCGGTGCGCCTGGCCGCCGCGCTCTGCCTCGCGGCGCCGGCGGTCCCGCTCCTGTTCATGGGCGAGGAGTACGGCGAGACCGCGCCGTTCCAGTTCTTCACCTCGTTCCTCGACCCGGCGCTCGCCGCGGCCGTGCGGCGCGGTCGCGCGGGCGACCTCGCGCGCTTCGGCTGGACCGGGGCGATCCCCGACCCCGGCGCGCCGGGCACGTTCGTCGCCTCGCGCCTGAGCCACGGGCTCGCCGCCTCGGCCCGCCACCGGGCGCTGCGCGAGTACTACCGGCGCTGGCTCGCGCTCCGGCGCGCGCACCCGGCGCTCGGCGCGCGCGGCAAGGCCCTGGCGCGCGCCGACCTCGACCCGGCCGGCGCCGTCCTCACGCTCGCGCGGCGTGCGCCGTCGGGCGAGGCGGTGCGGCTCGTCGCGAACCTCACGGCCGCGCCGCGGCCGTGGGCGCCGCCCCCCGGGGGCTGGCGGCTCCTGCTCGACAGCGAGGACCCGCGCTGGGGCGGGGCGGGCGGCGCGGCGCCGCTCGCCCCCTGGCAGGCGTTGCTCTGGGAGCGGGCGAGGTGATAGCGTCGGGCACCGTGCGCGGCGCCGACCTGCTCGACCAGATCCTCGCCCTCGATCCCGGCGCCCGCGGGATCCACGCCTTCGCCCGTCCCGGCGCGGCCGTCGCCGCGGCGCGCGCGCTCCGCGGCGCCCGGCGCGTGCTCGTCGCGACCGGCTTCACGGTCGCGCCCGGCATGCCCGAGACCGACGGCCCGCCCGGCGCCGCGGTGCTCGGGCGCGCGCTCCGGCGCCTCGGCGCCCGCGTGCGCTGGGTGACGGACCGCGCGAGCGCGCCGCTCGTCGCCGCCGCCCTCGACGTCCTCGACGAGCCGCCCGACGTCGTCGTCTACCCGGAGGGCGGCGGCGCGGCGGCGGCGCTCCTGGCGGCGGCGCGGCCGACGCACCTCGTCGCGATCGAGCGCCCGGGCCGGGCGCGCTCGGGCGACTACCTGTCGGCGCGCGGCGAGAGCGTCGCCGCGCTCAACGCCCCGGTGGACGAGCTGTTCGTCCGGGGCGCGGGGCGGCGCCCCCCCCGGCCGGTGACGATCGGCATCGGCGACGGCGGCAACGAGATCGGCATGGGCAACGTGCGCGCGCGGCTCGTGCGGCTCGACCCCCTCCACGCGCGGATCGCCTCGGTGGTCCGGGTGGACCACCTCGTCGTCGCCGGCGTGTCGAACTGGGGCGGCTACGGCGTCGCCGCCGCGCTCGCGCGCCTGAGCGGGCGGGACCTCCTGCACACGCCCGCGCTCGAGGGCCGGCTGATCGCCGCGTGCGTCGCCGCGGGCGGCCACGACGGGGTCACGCGCCGGCGCGAGCCCACCGTGGACGCGCTCCCGCGCGCCGCCCACGCGGCCGTCGTCGAGCTGCTCCGACTCGCCGCGCGTTCCGGTATGATGGGGGGGCCATGACGATCCTCGAGGAGTACCGCGCCCGGCACCCGAAGTCGGCCGCGCTCTGGGAGCGGGCGCGCACGGCGATCCCCGGCGGCATCACCCACGACATCCGCCACCTCGCGCCCTTCCCCGTCTACGTCGAGCGCGCGCGCGGCACGCGCAAGTGGGACGCCGACGGCCACGAGTACATCGACTACTGGATGGGCCACGGCGCGCTCTTCCTGGGCCACTGCCACCCCGCGGTCGTGCAGGCCGTGCAGGAGCAGGTCGCGCGCGGCACGCACCTCGGCGCCTGCCACGCGCTGGAGATCCGCTGGGCCGAGCTGGTGAACCAGCTCGTGCCGTGCGCGGAGCTCACGCGCTTCACGATGTCGGGCACCGAGGCGACGCACCTGGCGATGCGCGTCGCGCGCGCGTTCACGGGCCGGCCGAAGATCGTGAAGCTCGCGGGCCACTTCCACGGCTGGCACGACGGGGCCGCGGTCGGCGTCAACCCGCCCTACGACGTGCCGATGTCGGCCGGCATCCCGGGCGCGACGCTCGACCAGGTGCTGATCTGCCCGCCGAACGACGTCAAGGCGGCCGAGGGCCTGCTCGCGCGCGGCGACGTCGCCGCGGTGATCCTCGAGCCCGCGGGTGGCCAGGCCGGCACGACGCCGACGCTCCCCGGCTACCTGCAAGAGCTGCGCGCGCTCACGACGCGCCACGGGGTGGTGCTGATCTTCGACGAGGTGATCACCGGCTTCCGCTACGCGCCCGGCGGCGCCCAGGCCTACTTCGGCGTGACGCCGGACCTCACCACGCTCGCCAAGATCGTCGCCGGCGGCCTGCCCGGCGGCGCGCTCTGCGGCCGGCGCGAGCCGATGGCGCTGCTCGCCTTCCGCGGCGACGCCGCCTGGGACCGGAGCCAGCGCGTCGCGCACGCGGGCACGTTCAACGCCAACCCGCTCTCGGCCGCGGCCGCGATCGCCACGCTCGAGCTGTGCGCGGACGCCTCGCTCCAGGCGCGCGCGAACAAGCTCGGCGACGAGCTGCGGCGCGGGCTCGCCGCCGCGATGAGGCGCGCGGGCGTGCCGGGCACCTGCTACGGCGAGGCGTCCATCTCCCACGTCTCGTTCGAGGGCCAGCCCGGGCTGGCCGGCTTCGACCGCCCGCGCAAGGGCGACGCCTACCACCTGCTGCGCTGCGCGCTGCTCAACAACGGCGTGGACTGCTCGATGAACCACGGCTGGGTCTCCGCGGTCCACACCGAGGAGGACATCGCGCGCACGCTCGCGGGCTACGAGCGCGCGTTCCGCGCGCTGGCGGCCGACGGCGTGTTCGGCGGGCGATGAGCCGGGGCCGCGCGGCCGCGCTGGCGCTCGCGGTCTGGGTCCTCGCGGGCGGCTGCGTCTACTACCCCAAGGTCACCGACATCGGCGGCGTGCGCCTGCTGCCGACCAAGGGCCGGGTCGTGCGCGAGGGCGGCGGCGCCGTCTTCTACGCGGACATCGACAGCACGGGCAAGTACGGCGACGTGCTGCTGCGCGCGGAGACGCCGATCGCCCGCCGCGCCCAGCTCGTGGACGCCGCGGGCGCGCCGCTCGAGCGCCTCCCGGTGCCCGGCGCCACGCTCGTGCGCCTGACCCCCGGCGCCCCGCGCGTCGTCCTCGCCGAGCTCACGCGCGCGCTCACGCCGGGCGAGGTCGTCATCGTCACGCTCGTCTTCCAGAAGGCGGGGGCCATCGGCGTCATCGCGCCCGTCGAGTAGACGCGCCGCACTCCCTCTGTTATCCTCTGCCGTCTGGTGGGCAGGTAGCTCAGTTGGTAGAGCACAGGACTGAAAATCCTGGTGTCGGCGGTTCA
>MGCF01000149.1:0-24255 GCA_001788495.1 Candidatus Rokubacteria bacterium RIFCSPLOWO2_02_FULL_73_56
CCACGCGACCACTGCATCATGGCCCACGGTCTGGCCCCAACTTTTCTGCTCGCCGCGCGCCCGATCCGAGCCGGCCGATTTTTCCGGCGGGATTCGCGGGTCGGGGCACTAGTCCGCGTCTTGCACGCACGGCGATCGCGTGGCCGGGCGGGTGGCGCCAGGCTGGCGACGGGCGGCGTCTACGTCAGGCGCCCGCCGGCGGTCGAGCGCGCGGCGCGGGCGCGTACTTGCCCGTGAGCTGCGGCGTCTGGCCCTCGAGCCCCTTTCGCTGGCGGTCGAGCCGCGTCTCGCGCGCCCAGGTGCGCTTGAGGTCGTCGCGCACGCGCACGCGCAGGCGGCCGAGCCCCTCGGTCTCGAGCTCGATCCGGTCGCCGTCCTGGAAGGCGCTGAGCCCGCGGTGGTTGGTGCCCGTCGCGAGCACGTCGCCCGGCTCGAGCGCGTGGATCGCGGTGACCCACTCGAGGCAGCGCGGGATCCTGTGGGCCATGTCGCTCGTGTCGAAGTCCTGCTTGAGCTCGCCGTTCACCCAGAGCCGCACCGCGAGCCGGTGCGGGTCGGCCACCTCGTCGGCGGTCACGAGCCACGGGCCGAGCGGCGCGAAGGTGTCGCGCGACTTCATCTGGTAGAAGGTGTTGCCCGCCGGCGGCAGGCCGCGCGCCGAGCCGTCGATGAAGTTCGCGTAGCCGAACACGTAGTCCATCGCCTCCGCCGCGCGGACGTGCGAGGCGCGCCGGCCGATGACCAGCGCCACCTCCGCCTCGCCCTCGAAGATCGTCGCGGGCACGTCGGGGAGCACCATCGTGTCGCCGTCGCCGATGACGGCGGTCGGGGCTTTGAGGAAGGCGTTGATGGGCGCGGGCTCGGCGCGCGTGCCGTCCTCCATGTAATTGACCGCCATGCAGACCAGGCTGGCGGGCCGGGGCAGGGGCGGCCGCAGCCTGACCTGCTCGACCGGCACCCCCGGTCCGCGCCGGGCGGCCTCTTCCAGGCGGCCCCGGTACTCCGCGAACCGCGCGATCAGCCCGGCGACCACGTCCTGCGGCCCGACGCGCGGGATGTCCTGCACCGCCTGCGAGACGTCCACCACCCTGTCGCCCGCCAGCACGCCCAGCGTGAAGTCGTCGAAGAACAGGAGCTTCACGATTCCCTCCCTCTCTTGCCTGCCGTGGCCGAATATACCAGCACGGCCCGGGAACGTCCGCGTCGGGTATCATCGCGCTGGCGCCGGGCTGGCCTGATCCGTCGACCGGTGTCGTGGCCGGCCACCGAGCAAGAGGGGGACGACCGATGATACCTGCTCGTCTCGGGCTCGTCGCGCTCGCCGCGCTGTCGGTGCTCGTCCAGGCGGAACCGGTCCTGGCCGGATGCAAGGTCACGATCTCCGGCACCTACCAGAAGATGCTGCCGCCCCCCCAGGGTTTCGAGTACAGGATTGGCGTGCTTCGGATGAGCGAGGTCCGGATCAAGCTCGGCACCTGGAAGTCGATGGAGAACATGTGGTCCGGGACGAGTGTCCTCCAGGGGCAGTCCTTCACCAGGGGCGCGGAGCTCGATCTCGGCTGCAACAACGCCCGGCGGTACAGGTTCCGCGTCTCCCTGAGCAAGCTCAGGCGGGGCCCGCTGGCGCAGGGCCCCGACATTACCGATTGGATGAGCGCCTGGCTCTACTTCCCGTCGGAGAGCGGCTGGACCGAGTCCACGAGCATCGCCCTCGGCGACCTTGCCCGCCTCTTCAACGTGCCCTCGCCCCGCTGACGCCCGTCGCCATGCGCCTCGGCGCCGGCGTCACGCTCGACGCCGCCGCCTTCGAGCGTCTGGTCTCCCACGTCTTCCCGCTCGCGCGGATCACCGAGGCGTTCCGCGCCGCCGACCGGCTGGCGCGCGGCGGCGACGGCCTCCGGCTCTCGCGCGCGGCCCTGTCGATGACCGACTGACGCGGGGCGCGGGCGCCCCGGGCCTCAGCGGCTGACGACGCGGTTCTTCTGCGCGCCGAGCCCGGTGATGCCCACCTCGATGACGTCGCCCGGCTCCAGGTAGCGCGGCGGCTTCATGCCGTGGGCGACGCCCGCCGGCGTGCCGGTCGAGACGATGTCGCCGGCGCGCAGCGACATGAAGCGGCTCACGTAGGCGACGAGGGCGCGGACGCCGAAGATCATGTTGGCGGTGCTGCCGCGCTGGCGCGGCTCGCCGTTGACCGTCGTCCACAGCTCGAGGGCCTGCGGGTCGGGCACCTCGTCGGCGGTGACCAGCCAGGGCCCGAGCGGCGCGAAGGTGTCGGCGCTCTTGCCCTTCGTGGTCGTCCCGCCGTGCTCAAGCTGGAACGCGCGCTCGGAGACGTCGTCGACGAGGCAGTAGGCGGCGACGTGCCGGAGCGCGTCGGCCTCGGCGACGTCGCGCGCGTCGCGCCCGATGACCGCGCCGAGCTCGACCTCGTAGTCGAGCTTCACGGCGCCGCGCGGCCGGACGATGCGGTCGCCGGCGCCGATGAGCGCGCTGGTGGCCTTGAGGAAGACGACCGGCTCCTTCGGCAGCGGCGCGCCGACCTCGTTCGCGTGGTCCGTGTAGTTGAGGCCGATGCAGACGAGCTTGCCGATGCCGGCCAGCGGACAGCCGAGCCGCGGCCGGCCGCGGACCACCGGCAGGCGCGTCGGGTCGACCGCGCGCAGGCGCTTGAGGCCGGCCGGCGAGAGCGCGGCCGGCGTGAGGTCGCGCACGACGCGCGAGAGGTCGCGCAGCGTGCCGTCGGCGTCGACGAGGCCGGGCTTCTCGGCGCCGGCGCGCCCGTAGCGGACGAGTTTCATGGCGTCACCTCGCGCGGTAGCGGTAGACGACGAGCCGATCGGCGCCCGACTCCGGCGCCCAGACCTCGCCCGGCCGGCCGAGGATCTGGCGCACGGCGGCTCCGCGGCGGTCGCCCGGGAACACCTCGAACGTCTCCGTCTCGGGATCGAAGCGGACCATGGCGTTGGCGCCCCAGTCGCTGAGCCACACCGTGTCGCGGTCGTCCACGTAGACCGCGTAGGCGCGCGGGCGCTCGCCGGGCAGCTTCCAGGTCCGCCAGCTCCGGCTCGGCGGGTCGTACCGGCTGACGTTGCCGGAGTTCCACTCGCTGACCCAGACGCGGCCGCGCGAGTCCGACCACACGCGGCGGGCGCCCTGGTCCTTCGTCGGCGGCTCGATGACCGTGGCGGCGCCGGTCTCGACGTCCACGCGCGCGATGTGGCTGCCGGCGAGCGAGGCGTAGTAGACATCGCCCGCGGGCGTCGTCGCGATGCCGTAGGGCCCGCGGCCGCGCGGCGCGTCCCAGACCTGCATCGCGCCGGTCGCGGGATCGAGCCGGCCGTACACGCCGGTCTGCCCGGTGAACCAGACACGGCCGCGCCGGTCGAAGGTGAGCGTGTTGAGGTTGGCGGACGGGCGCGCCGCGGGCAGAGGCCAGCTCCGGACGGCCCGGGTGCGCGGGTCCACGCGGACGATGGCGTTGGTCCCGCCCTCGGTGACCCACGGCGCGCCGTCGGGCCCGACGACCACGCCGTGCGGCGCGGCGCCGGGGCCGAGCGCGATCAGCTCGACCGCGCCCGTCGCGGGATCGAGCCGGCCGAGGTGGCCGCTGCGCTGGGCCGTGTACCAGACGATGCCCTCGGCGCCGACGGCGACGTCGTGCGGGTGGCCGCCGGCGGGCACGGCGTAGGCCCTGACGGTGACGTCGGCCCCCGCGCCGGCCGGCGGCGCGGCAAGGGCGGCGACGAGCCCGGCGACGAGCGCGAGCAACGTGCGGCGCAGCGCCTTCGCCATCCGCATGCCCGGCTCAGGCGATCCGGATGATGCCCGGCTCGAGCGGCGTGAACCGCGCGGCGACCTCGGGATCGTGGCCCGCGACGATGAGCCGCTCGGCGCCGGCGAGCGCGTGGATCGTCTCGAACGCCTCGAGCATCTCCGGCAGGCTCGTGACGATCTGCACGGGCTGCCGCGTCTCCACGTTCCGGTAGAAGTGCGAGGCGTCCGAGGCGAGGACGACCGTGCCGCGCGCCGTCTGCACGCTCACGATCTGGAGCCCCGCGGTGTGGCCGCCGACGCGGTGCACGCGGATCCCGGGCAGCACCTCGCGGTCGCCGTGGAGGATCCGGACCCGGCCCGCGTAGTTCAGCGTCACGAGCCCCGCGAGCGCCGTCACGTTGGCCGACTGGCGGAACGCCGGTGCGGCGGCCCAGGGCCCCGTCCAGAACGCCACCTCCTCCGCCTGGATCCAGAACTCCGCGGCGGGGAAGAGGCTGTGGCCGGCCCAGTGGTCGTAGTGCAGGTGGGTGACGAGCGCGAGCGGCACGTCGCCCGGCTTGACGCCGGCGCGCTCGACCACCGCCGCCGGGCTCACGTAGCCGCGCATCCCGCGCGCCCGCGCGTCGTCCTCGAGGAAGCCGGTGTCCACGAGGACCGGGTGCGGCCCGCCGAGGATCAGCCACACGTAGTAGTGGAGGGTGAGCGGCGCGTGGGAGGCCTCGCGGTAGAAGAACTGGCAGGCCGTCGTGTCCCGCTCCGCGTACTTGAGCGCGTAGACCTCGTACATGGGGCACCCCACTGGCGCCCGAGTGTACTCCAGAACGGCGCGGCGGCGCCCGCGGTGATAGGCTGCGGCGCGCGCACGCCGTCCGCCGCTCAGCGGGTCGCCGCGGCCTTGACCCTCCGCGCGCCGACCTTCATCGGGTCGCCCGGGTAGCCGAGCGCCTTCCAGTCGAGGCGAGTGCCGCCCGAGTGGCAGGCGTTGCACGCGAGCGCATCCTTCCGGGGCACGACCTCGTGGAACAGGCCCATCCAGCGCTCGGTCTCGATCCAGCCGATGTCCGTGACCTCGCGGCCGAAGTACGCCTTGGCGCCGGCCTTCGTGGCGGCCTCGTTCTTGCCCGCGCGGAAGACCATCCCGACGGCGATCGGGATCAAGCGCCGGGTCGCGTTGTCGATCGGCAGCTTCGCCTCGTGGTACTTGAACGGATGGATCTTGGCCGCCGGATCCGCGATCGAGCCCTGCGGCGTGTAGAGGCCCACCTTGCCGTTCGGCCCCGCCTGGACCGGCTCGTCGAGCAGCGCGAGCGCGCCCTTGCCGTTCCACCAGGCGTAGACGGGCGTCACGTTCTTCTTGAACTCGATCGCCGGCTCGAAGCGCCCCTGGCCGGGCACGGGCTCGCTGCGGCTCCAGTCGCGCCGCACGTCCGTGGGGTCGTGCTTGGCGAAGCCGGGGATGTGGCAGGTCGTGCACGCGACCGAGCGCGTGTGCCGGTTGAGCGCGGCGCTGACGTGCACCTGGCCGCGATGGCAGCCCTCGCACTGTGGCTGCGCCTCGCCCGGGCGGTCCATCCCGCCCATCTGGGTCCCGCTGCCGAGGATCTTGTGCTCCTTGAACTTGTGGCACTGGATGCACTGCATCCCGGAGCCCAGGTGCACGTCGAAATCGCGCGGGGCGCGCGCGTGCACGGTCTCGAGGTCGCCGCGCTTGAAGTTGAGGCCGCCGCCCGAGCCCACGTGGCAGCGCAGGCAGGCCTCGTTGGTCGGCCGGCCGACGCTCTGGGCGATGGTCAGCATCGCCTCCGGGTTGCCGAGGGCCACCGGCTGCCAGCGCAGGCTGCCGTCGTCCTGCTTGACGACGGCGCGGCGGTAGCTCGCCGAGTGGCAGACGAGACAGTCGACGTTCTCGAGCTGCACCCGGCTCTCCTCGGCGGCGGGCTTGAGCCCGAGGCCCGTGTGACACTTCGAGCAGCCATTGGCGATCACCTTGCCCTCGTCATTCTTCAGAATCGCGATCCAGCTGACCGAGGGGTTGGTGCAGAAGTCGTTCGAGGTGTTGAGCTTGCCGAGCTTCTGCCCCTTGCTGTTGACGATGTTGGGCGCGTCGGCCTTCCACTGATAGTGGACGGAGCCGAAGACGTGCTTCGCCTGCTCCTCGTGGCAAGCGAGGCACGTGCGCGTGCCCTCGTACCTCGTGACGTAGTCGCGATGCGGGTTCTCCCACAGGATGCCTTCTCCCTGGGGCTCGGCCCACGAGGGCGGGACCGCGAGCAGCAGCGTCAACACCGCGGCGAGGACGAGTGAACGGGCCAGCATGTCGGTTCTCCCTGATGCGGTACCGGGTCGAATGCTGCACCACGGCCGATGTCGTCGTGAACGCACGCAGACTGGCTGGTGCAGTCCTCGTGCCATCGGCGCGACGGTTTCCGGCGCGCCGGAACCGGCCGATTCCCATGACGCGGTGCTCCAGAGCCGCTCCGCGGACGTGGGCGCCGCCGCGGGGTGCCGGCGCCCGGGTGGGGCGCCGCGTCCACAGCGCGGCGCCGCGCGATGCGCGGAGCGCCTGAAGCGAAACTCCTAGGTAGGATTGCGGATACGCGCCGCGGTATAACGTCTGCGCCATGACGTCCGACCCGGCGGAGATCCTCGTGCTCGAGGCGCGGCTCGCGCGCGCCGAGCTGGCGCGCCTCGCCGGCCTTTTCGGCGACATGGTGAAGTACGTGGTGGACGTCGAGCGCGGCGTGCTCGCGATCGGCGGCGAGCTGCACGCCGACGCCGAGCAGGTGCTCCTGGAGCGCGGCAGCCGCCCGGCCGACCTCTGGGGCGCCAACTACTATCCGGGGCGCGGCCGCGAGGACTGCATCGAGTACACCTCGCTGATCAACATCCGCCCGGCGCGGGGCAACCCGGGGATGGAGGTCGCCGACGCGGCCGTGCGCGAGCGCATCCGGGCGCTCACGCGGGCCCTCGTCGGCGAGGGGGAGCCGCTCTAGGATGAGCCAGCACGCCGGCCTGCCGCCCGAGCGCTGGGCGGCCTTCTCGCTCGACCAGCAGGTGCTGATGATCGCCAACGAGATGCACCGCGCCGCGAAGCTCGTGGCGCCGGCGGACCGGGAGCGGCGGCGGAGCGCCTATGCGCGCGTGCTGCAGCTGACCGACCTCACGGTCGAGGTCAACCCGCGGCGCGCGCTCCGGCGGGAGCTGCTGCGCTGGCGCGACCTGGTGGCCGTGCTCTACGTCGCGCCGGCCGCGGAGCCCGCGGCCCACGCCGTGGCCTTCAGCGCGCTGCTGCGCCTGACGCCCGAGGCGTCGAGGCAGCTCGCGGCTACCGCGCGGCGAGCGCCTGCCTGAAGCGGCGGGTGTAGCCGACGACGTCGCGGTCGAGCCGGCCCTCGGTGCGGACGGCGGCGACCTTGACGGCGACCACGAGCGGGCCGTCCTCGCCGAGGACCCGGTCGTAGGCGCGGCGCAGCTCGTCCTCCGTGCGCACCTCGAGCGCCGTCGCGATGCCGGCGCCCCGCGCGATCGCGGCCAGGCTCGAGCGCGCGGCCGTCGCCGTCGGCTGGCCGCCCGTGGTCTGGTGGACCTCGTTGTCCCAGATCACGAGCGCGAGGTTCGGCGGGGCCTCGGTCGCGATCGTGCAGAGCGAGCCGAGGTTCATCAGGAGCGAGCCGTCGCCGTCGAGGCAGATCACGCGCACGTCGGGGCGCGCGAGCGCGATGCCGAGCCCGATCGACGAGCACTGGCCCATCGAGCCGAAGACGTAGAAATTCAGCGGCCGGTCGGCGGCCTGCTGGAGCTCGAGCGTCGCCTGCCCGAGGTTGGTCACCACCACCTCGGCGCCGAGGCGCTCGGCGAGCAGGCGCGTGGCGAGGGCGCGCGTCAGCGGGGCGCTCATCCCTGCTTGCCTCCGGTCAGCTCGGGTGGAAGCAGGATGGCGACGGGGAGCGCGCGCGTCCAGGCGAGCTTGACGAGCCCGTCGCCCTGCGCCTCGAGCTCGGCGACCGAGGCCGGCTTGATCCAGCGGATCCCGAGGGCGTCGAGGATCGGCCCGGCGGCCTGCCCCATCGGCACCTGCGCGGGGTTGAACTCGCCGAGGTCGCCGCGGTGGCTGATGACGAGCACGATCGGGATCTGGCACGCGACGTCGAGCGAGCCGAGCGCGTTGACGCAGTTGCCGAGCCCGCTGTTCTGCATCAGGAGCGCGCCGCGCCGGCCGGCGAGCCAGGCGCCGGACAGGAGGCCGACGCCTTCCTCCTCGCGCGTCACGGTGACGACGCGGCACTCGGGATCGGCCCACAGGGGCTCGAGGACGTGGCTCACGATGTAGTCGGGGACCGTCGCGAACATGCGGAGGTCGTTCCGGCGCAGGACGTCCGCGACGTGCTTCGCCCAGCTCGTGTCGACCATGCCCGCAGTGTAGCAGGGCCCCGGCCGTGCCGGCGAGGGGCCTCTGCTATGATCGGTGACGTCCGGGGTCCGCGCGACCTCGCGACGAG
This sequence comes from Candidatus Rokubacteria bacterium RIFCSPLOWO2_02_FULL_73_56, assembly GCA_001788495.1. Lineage (GTDB taxonomy): Bacteria > Methylomirabilota > Methylomirabilia > Rokubacteriales > CSP1-6 > GWA2-73-35. Next base: position 8,277 of record MGCF01000149.1, read on the forward strand.
GAGGCTCGATCTGCGGAAGGCGCTGCCCCGCTGCGTGCTCCTGCTCGCGCTGGCTCCGCTCGGCTGCACGACGGTCGCGACGCCGAGCCCGCCGCCGATCGCGAGCCCCCCCGCACAGCCCAGCCCGCCGGCGCCGCCCGTGTCGGCGCTCGCGCGGCTGCGCGAGGCGGTGAGCCGCGATCCCGGTGACGCCCAGGCGCGCGCGAGCCTGGGCCAGGCGCTGATCGGCCGCGGCGAGATGGCGGAGGCCTCCGTGTGGCTGCGCGAGGCGCTCCGGCTCGCGCCCGACCTGGGGGAGGCGCGCGCGAGCCTCGGCCTCGCGCTCTACGCCATGGGCGACGTCGGCGCCGCCGTCGAGGAGCTGCGCGCGGTCCGCCGCGCGCGGCCGGACCTCGCCGCGGCGCGGCTCACGCTGGCCGCGGCGCTCGTGGCCCGCCAGGACTGGCCGGCGGCGCGCGCGGAGCTCGAGGAGCTGGTGGCGGCCCACCCGGACCTCGCGCAGGCTCACTACACGCTCGGCGCCGTGCGCTACACAGAGGGCGACCTCGAGGGCGCGATCGCCGCGTACCGGCGCGTGCTCGCGCTCGAGCCCCGGCACGCGGACGCCCGCTACAACCTGGCGCTCGTCCTGAAGCTCGCGCGCCGGGACGCCGAGGCGACACCGGAGTTCCTCGCCGCCGCGCGCGCGGGGCTCCCGAACGCCCAGTTCTTCGCCGGCACGGCGTACGCGGGCGGCCTCGGGGTCGAGCGCGACCTCGCCGGGGCCGTCCGCTGGTGGTCGCGCGCGGCCGCGCAGGGCCTGTCGCAGGCCGAGGAGGCGCTCGCCGAGCTCCGGCTGGTCGCGCTCGGCCGCACCCGGCGCGGGCCGGCGGAGCGTGAGGCCGCCGAGCAGGCGTTCCGCGACTTCCGCGAGCGCGTCTGGAGCGAGTACGCGGACCTGTCCCGGGACGGCGCCGACACCGTGGGCGCGGCGCTCCTGCGTGCCGGCCGCGTCCCGGAGGCGGTGCGGGCGCTGCTCCGCGAGGCCGCCGCGCTGAGTGAGCCGGCGGTGCGGCAGCTCGAGACGCTCTACGAGCACGGCGTCGAGGGCCGGCTGGCCGCGCACGACCCGCGGATCCTCGGCTACTTCGAGAGCGCGACGAGCGAGGGCCAGGTGCGCCCGCGGATCGCGCTCGCGCGCTTCTACGCCCGCGGGCTCGGCGTGCCGAAGGACGTCGCGCGCGCGCTCGGCCTGCTCCGCGCGACGCCCCACGAGGACGCCCAGCGCCTGCTCCGGGAGCTGTCGGCCGCGAGCCCGTAGGGCCGGGGAGCCGCGACCACGCGCCCGGCACTCCACTTCCTCCTCACCGCGGCCGGGGCCGCGGCGACGGGCGTCGCCGCGACCCTGGCGGCGCTCGCCCTCCTGCTCCTGGGCGGCGGGGACGTGCGGGCGCTCGACTGGGAGCTCTACGACCGCTGGATCCGCCCGCGCGCGCCCGTATCCGTCTCGCCCGCGCTGGTCGTCGTCGTGCGTGACGCGGCGAGCGAGGCGCGCCTCGGCCGCGGCGCGTGGGACCGCGCGGTCCTCGCGCGGCTCGTCACCGGGCTCTCGCGGGCCGGCGCCGCGGCCATCGGTCTCGACGCGGCACTCGGGCAGCCGAGCGCTCCCGGCCGCGGCGGCGCCGCGAGCGACGCGCTCCTGAGCCAGGCGACGGCGCTGGCCGGTGCCGTCGTGTACCCGCTCGCGCTCGAGCTGGACGGCGCCCACACGCCCGCCGGCGCGCCGCGCCCGCCGGGGCATCGCTCCTGGCCCGCCCTCCCGCCGGCGGGCTACGCGTGGCCCGCCGCGCGGCCGCTCGCCGGCCCGCTGCCGGGGCTCACCGGGCATGCGCGCGCGATCGGGCATACGCTCGCCCCCGCCGACCCGGACGGCGTGGTCCGGAAGGTCCCGCTCTTCGTGAGGCTCGAGGACCGCGTGGTGCCCGCGTTCGGCCTGGCGCTCGGCGCGGTGTTCATGCGTGCGAGCCTGGAGCAGATCACGGTGAGCCGGGACGGCGTCGCGATCGTGCGGTCGGGCTTCGCCCCGGTGCTCGTCCCGGTGGATCGGCAGGGCCGCGCGAGCGTCGCCTGGGCGCCGGTCGAGCCGAGGATCGTGCCGTTCGCCGACGTCTGGGCGGCGCTCGCCGGCGGCCCGTCCGAGCGGCTCGGGGCCCTGGTGGACGGCAAGGCCGTGCTGGTCCTCGCCGAGCCGGCGCGCGCCGAGCGCCCGACGCCGCTCGGCCCCATGTCGGACGTCGCGATCCAGCTCCAGCTCCTCAACACGCTCCTGACCGGCTCCTGGCTCGTGGACGCGCCGCCACGCGCGACGCTCCTCGGCACGCTCGCCGCCGCCGCGCTCGCGGCGTGGCTGTGGCTCGCCCTGCGCTGGTGGGCGGCGCTCGTCGGCCTCGCGGTCCTGGCGCTGGGCGTGGGGGCGGCTTTCGCGCTCGCGCCGTTGCTCGCGGGCGTCCTGCTGCCGGCGGGGCTGCCGCTCGCCGCGGTGGCGCTCGCCTCGGCCGGCGCGCTCGTCTGGAACCAGCTCGCGTCGGGGTCCCGCCTGCGGCGCCTCGAGGGCGAGGTCGCGCGGATGCGCGAGGCGCTCGTGCGCCGCGAGTCCGCCGTGGAGACGCTCGAGGAGGACCTCGACGCCGCCCGCGCCGCGGCCGCGCGCTCGGGCAGCGCCGAGGACGCGCTGCGGGACGAGCTCGACCGCGCGCGGGCGCAGGAGGCGGAGGCGCGGCGCCGGCTCGAGGAGCTGGAGCGCGCGTCGCGCGCGCTGCGCCCCGTGGAGGACCGCGGCGCGGCCGGCGGGCTCGCGCGGCTCGCGCGCGAGTGCGAGCGGTTCGGCATCGTCACGCGCGATCCCGCCCTGCTCGCCGCGTTCCGCGACCTCGAGAAGGCGGCGCGCTCGTCCCTGCCGGTCCTGCTCGCCGGCGAGCCCGGGACGGGCAAGGAGCTGTTCGCGCGCGCCGTGCACCGGCTGAGCCCGCGCGCGGCGGGCCCCTTCGTCGCGGTCAACATGGCGGCGATCTCGCCCGAGCTGGCCGAGAGCGAGCTGTTCGGCCACGTGCGCGGAAGCTTCACGGGCGCGGTCGGCGACCGCAAGGGCTACTTCGAGCAGGCCGACGGCGGCACGCTCTTCCTGGACGAGGTGGGCGATCTCCGGCCCGAGCACCAGGGCAAGCTCCTGCGCGCCCTCCAGGAGCGGAGCTTCCACCGGGTCGGCGCGACGCGGCCGACGGCGGTGGACGTGCGCGTGGTCGCCGCCAGCAACCGCGACATCGAGCGCGGCGTCGCCGAGGGCTGGTTCCGCGAGGATCTCTACTTCCGGCTCAAGGGGCTGGTGCTCCGGCTGCCGCCGCTGCGCGAGCGCCCGGGCGACGTGCCGCTGCTCGCCGCGCGCCTCGTGGCCGAGGCCGCGGCCGAGCTCGGGCGGCCCGCACTGCCGCTCGGCGAGGCGGCCGCGGCGGCGCTCGCGCGCCACGACTGGCCCGGCAACGTGCGCGAGCTCCAGCAGTGCCTGCGCCAGGCCGTCGCCCTGGCCGAGGGGCCGGTGCTCACGCCGGAGGACCTCCGGCTGCCCGCCCCGGCGCGGCCGGCCGGCGAGGCGCCCGGGGACGGCGAGGTCGCCGTCCTCGCGAGCCTCAGGCGCCACGCCTTCGACATGCAGGCGACCGCGCGCGCGCTCGGCTGGGACCGCAGCACCGTGACGCAGCGGCTCAAGGGCCTGGGCTTCCGCGCGCTGGTCGAGGCCGGCGGCGACCGCGCGCGGGCCGCGCTGGCCCTGGCCGGCGACCCGGCGCTCGTCCGGAGCGTGGAGCTGAAGCTCAGCGAGTACCACGAGCACCTGCTGCGGGTCGTCGAGGGCTTCGAGAGCGCCGAGGCCGCCGTCGCCGCCTGCCGCCGGCGCTTCAAGAACCTCCCGGAGCGCCACTTCCGCTCGCTCGAGCTTCTCGTCCGGCAGCACTTCGAGCGCCGACCCGGCCGCTGACCCCGCCGGCGTGCGGGGAGCCCCGCGTCGCGTGCGGGGAACGCAGGGATTCCCCGCGTCGGGCGCTCGTCCCGTCCGAGCGCAACTCCCCGGAATCGCTCGCCTCGTCGCGCATCCCCATCCCTCCGCGGCGCTGGCCCGCGCGTTGCTCCTGGCCTCGACCGGGAGCGCGCGCCGGCGAGGGGCCGGCGCGGCCCCGAACCGACGAGCCGACAAGGGGGAGACCATGCACAGGACCGAGCACGAGGCGGGGCGAGAGGTGGCGCAGGCCAGCGGAACGAAGGAAGTCGCGATCGTCATCGGGATTCTCCTGAGCGTCATCGCCGTGACGCTGGTGACCTACTGGGTCCGCTCCGGCGGGGTGGAGGCCTCGGCCGAGTCGGGCGTGGTCACGGCGCAGATCACCGAGACGCCGCGGCCCCAGGCCGCCGCGCCGGCGCCCGCGCCGGCCGCGCCCGAGGTCGTCCACGCCGACGTCTTCTTCGACTTCAAGAGCGTCCGGCTCCGGGCGGAGGCGGTCCGCGTGCTCCAGGACAAGGCGGCGCTCATGGACCGCGCCCACACCTGGGCGGTGCTCGTCCAGGGCCACGCCGACCGCCAGGGGCCGGCCGAGTACAACAAGGTGCTCGCGCTGCGCCGCGCGGACGCCGTCAAGCAGTTCCTGATCGAGCTCGGTGTCCCGGAGAACGCGGTCCGGGTGGTCACGATCGGCGCGGAGGGCGCGCTCTGCGAGGAGGCGACGCTCGAATGCCAGCAGCTCAACCGGCGCGTGCACGTCGAGATCCGGCGGCTCGGGCGCGCTGCCGGCCGGCCCGTGCGCGCGGTGCTCGCCCACGGCGACGTCCTCGACGCGCCGGCCGGCCGGTAAGGGGGCGCCCATGCGCGCGACCCTCCGGCGTCTTTCCCTCGCCGCGCTCGTGCTCCTGCTCTCCGCCCCGCCGGCGCCGGCGGCGGAGAGCCCCACCGCCGCCGCGGGAGCGGCGCTTCGCGTGGTCACCGAGGGCACGCTCTTCTGGCGGACCGCGCCCGAGGCGGCGCTGGTCCCGGCGCCGGTCCTCCGCACCGACGTGGACATCCGCGTGACCGGGATGATCGCGCGCGCCACGGTCCGCCAGGAGTTCACGAACCCGGCCGCGGCGTGGGCGGAGGGCGTCTACGTGTTCCCGCTCCCCGACGACGCCGCGGTGGACCATCTCCGGATGCGCGTCGGCGAGCGGGTGATCGAGGGCGTGATCCGCGAGCGCGGCGAGGCGAAGGCGGTCTACGAGCGCGCCCGGCAGGAGGGCCGCCGCGCGAGCCTCGTCGAGCAGGAGCGCCCGAACATCTTCACGACCTCGGTGGCGAACATCGCGCCCGGCGCCGTGATCGCGGTCGAGATCGAGTACCAGCACACCGTCCGCTACGACGCGGGGCGCTTCCACCTGCGCTTCCCGATGGTCGTCGGACCTCGCTACGTCCCCGCCGGGGTCGCCGACGCCGCGCGCCTCACGCCGCCGGTCGCGCACCCCGCGCGGGGGCCGCTGAACCCGGTCGCCCTCCGGGTCGAGCTGGACCCGGGCGTGCCGCTCGGGAGCCTCGGCGCGACCTCGCACGCGGTCCGCACGTCGGCGCTCGCCGCCGGGCGCATCCTGGTCGAGCTGGACCAGGGCGAGGTGCCGGCGGACCGCGACTTCGAGCTGGTCTGGGAGCCGGCGGCCGACCAGGCGCCGCTCGCGGCGCTGCTGGCCGAACGGCGGGGCGACGAGGTCTTCGCCCTCCTGATGGTCGTGCCGCCGGCCCTCGCGGCGCCGGCGGGCGCGGGCCAACCGCGCGAGGCGATCTTCGCGATCGACGTCTCGGGCTCGATGCACGGCCAGTCGATCGAGCAGGCCCGCGGGGCGCTCCGGCTCGCGCTCGCGCGCCTCGGGCCGGCCGACACCTTCAACGTGATCGCCTTCAACCACCGCACCACGCGGCTGTTCCCGGCCGCCGTGCCCGCGACCCCGGCCCACGTGCGGCAGGCCGACCGGTGGGTCGCCGCGCTCCGTGCCGAGGGCGGGACCGAGATGCTGCCGGCGCTCCTCGCGGCGCTCGACGCGCCGGCGCGCCCCGAGCGGCTCCGGCAGGTGGTCTTCCTCACCGACGGCGCCGTCGGCAACGAGGCGCAGCTCTTCGCCGCGATCCGCGAGCGCCTGGGGGCGAGCCGCCTCTTCACGCTCGGCATCGGCTCGGCGCCCAACAGCCACTTCATGCGGGAGGCCACGCGGCTCGGCCGTGGGACGTTCACGTTCATCGGCAGCACGGGGGAGGTGCAGGAGGCGATGGGCGCCCTCTTCGCGAAGCTCGAGGCGCCCGCGCTGACGGACCTCGTGCTCGAGCTGCCCGCGGAGGCCGGCGCCGAGGTCCTGCCCGCGCCGCTCCCGGACCTCTACGTGGGCGAGCCCGTGCTCGTCGCGCTCCGCGCGCGGACGCTCCCGGTGCGCGCCGTCCTTCGCGGCCGCGCGGGCGCCCTCGAGTGGGAGCGCGTGCTCGCGCTCGCCCCGGAGCCCGCCGGCGCGGGCCTCGCCGTCCACTGGGCCCGCGCGAAGATCGCCGCGCTGCTGGATCAGCCGCGCGCCGGCGCGCCCGAGGAGGACGTGCGGCGCGCCGTGCTCGAGGTCGCGCTCGCCCACCACCTCGTGAGCCGCTACACGAGCCTCGTCGCCGTGGACGTGACCCCGGTGCGCCCGGGCGACGCCGACCTCTGGACGCACGCCCTCGAGACGAACCTGCCGCACGGCTGGGACTACACCGCGGTCTTCGGCCTCGGCCAGGGGGCGACGCCGGCGACGCTCCACCTGGCGCTCGGCCTCGCCGCGCTCCTGCTCGCCGCGGGGCTCACGGTGCTGCATCATTCGCGAACGGCGCTGGCGCGCCCGCCCCGCGCGACGCCCGTTGGCGAATGATGCGGCCCAGGCGCGGCCTCGCGCTCGGCGCCCTGCTGCTCGCCGCCGTCGGCGCCTGGCAGGTCGCCGAGGGCGCGTGGATCCACCTGAAGGCGCGCCTCGCCCAGCACCTGCTCGCGCGCGCGTGGGCGCGCACGCTCGCGGGTGAGGCGGAGGTGCGGCCGTGGCCCTGGGCCGACACGTGGCCGGTCGCGAGGCTCCGCGTGCCGGCCCGCGGCGCCGACCTCATCGTGCTCGCCGGCGTGAGCGGCCGCACGCTCGCGTTCGGTCCGGGCCTGGCGCCCGGCGGCCCGGTGCCGGGCACGCCCGGCACCGCGATCGTCAGCGGGCACCGGGACACGCACTTCGGCGTCCTCCGCCGTGTGCGGATCGGCGACGAGGTCGTCCTCGAGGTCCCGCATCGCGCGCCCGCGCGCTTCCGCGTGCGGGAGCTCCGCGTCGTGGACGCGCGCACCGCCGTCGTCGCGCGCGCCGCGGGCACGCCGGGCCTGGTGCTGCTGACGTGCTACCCGTTCGACGCGGTGGTCCCCGGCGGGCCGCTCCGCTACGCCGTCGTCGCCGAGGCGGCGGACGGCTGAGGGCGCCCCCCTGGACGTTCCGTGAGACTATCGCGCCACTCGAACGAGGAGGGCCCCCATGGCCGAGAGCGAGACCATCCAGAAGGCCCGCGAGCTCAGGCGGCAGCTCATGGGCGACGCCTACGTGGACCGCATGAACCAGACCGTCTACGCGGACCCGATCATGCAGCGGTTCGCCGACCTCGCCGCCGAGACGGTCTTCGCCGCGCTGTGGGCGCGGCCGGGCCTCGACCTCAAGACCCGGACGCTGGTCTGCGTCGTGTCCGACGCCACGACCGGCCGCGCCCCCGAGCTGGCGATCCACCTGCGCATGGCGCTCCGCCAGGGCTGGACCGAGGACCAGCTCGTCGAGGTGCTGCTGCACCTCACGGGCTACGTCGGCGTGCCCCTGATCCGCGAGGCGCTGATCACGGCGACGGAGGTCTTCGCCGAGGTGCGCGCCGGGCGCTGACGCGCGCTACTTCTTGAGCCCGAGCCGCGTCTCGAGGAGCAGGCGCACCTCGTTCGCGGCGGCGCGCCAGAGCGGCCCGCCGGGGACGTCGTACTCGGCCTGGACCAGCTTCCGGTACTCGGCCATCGCGGCGTCCTGCTGGTCCTTGGGCGCGACGTCGAGGGTCCGGGCGCGGATGCCCGCGACCTTGGCCGTGGCGGCGTGCGCGCGCTCGAGCCAGCGGCCGATCTCGTTCCACTCCTGGTCGAAGAAGACCACGACCGGGATGGACTGGTAGCCGTTGTTCAGGAAGGTGTCGCGCAGGTCGGGGTTCTGGTCGCGGAAGAACACGCGCAGCTCCGCGCCCGGCATCGCCGCGCAGATGTGGGCGATCAGCGGCGAGTTCCTGTGGACGTCGCCGCACCAGTTCTCGGCCAGCATCAGCACGTGGCGCACCTGCGTGATGCCGCCGAAGAACTTGCGCTCGTCCTCGGTCAGCGCCGACTTCGCGTAGTTGTCCTCGGTGCGGGCCCGCGTGTCGCCCATCTGGGCCACGTACTCCTTCCAGGGCAGGCCCTTGGCGAAGCGCGCCGCGTCCAGCGGAATTCTGAGCTGAGCCATGTCGGTGTCTCCTTTGGTGGGGTGGTGCCGTCCTTGTATACACCAAACGGCGATGTGATACGCGATGTGATACGAATGTCAGGGTGCGCCCCGGCCCCCGCCGCTGGCTGATCGTCGTCGCGCTGTTCCTGGTCACCTACGGCATCTCGACGCCGCTTGCCGCCTACGGCGTGTTCCTGCCGGTCCTGGCCGAGGCCTTCGGCTGGAGCCGCGGCGCGCTCTCGAGCGCGCTCTCGCTCAACCTGCTGCTCGGCGGCCTCGCCGGCTTCGGCGTCGGCGCGCTCGCCGACCGCCACGGGCCGCGCCTGCTGCTCGCCGGCACCGTGGCGCTGGCCGGCCTCGCCTTCGCGCTCGTCGCCGTCGTGGGCGCGCTCTGGCAGCTCTACCTCTTCGTCGGCGTGCTGGGCGGCCTCGGGATGTCGAGCTTCTACCTGCTCGCCGCGGCGACGATCACGCGCTGGTTCGACGCGCGCCGCGGCCTGGCCCTGGCCCTGGTCCTGGTCGGGTTCAACCTCGGCTACATGACGGCCGGGCCGCTCTCGGCCTGGCTGATCGCGGGCTTCGGCTGGCGCTGGGCCTACGGGCTCATCGGCGGCGGCGCGGGCGCGCTGATGACGCTCGCCGCGCTCAGCGTGCGCCTGCCGCACCCGGGCGAGGCGCCGCCCCTGCGGGCGGCGGCCGCTGGCGAGGCCCCCGCGCGCGAGGGCGACCTGACGCTCGCGCGCGCGCTCGCGGACCCGCGCCTCTGGTGCCTCTGCGCCTGCTGGCTGCTGCTCGGCGGCCTCGCGCTGATGATCAGCGTGCACGCCGTGCCGTTCGCGCGCGACCGGGGGATCGACCTCGCGGGGGCGTCGCTCGCGCTCACCGCGTACGGCGTGGGCTCGGTGAGCGGCCGGCTCGCCTCGGGCGCCGTCTCCGACCGCCTCGGCACGCGCGCGACGATCCGCGTGGCCTTCGTGCTCGAGGCGCTCGCGCTGGTCGTGCTGCTCTGGGTGCCGTCGCAGCCGGCGCTGCTCGCCTCGCTCGCGCTGTTCGGGGCCGGCTTCGCCGCCTCCGACACGATGGTCGTCAAGGTCATCCCCGACGTCTTCGGGCTCAGGGCGCTCGGCGCCATCATGGGCGTCCTGGCGCTCGGCTGGCGCGCGGGCGCGGCGCTGTTCCCCGCCGCCGCCGGCTTCCTCTACGACCTCACCGGCTCGTACACGCTGCCCTTCGGCGCGGCGCCGCTCGCCGTCCTGGCGAGCTGGGGGCTCTTCGCGCTCGGGACGCGACCCTCACGCCGCGCCGTCGCTGGCTGGAGACGTTGACCGTCCGCGGCCGCGCGGCGTAGGCTCGGGGCATGAGGACGTCCCCGGCCCGAGCGCGCCACTGGAGGCGGGCGGAATACGGGCGCCTGATCGAGGTCGGTGTGTTCCGTCCAGGCGAGCCGGTCGAGCTCCTCGCCGACGCGCTGGTCGTGGGCGAGCCGCAGAGGAGCGCGCACTACACGGCGATCGGGCTCGTGGAGGACGCGCTTCGCGCCGCCCTCGGCGCCGGCTGGCTCGTGCGCTCGCAGGGGCCAGTCGCGCTCGACGACGAGTCCGAGCCCGAGCCGGACGTCGCGGTGGCGGCGGGCAGCCGGCGCGATGACCGCCGCGCGCACCCCTCGCGGCCGGCGCTGATCGTCGAGGTGGCCGAGTCGAGCCTCGCGCTCGATCGCGAGCACAAGGGCAGTCTCTACGCGCGCGCCCGCGTCGAGGACTACTGGGTCCTGAACCTCGTCGAGCGCGCGCTCGAGATCCACCGGCGGCCGATCCCCGATCCGTCGGCGCCGTTCGGCTGGCGGTACGCGTCGCGGGAGGTGCTGGGGCCGCCGCAACGGGTGTGGCCATGACCCCGAGGCTCCGCAAGTACCTGGAGCTGGAACGGCTGATGTTGATCCTCGAAGATGAAGGGGACCGCGGTGCCGATGCGCTGCGCGACCTCATGGACCCGCTCTGGTACTCGCTGAGCGATGAGGAGCGGCGCCTCCTCGACCAGCGGACGATCGGTCGGACACGTCGTGCGCCGTAGCGCAGGCGAATCGCTCAGACGACTGCGATCGCCTCGGCCGCCGGGACCTCCAGGGCCATCGGATCTCCGCCGTCTGGTATGATCTCGCCCGACGCCGCGGGCGCACACGGGGCCCGCAGGCGCGGGAAGGCCGGCGAGCGATGAACATCACGGTGCTCGACGACTACCAGGACACGATCCGGACGCTCGCGTGTTACGCGAAGGTCACCGGCCACCGCGTCACGATCTGGAACGACCACACCAAGGACGTGGACGAGCTGGCCCGGCGGCTCGCGGACACCGAGGCGCTGGCGCTCCTGCGCGAGCGCACGCCGATCCGCGCGCCGCTGCTCGAGCGCCTCGGCCGCCTCCGGATCATCAGCCAGGTGAGCGTCTACCCGCACATCGACGTGGACGCCTGCACGCGGCGCGGCGTGCTCGTGTCCTCGCTGACGGGCCCGGGCCGGCCGTCCTACGCGACGGCCGAGCTGACGTGGGGGCTCGTCATCGCCGCGATGCGACGGATCCCCCAGGAGGCGGCGGCGCTCCGGGCGGGAACGTGGCAGGCGCACCCGATCGGCACGGGACTCCGCGGCAAGACCCTCGGCATCTGGGGCTACGGCAAGATCGGCGCCGTCGTCGCCGGCTACGGCCGGGCGTTCGGCATGCGGGTGCTGGCGTGGGGGCGCGAGGCCTCGCTCGCCCGGGCGCGGGAGGACGGCTGCGCGGTCGCCGCGGGCAAGGAGGCGCTGCTCGCGGCCTCCGACGTGCTCTCGCTGCACGTGCGGCTGGTGGACGCCACGCGCGGCATGGTGACGGCGGCCGACCTCGCGCGGATGAAGCCGACGGCGCTGCTCGTCAACACGAGCCGCGCCGGGCTCGTCGCGCCCGGGGCGCTCGAGGCCGCGCTGCGCGCGGGCCGGCCGGGCATGGCCGCGGTGGACGTGTTCGAGGAGGAGCCGGTGCTGGGCGCGCGGCACCCGCTGCTGGCGCTCGACACCGTGGTCGCCACGCCGCACCTGGGCTACGTGGAGCGCGCGCAGATCGAGGGCATGTTCGACACGATCTTCGACCAGATCCTGGCCTACGCCGCGGGCACACCGATCAACGTCGTGAACCCCGAGGTCCTGCAGCCCAAGGAGAGCGCTCGATGATCTACGAGATCCGGAGCTACCGGCTCAAGCCCCGCAGCCTCGCCGAGGTCGAGCAGCGGTTCGGCGAGGCGTACGAGCACCGGAAGAAGTACTCGCCGCTCGCCGGCTTCTGGCACACGGAGATCGGCCCGCTCAACGAGATCGTCCACATGTGGCCGTACGCGGATCTCGCCGAGCGCGCGCGCGTCCGCGCCGAGGCCGCCAAGGACCCGAACTGGCCGCCGAAGACCGCGGACTTCATCCTCCAGATGCAGTCGGAGATCGTCGTGCCGTTCCCCTTCGTGCCGGACGTCACGCCCGGCAAGCTCGGCCCGGTGTACGAGCTGCGCTACTACACGATCAAGGCCGGCACGCTGCCCGACGTGATCAAGCGCTGGGAGACGAAGATCGGCGAGCGCACGAAGCTCTCGCCGCTCGTGCTGGCCGGCGGCGTGGACCTCGGCGAGGCCAACCGCTTCATCCACATCTGGGGCTACACGAGCCTCGACCAGCGCGCGGCCGTGCGGGCCAGGGCGCGGGAGACGGGCGTGTGGCCGCCGCCCGGCGGCGGCGACACGCTCCTGACGCAGGCCAACAAGATCCTGCTGCCGGCCGCGTTCTCGCCGCTCCAGTAGCCGCGCGCGGCGAGGACGTCGAGAAGACCGTCGAGAGGAGGCCGTGATGGCACACGGGATCGCGTTGTTCGCGGGCGTGGCGCCCGAGATCGTCCGCGCGGTGGCGCGCGAGGCGGAGGCGCTCGGCTACAGCTCCTTCTGGGTCAACCATCCGGGCGCGACCGACGGGCTGGCGGCGCTCGCCGCCGCGGCGGGGGCGACGAAGCACGTCGCGCTCGGCGTCGGCGTGATCCCGCTCCACACGCGCGGGCCCGAGAGCATCGTGGCGGGCGTGCGCGCCCAGGCGCTGCCGCTCGACCGGCTGCTGCTCGGCGTCGGCAGCCCGAATCCCCAGTCGCTCCGGCGCGTCCGCGAGGGGATCGCCGCGCTCAGGGCCGAGCTGCGGACGCGGCTGGTCGTGGCGGCGCTCGGCCCCAGGATGTGCCGCCTGGCCGGCGAGGTCGCCGACGGCGTGCTCTTCAACTGGCTCACGCCCGAGCACGCGCGCCGCTCCGCGGAGTGGGTGCGCGAGGGCGCGGCGGCGGCGAACCGGCCGGTGCCCCGGCTCTTCGCCTACGTCCGTCTCGCGGTCGGGCCGGCGGCGCTCGAGCGGCTCCGGAAGGAGGGCGACCGCTATGCCGGGATCCCCGCGTACGCCGACCACTTCGCGCGCATGGGGGTGAAGCCGCTGGAGACGGCGATCGCCGCGCCGGGCCCCGAGGCGATCGCGCCCGCGCTCGCCCGCTGGCAGGGGGCGGCGGACGAGGTGGTCCTGCGCGCCGTCACCGCCGAGGACACGGTCGCGGAGACCGTGGCGCTCGCCCGCGCGGCGCGCCCCGCGTAGCGGGTGTGGGGGGCCATGTCGGGGCCCCGGGAGTGACCGGCGCGGGATCTCGCGGGGCGCCCCGGGTTTCCCGGGGCGCGCCGAGCGCTGGGGGGTGTGGGGGGCCATGTCGGGGCCCCCCACGTAACTAGAAGATCGAGAAGTCGACCGCCTGCTCGGTGATGAACTCGAGGAGCACGGGGGTGCCCTCGCGCGTCCGGTCGATCGCGCGCTTGATCGCGGGCACGATCGCGCCGGGCTCGGTCACGCGCTCGCCCCAGCCGCCGAGCGCCCTCGCGAAGTCGGCGTAGTTGCCGCTGATGTCCGTCGAGCGGTACTTCTCCGTCGCCGCCTTCATCACCTTGAGCTCGATCGCCATCGAGAAGTTGTTGAGGAGCACCGAGAGGATCGGGATCCGCTCGCGCACGGCGGTCTCGAAGTCCATGCCCGTGAACCCGATCGCCGCGTCGCCCCAGACGTTGACGCAGAGCTTGTCGGGCTGCGCGAGCTTGGCGCCCATCGCGAGCCCGAGCCCGTAGCCGAGCTGGGTGGTCTTGCCCCAGCCGATGTAGCTGAGCGGCGCGGCGGGCTCCCAGAAGGGCGAGATCTGGTCGCGCGGGCTCCCGGCGTCGTGCGTGATGATCGTGTCGGCGACGTCCACCGTGTGCATGAGGTCCCAGAGGACGCGGTAGGGCGAGAGCGGCCGCGTCTCGGCGGTGAGCCGGGGCATCCACTGGGCGAGCCACTCGCTCTTGAGCTTCCGGATCTCCCCGGTCACGGCGGCGGCGCGTCCCCGGGGCTTGCCGTGCAGGCGGTCCCTGACCTCGGCGAGGAGCGCGCGCAGCGTGAGGTCGGCGTCGCCGATCAGCGCGTGCTCGGCCGGGAGGTCCTTGTTCAGGTCCGTCGGGTCGAGCGTGGCGTGGACGATGCGCGTGCCCTTCGGCATCGCGACGCCGTAGTTGGTCGTCGCGAAGCTGCAGCCGATGCCGAAGATCAGGTCGGCGTTCGCCAGGAAGTGGTGGAGCGGCTTCGACACCGACCGCCCGCCGGAGCCGAGCGCCAGCGGGTGCGCCTCCGGGAAGGCGCTCTTGCCCTGCAGGCTCGTCGTCACGGGCGCCTCGAGCAGCTCGGCGAGCTCGCGCAGCGCCTGCCAGGCGCGCGCGTAGTGGACGCCCTGGCCGGCGTAGATCACCGGGCGCTGGGCGGCGACGAGGGCCTCGGCCGCGCGCGCGACGTCGGCCGGGTCCGGCGCCGAGCGTAGGCGGGGCGCCGGCGTGTAGCTCCAGCCGTCCGGCACCTCCTCGCGGAGGACGTCCACGGGCAGCTCGACCAGCACCGGCCGCGGCCGCCCGTTCTTGACCTGGGTGAACGCGCGCCGCATCGCGGCAGGGACGGCGTCGGCCAGCACGACCTGCTCGGCCCACTTGGTGACGTGCTGGTAGTTGAGGAACGAGCTGAAGTTCGGCGGGATGTTCAGCAGCCGCCGCGGGTAGCCCGCCGGGAGCACGACGATCGGCACCGAGTCGCCGAACGCCTGCGCCACGCCGCCGAAGGAGTTCTCCGTCCCCGGGCCGTGCTGCATGGCGAAGACGCCGATGCGCTGGCCGGAGGTCACGCGGCTCACCGCGTCCGCCATGTGCAGGCCCGTGCGCTCCTGGCGGACGATGATCGTCCGGATGTCGGCCTCGGCCGCGGCCTCGATGATGGGGTTGACGGGATAGCCGATGAGGAACTGCACGCCCTCGCGCTTGAGGATCTCCGCGACCACCGCCGCGCCCTTCATGGATGCCCTCCCTCTCGTCGGTCTCGACCGGAGGAGGATACCATCGCCAGCGGGTGCAAGACGTCGATCGCATAGCCCACGTCGAGGCCCTCGCCCAGCCAGCCCGGCATCGCCGTCCGCGGGTGAAGGCGGAGCCCCTGCGCCTCGTGCCGCGCGCGGAGGGCGTGGACGGGATCGGCGGGGATCGCCGCGGGAGGCGGCACCGCGGGCAGGAGCCGCCCGTCCGGGCGCCTGAATAGCAACTCGCCGTCGGGTTGTCGCTCCACCTGGTAGCCCTCCTCGTGGACCGCGCGGTGGTGTCGGCGACAGAGCAACGCGAGGTTCGAGAGCGTGGTCGGGCCGCCGTGCGCCCAGTGGCGCAGGTGATGGCCCTGGCCGAACGGGAGCCCGCAGCCCGGGAAGCGGCAGCCCCGGTCTCGGTGCTGGAGCGCCCGCCGTAACGCGGGCGGGATGGTCCGGGTGCGGGCGCCGACCTCCGTGACGCGGCCGTCGGCGTCGTGCCGCATCACGACGCGGGTGGCGTCGCAGGCCAGGCGCTGGGACGTTCCAGCTGGAACGTGCGTGCCGCCCTCGAGGACGGACTGGCCTGGCGCGTCCGGGTCCGCCAGCACCGGGGCGTCGACGTGGACGACCACCTGGTACCGCTCGCCCGGGGCGCCGGGATCGATCCCGTGGTGCAGGGCCGTCTCAACGAGCAGCGCCAGGGCGTCGGCCTGCTGCTGGACCAGGGTGGGCGTGTCCTCCATGTCCGCGGCAACGTCTGGCGCGCGCCGCTGCTGATAGAGCGCCTCGCGGGCCGCCGCCAGCGCCTGGACGAGCACGGCCCCGACCTCCGGCGCCAGCCGGCCCCGGACGACCACCATGCCGTCCTCGTCCTGAGACACGTGCAGGGCCCGGCTGGCGTGCCGCCGGGTGGTCTCGCGGGCCTCGGCGATCCGGTCCACCCGCCGCCAGCCGCGGACGATCCGCTCGACATGCTCGGCAGTGCCGGCGCGAGCCACCGCGAGCAGGCGCTCTTCGGTTTCCGGCGTGG
>MGCF01000149.1:24269-24435 GCA_001788495.1 Candidatus Rokubacteria bacterium RIFCSPLOWO2_02_FULL_73_56
TCGCGCACCTTGGAGTACGAGATCTCGCCACGGGCAAGCGCCCGGCGCAGCAGCGGGAGGGTGCCGAGGGCCCGGGCGACGCGAACATGCTCGCGGGCAGCGCCCGGGCTGAGGCCCACGCGCCAGGTCAGCCAGGCGGCGCAGGAGCGGAAGCCGTTGTTCCAGC
>MGCF01000150.1:0-8086 GCA_001788495.1 Candidatus Rokubacteria bacterium RIFCSPLOWO2_02_FULL_73_56
TGAGTTCGGGGAACCCGTTCCAGTACACCGGGCGGGAGAACGACGGCCTCGCGGGCCTCTACTACTACCGGGCGCGCTACTACCACCCGAGCCTCCAGCGGTTCATCAGCGAGGATCCAATCGGCTTCGAGGGCGGCGACGTCAACCTCTACAGCTACGTCGCCAACAACCCACTCACCTTTGCCGATCCGCTCGGGCTGGACAAGGATCAGTGTCCTCCAGGCGGGCGAGGGTGGCGTTTGCCTGATTTCGTTTCGGCGAGCGCCAGCGTGTCGATTCCAACTCCATGGACAGGTACGCTCTTGAGTTGGACTGGTAGCGTTGTCGTGGATCGGTACGGCAACTGGTATTGGAGTCCCATCGGCCCTGGGGCGGGCCGCGCACCGTACATCGGGTCCGGATCGCTAACTGCGAACTGGCTCGTGCAGGGGTGTAAGCCAACGCAGGAGCGGCTCAACGATTTTCTTTCTGGGCATGGGTTTACTGGTGCGGCCGGATGGTGGGGTGGAGGGAACGTCATCTACTCGCCCGGCAACGGCGCTGCGGTCGGAGGCGGTCTTGTCTCTCCTCAGGCAGGTGGAAACTACAGCTACTCTTTCCGGGGACGAGGGAATACCGGGTGGTCATGGTAGAGGGCGAGAAGGCTTGACCAGATTCGTGGCAGAGTTGATTTTCGCGATCATCATGCTCCTCCTCGGAGGAGTAGCAATCATTTCTCCGCACGCGATTCGCTCGGCGGCCATCAAACTGCTTGGAGGTAAAGCGGAATCGGCCACAGGATTAGCCGGATTGGTGGACTCGTCCCAGGTCTTACCTAGCATTCGGTTCGGCGGAGCAATGGCGCTCCTGATCGGGTTGTTCGTCCTGTGGGTTGTTTGGCGACAGCAATGAAGACGGGAGTCATCGAGATCGCGGCCATCCCCGACGTCTTCGAGAAGTGACTTCACTACCTTCTTTCATGACTCACGTGCCGACGACTCTATCGGCGGGACGCTGACGAACAGCTACGACCTCCTGGACCGGCTCCTGGCGCAGAGCACGACCCTCGGCACGGTGAGCTACCAGTACGACGCCCTCGGCCGGCGCACCCGGCTCGAGGTTCCCGGGGTCCTGCCGACGACCTACGGCTACGACGCGAACTCCCGGCTGACCCAGATCCTCCAGGGCCTGCAGACGGTTGGCATCCAGTACGACGATGTCGGGCGGCGCACCGGCTTGACCTTGCCCAACGGGGTCAGCACCGAGTACCAGTACGACGTCGCCTCGCGCCTCACGGCACTCATCTACCGCAACGCGGTGGGCCTCCTTGGCGACTTGAGCTATCAGTACGACCCCGCGGGCAATCGCACGCGCGTCGGGGGAAGCTTCGCGCGCACGCTCCTGCCGGCGGCCGTTGCCAGCGCCACCTACGACGCCGCCAACCGCCAGCTCACGTTCGGCGACCAGACGATGGCCTTCGACCCGAACGGCAACCTCACGACCCTCACGGAGCCCGGCGGCACGACCACCTTCACCTGGGACGCGCGCGACCGGCTGGTGGGCGTGGAGCAACCCGGGACCCTGGCAAACTTCGCCTACGCCTTCGGGCGCCGCCTCGCCAAGACCGTGAACGGCGCGACGACCGAGTTTCTCTACGATGGCCTCGACATCGCCCAGCAGGTCACGGCCGAGGGGCCAACAAGCTACCTCCGCTCGCTCGCCATCGACGAGACGCTCGGCCTCACCACCCCCGAGGGGGCGTTCTTCCTTATGGCCGACCCGCTCGGGAGCGCCGTCGCCGTCAGCGATCCCGCTGGCAGCACAATGACCGAGTACACGTACGCCCCCTTCGGCGCCACGACGGCGACACCCCCAGGGGTGCCGAACCCGTTCCAGTTCACAGGCCGGGAAAACGACGGCCTCGCCGGCCTGTACTACTATCGGGCGCGGTACTACCGCGTTGTAGTATCGCTGGTCGCTGCGGAGGCGGCGGCGCAGGTGGCGCTCGTTGAGCACGCGGACGTGGTTCAGGCACTCCCGCCGGATCGAGCCGATCACGCGCTCGGGTGCTGCCACGGCGCCTGCGGTGCGATGAGGCCCTGCCGGATGCCGCGCGCCGCCAGGCGCTGCTCGAAGACTTCGCCGTAGACGCCGGCGCGATCGCGGAGGAGATACGCCGGCGTCGGGGTCCCCGGAGAACGCGGCCTCGATCTGCTGGGCGGCCCAGGCCGCCGTCGGATGGGCGGCGACGCTCACCTGGAGAAGCTCCCGGCGATCGTGGCGGAGGATCACGAACGCGAAGAGCAGGCGGCGGGCCTCGTCGGCCAGCGCGTCGAGCTCGTCGTGGTAGTCGACCTCGATGTGCGCGAGGATCAGCCGGCGCACGCCCGCGCGCGCCGCGACCTCCCCCGCCTCCTCGGCGGTCGAGTGGGTGCCGAAGCGGCCGCGGTCGCGTGCCGGGAACGTCGCCTCGTGGATCAGCGTGTCGGCACCGCGCGCCAGGCGCACCACGGCCTCGCAGGGCGCCGTGTCGGAGGAGTAGACGACGCTCCGCCCCCGGCGGGGCTGCACGCGCACGGCCACGTTCGGCATCGTGCCGTGCTCCACCGGCGCGGTGCTCACCGCGAGCGCGCCGAGGACGAGGGCGGGCGCCCCCTCGGCGAGGTCGAGCGCCTGGAAGCGGAGCGGGAACATCCCGCGGCGCTCGAGGACGTCGAAGAGCGCCAGCGGGTCCACGCCCGCGAGCCGGAGCTGGCGCGCCGGGCTCCCCCCGCAGTCGATCAGGACCGCGCCCTCGGGCACCGCGAAGACGATCGACGTGGTGTCGCGCGCCGGCGAGGGGATCGCGCCCGACGTGCCGAGGAACGCGCAGCGCACTCAGCGCTCCCGCGCGAGCGCCTCGGGGTCGAAGAGGGCGTCGGCGAGGCCCGTGTCGGCGGCGACCGAGCGGACCGTGATCCGCATGAGGAGCCGCCCGTCGACGAACACCTCCTGGCGGTACGGGAAGTGGAACCCGCCCCGGAGCGGCCGATGCTCGGAGAAGGTGATGTCGACGAGCGCCGGCCCCTTCGGGAAGCGCTCGCGGGTGACGAAGCGCAGCACGCCGTACTCCCGGTCGAACCAGACGGCGGGGACGTCGCGCTCGCCCGGGCGCGCGCCGATCACGAGCGCCGGTCGGCCCGCGAGGCGCGTCGGGTGGCTCACGTCCTCGCGCACGCCGCGGGCGCGCCACTCGGCGAGCAGGTCGGCCGCGCTCCGCCGGAACGGCACGAGCAGGTACGTCCGCTCGCCCCCGCCCTGGGGCACGGGCACCTCGTAGGTCTTGCCGTCGGCCTGGCGCACCCAGACCCGGTCGCCCACCGAGAGCCGGACCTCGCGGCGGCCCTCCACCTTCTGCTCGATGCGCTGCCGCTGGGGCACCTTGAACAAAACCCGCTGCTCGCCCGTCGATTGGGGGTGGCGGCCGTCCGGGTGGTAGAGCGTGAGAGTCTGCTCGATGACGAGGTCGGCGATGCTGACGTCCGCGAGCCTGGCCACGAACGCCTCGACGGCGGCCCGGACGTCGGTGGCCCCGCCCGCCGGCGCGCCGGCGGTGAGGCCGGCGAGCGTGACGAGGAGGACGACCAGGCGCCACACGATGCGGTTATTTTGACACTCCGCGCGACGCTCCGGTATCATAAACAGAAACCTTAAGGAGTCCTCGTGCCCACCGGAGAAGCTCTCGGCAACGGCGTGCTCGCTCTCGTCCTGAACGCGGGCCCGGTCGCGAAGTTCGTCCTGGCCGTGCTGCTGGTGTTCTCGATCGCGAGCTGGGGCCTCATCGTCGAGAAGGCCTGGCAGTTCCGCCGCGTGCGGCGCCAGACGCTCGCCTTCCTCAAGGTCTTCCGCGAGGGCCGGCGCGCGTCCATCATCCACGGCGCGGCGCGCACGATGCGCGAGAGCCCCCTCGCCCAGCTCTACTCGGCGGCCTACCAGGAAGTGTCGCGCCTGCCCGAGGGCCTCGAGCCCGTCTACGACGAGCCGGACGAGGGGCTCGGCGCCGACCGGCTCGAGGCCGTGCACCGCGCGCTCCGCCGCGGGGCGGCGCACGAGATCGCGCAGCTCGAGCGCTACCTCGGCTTCCTCGCGACCACCGCGAGCGCGACGCCGTTCATCGGGCTCTTCGGCACCGTCTGGGGCATCATGGCCGCGTTCCAGGGCATCGGCTCGCAGGGCTCCGCGAGCCTCGCGGTCGTCGCGCCGGGCATCTCCGAGGCGCTCATCGCGACCGCCGCGGGC
Source organism: Candidatus Rokubacteria bacterium RIFCSPLOWO2_02_FULL_73_56 (assembly GCA_001788495.1). Classification (GTDB taxonomy): domain Bacteria; phylum Methylomirabilota; class Methylomirabilia; order Rokubacteriales; family CSP1-6; genus GWA2-73-35. The sequence goes on from MGCF01000150.1 coordinate 4,258, forward strand.
CTCGGCGCCGCGATCCCGGCCGTCATCGCCTACAACTACTACGTCAACCGCGTGAAGCACTGGGCGACGGAGATCGAAGGGTTCATGCTCGACCTCCTGAATACCCTCTCGCGGCCGGTGCCCAAGGTCGGACGCTCGGCGAAAGATGGCATTTAAGCTCGACACCTCCGACGGCTCGCGGCGGATCGGCACCAACCTCGCCGAGATCAACATCATCCCGCTCGTCGACGTCGTGCTCGTCCTGCTGCTCATCTTCATGCTGACGGCGCCGATGATGTACCGGGGCATCGACGTCAACCTGCCCCGGGCGGCGGCGAAGCCGACGGCGGTCGAGGAGCGGATGGTCCTGACCGTCACGAAGGACCAGGCGCTGTTCCTGAACGACCGGCGCGTCCCGCCGGGCGGCCTCGACGCGGCGCTCCGGCAGGCGTTCGTGACGCGGACCGACAAGACGCTCTACCTCAAGGCGGACGCGGGCCTCAACTACGGCGCGGTCATCGAGACGATGGACCGGGTGCGGCGCGCCGGGATCGAGCGCCTCGGCATGGTGACCGAGCCCGCGCGGGAGCGCTGATCATCGCCACGGCGAGCGCCGTGCTCCGGCCGCGCGGCCGTCTGCACCTCGGCCCCGCCCTCGCGCGGCTGCACCTGCCGCTCGGAAGCGTGCTGCTGTCGGCGACGTGCCACGTCCTCGCCTTCGGCGCGCTGTTCTACGCCGCCCACCTCTGGCGCGAGCACCAGCCCAGGACGTACGTCGTGAACCTCGTGCCGGCGGTCGCCGCCGTCGGCGCGCCGCAGGGCCGCCCGTCGCTGCCGGCGCGGCCCGAGGACCTCCGCCCGCCCGCGCCGACCCCGACCGAGCTGCCCCGGCGCGAGACGTCGCGCGAGCTGCCGACGCGCGAGCGCGCGCGCGACGCGCTCGGGCTGCCCGAGCGGAGCCTGCCGCCCCGCGCCGCCGCGCTGCCGCGCGCGGGCGAGAAGGAGCTGCCGTCGGTGGCGAGCGCGCCGACGAAGGCGCCCACGCGGGCCACGAGCGCGGCGCGGCCGCCGGAGCCGCCGGCCCCGCCGCCGCAGGCGCTCGGCCAGCGCACCGGCTCGGCGGCCGGCGCCGGCGCGGTCACGCTCAACGTGTCGGACTTCCCGTTCGCGTGGTACCTGAGCCGGGTCCAGGCGAAGATCACCGAGCGGTGGGCCGGCCGCGCGCTGCCGGGGCAGCAGCCGGTCGCCGTGTTCGACATCGCGCGCGACGGCCAGATGAGCGGGCTCGCGATCTCGAAGTCCTCGGGGAACACCTACTACGACCAGGCGGCGCTGCGGGCGATCACGGAGGCCAACCCCTTTCCGCCCCTGCCCGCGGACTTCCCCGGCACGACGCTCCGCGTCCACCTGGGATTCAACTTCGCGATGGATCGGGGGTAGCCGGGCGTGATCCGCCGCCGCACGCTCGCCCCGGTCGCGCTCGCGCTCGTGCTCGCCTGGCTCGCGCCGTGGCCCCCACCGCCCGCGTCCCGCGCGCAGGGCGTCGAGGTCTTCCTCAACGTCACCGGGGGCGGCGCGAAGAAGCTCAACATCGCGATCCCCGAGTTCGCGCTCCTCGGCGGCACGGACGCGCAGGGCACGGCGAAGCTCCTGGCCTCCGTCGCCGGCACCGACCTCACGTTCTCGGGCCTGTTCAGCGTCGTTGCCGCCTCGGGCGCGATCCCGGCGAACAACCCGGCCGCGCTCAAGGAGTCGTGGACGGCGTTCGCCGCCGCGGGCGCCCACGCCGGCGTCCACGGCCTCCTCACGCTCCGGGGGGACCGGCTCGAGGCCGAGATGCGGCTCTACGACCTCACGAGCCCCGAGCACCGCCTGATCGCCGCGAAGAAGTTCCAGGGCACGCTCGCGCAGGCCCGCCGCGTCGCCCACCGGATCGCCGACGAGATCGTGCTGCAGTTCACCGGCGAGCCCGGCGTGGCGGACACGAAGCTCGCCTACGTGCTCGGGCCGCGGGGCGCGAAGGAGATCTACATCGCCGACTACGACGGCGCCGGCGCCACGCCCGTCACGCGCAACGGCTCGATCAACCTCATGCCCGTGTGGAGCCCGGACGCCCGCTCGCTCGCGTTCACCTCGTACGTGCAGGGCTACCCCGACCTCTACCGGACGTTCCCGTTCGAGCGGCGGCCCCTGCAGACCCTGGCCGCGTTCGCCGGCATCAACTCGTCGCCCGCGTGGAGCCCCGACGGGCGCCTCCTCGCCATGACGCTCGCGAAGGACGGCAACCCGGAGATCTACGTGCTCACCCTCGCGACGGGCGCGCTGCGCCGCCTGACGCGCCACGCCGGCATCGACACCGAGCCGACGTGGGCGCCCACCGGGCGGCAGCTCGCCTTCGTGTCCGACCGCACGGGCTCGCCGCACATCTTCGTCATGGACACCGACGGCGCCAACGTGCGCCAGCTCACCTCGGGCGGCTTCCAGACGCAGCCACGCTGGTCGCCGAAGGGCGACACGATCGTCTACACGCAGCGGCAGGCCGGTCATCAGCTCTGGGCGGTCAACCCCGACGGCTCCACCCCGCGCCAGCTGACGTTCGGTCCGGGCAGCGCCCAGGGCGCGGCCTGGGCGCCCGACGGGCGTCACCTGGCGTTCCAGTCGAATCGCCTGGGCCGGTGGCAGATCTTCGCGATGCCGCTCGACGGCACACCACCCACGCAGGTCACCTCGGGCCAGGGGGAGGCGACAAGTCCTTCTTGGTCGCCGCGTCTCCCGTGATAGGATTGTGCCTGCGGCCGACATGCTCACCAGCGGAGGCTAAAGGAGGCGTCATGGCAACTCGTGCTGCAAACATCGTGGTGATGTCGCTGCTCTTGTTCGGCGTGGTCCTCGCCGGCTGCGCGAAGCGTCCCGCGACGACCCAGGCGTCAGCGCCAGCGCCGACTGCGCCGCCTCCCGCTGCGACCACACCGGCACAGCCGAGCGCTCCGCCGGCACCGAGCATGGCGGCCCCGACGAGGCCCGCGCCCGCGCCGGCGGCGGCGGCGCCGACGACGACCGCGCGGCCGTCGCCGAAGGAGTTCACCGCGATCGCCGACCTGAAGGACATCCACTTCGCCTTCGACAAGTACGACATCCGGCCGGGCGACGCGAAGGTCCTCGACGCCAACGCGGCCTGGCTCAAGTCGCACGGTGACTACCTCGTCCTGGTCGAGGGGCACTGCGACGAGCGCGGCACCAACGAGTACAACCTGGCGCTCGGTGAGCGGCGCGCCAAGTCCACGATGAACTACCTCGTCTCCCAGGGCGTCCAGGCGAGCCGCATCACGATCATCAGCTATGGCGAGGAGCGTCCCCAGTGCGCCGAGAAGAACGAAGGGTGCTGGAGCAAGAACCGGCGCTCGCACTTCCTGGTCAAGCCCCGATAGGCTCGGCTGAGTCTCCCGCGAGGAGGAGGGCCACCGCTCTCCTCCTCGCGTCGTTTCTGGCCCTCGGCGGCTGCGCGGGCGTCGCCGAGGTCACCGGCACCGCGACCCAGGACGACGTCTTCCAGCTCCGCTCCGAGATCGCCGCGGCGCAGCAGACCGCCCAGCGCGCGAAGATCGACGTGGACCGGCTCACCGGAGAGATCGACCGCCGCGCCGGTGCGCAGGCCCAGGAGAGCGAGCGGCGCGCCGCCGAGCTCACCGAGCGGCTCGACGCGCTCGCGGCGACGCTCACCAAGCTGAGCGCGCGGATCGACGACGTCGCCGCCCGCCTGGACGCGCTCGCGCGGCAGCTCCGCGCCGCCGCGGCGCGCCCGGCCCCGCCGACGGCGCGGCCCGCGCCCCCCGCCCCCGCGCCCCCGGCG
>MGCF01000150.1:8095-9910 GCA_001788495.1 Candidatus Rokubacteria bacterium RIFCSPLOWO2_02_FULL_73_56
TCCCGCGCCGACCGGCGCACAGCCCGCGACGCCGCGGGCCGGCGCGCCGGCGCCCGCGCCCGTCGCCGCGGCGCCGTCGCCGCCGCTCCGGCCGACCACGGGCGCGCTCAAGCCCCAGGACATCTACCAGGCGGCCTACATCGACTTCAGCAAAGGCAGCTACTCGCTCGCGATCGCGGGCTTCCGCGAGTTCCTCCGGCGTTTCCCCGAGCACGAGCTGGCGGGCGGCGGCCAGTACTGGATCGGCGAGTCGTACCTGAGCCTCGCGCGCGGTTACACGAACACGGACCAGGCGGACAAGGCCGAGGAGTCGCTCTTGCAGGCGGTGCTCGAGTTCAAGAAGGTGCTCGCGAACTATCCGCGCAGCGACAAGGTGCCGACCGCGCTCTACAAGGAAGCGCTGGCGCTGATCGACCTCAAGCAGCCGCAGCAGGCGCAGGCACGCCTGAAGTACCTCATCGAGAACTTCCCGCAGGCGGAGGAGACGCCGCTCGCCAGGGAGCGGCTCGCGACGCTGACGCGCGGCTGAGCGGCGTTCCTTGCAGCCGCGCTAGTCGTCGATCCCGAAGATCCACACGACCGCCAGGTTCTGCTCGTGGGGCGAGTAGACCATGACGCTCCCGTGCGGGTACTCGGTGTCGGCCGAGCTCACGACGATGGACGGCTCGCCCTGGACCGTGGTCGAGCCGAACTGCCAGAACGTGGCGGAGGCCAGAAGGACGGCGGCCAGCGCGCCGCTGAGCGCCCACTTCGGCCGCCATCGGCGGACCCGTGGCAGCGGACGCGCGTGGCGGCCGTCCTCGATGCCGCGGACGATCCCCGGCCAGAAGCCCGTCCAGTCGGGATCGGCGACCGCGATCGGGGTGAGGGCGTGCTGGAGCCGGGCGCGGAGGCGGCGCAGCTCCTCGGTCTGCCGCCGGCAATGGCCGCAACCCGCCAGATGGCTCGCCGTGGAGGCGGCACCCGGTCCCTGCAGGGCGCCATCGAGGTAGGCACCGATCCGACGCCGCGCGAGGAGACAGCTCAGCACGGCTCTTGGACGGACCCGGCCCGGGGCCGTATTCTCATGCGGCAATGATACCCGAACAGGCGGTCGCCCTGGCCGCCGGGGACGACGTCACGCTCGAGGCCCGGCTGACGCTGCCCCCGTCGCCCGCCGCCGGCGTCGTGGTCTGCCACCCGCATCCGCTCTACGGCGGGGACATGGACAACCCGGTCGTCGTCCGCGCGGTCGAGGTCTGCGCGGGCCTCGGCCTGGCGACGCTCCGGTTCAACTTCCGCGGGGTGGGCGGCTCGACGGGCGCCCACGGCGGCGGCCGGGCCGAGGAGGCCGACGTCGAGGGGGCGATGGCCCGCATGACGCAGCACGTCGAGCGGGTGGCGCTGGCAGGCTACTCGTTCGGCGCGGCGGTCGTCGCCGCGGTCGCTGCGCGGCACCCCGAGGTGGCGGGCGTCGCGCTCATCGCCCTGCCTATTGGCACGGGGACCATGCGGCCGGCGCTGACCGAGGGGGGCCTGCTGCAGGCGCTCCGCGGCTCCGGGGCGCCCGTTCTCCTCGTCGCGGGGGATGCCGACGAGTACTGCCCGCGGGCCGACCTGGAGAGGCTCGGCGCCACGCTGCCCGGGGCGGAGGTCCGGATCGTCGAGGGCGCGAACCACTTCTTCTTCGGCAAGCTCTTCCCACTCGGCGAGGCGATCGCCGCGTGGGCGCGCCGGCTCGCGCCCGGGACGGGCTAGACGCGGCGGCTGTCGGAGAATCGAGGAGCGCCACGGGTTTCCCGGGGCGCTCCGAGCGTTTGGGGGGTGTGGGGGGCC
>MGCF01000151.1:0-780 GCA_001788495.1 Candidatus Rokubacteria bacterium RIFCSPLOWO2_02_FULL_73_56
GTTGGGGGGGGCTTTGCCCAAGAGGCGCCTCCTGCCCAAAAAGTCGGGCCGTTGCCCAAAAATTAGTACACGGTATATCAACGCCTCGGGACTCAGCCCAGAGCCCCCGCCTGATCCACCCTCTACCGGTAGGGGCCGACCGCCAGAGTGAACTCACACACCCCCCCCCCCCACCACACCGCATTCTGTTTCGGCGGGAGTTGTGGTATTGTAGGAGTTGCTCTCATAGCGATGGGGGCAGGAGGTATCCATGGCGGTCGTGGTGAGTGCCAGCGCGGTCGAAAAACTCCAGCGCCGCGTCGGCGTGCTGGATAAGGACATCGCCAGAAAACAGGAGGAGCGCGCGGAACTCTTGAAGCGCATCGAAGCGATGAAGATTCTGCTCTCCGGGGTTCGCAACGGGCACAAGCCGAGTCCGAAGACCGAGGAACCACCAGTCGCTGCCCCTGTGACTCACCAGATTAGACTCAGCGAGACGATGACCGCGAACGACGCTGATGGTCCGTCCGTGCCGACAGTCGTGAAGGAAGTCCTGAGCAAGAAGAAGCGGCTGAGCGCCGTCGAAATCCGGCAAGCGATCATCGCTGCCGGAGTGCCGAGAGAAAAGCTCGGCGCGACATACTCCTACCTGTACACGGTGCTTGGGCGACTGCTCCAGCGCGGGCAGATCGTCCGCTCCCGAGGAAAGTACGAGTTGCCCGAGGGCGTGACGATCCAAACGAGGGCCGACGAGGAGGACTTCAAGGGGACGATTCAGAAGAAGTAGGTGAGGCGGGGGGC
>MGCF01000151.1:797-23125 GCA_001788495.1 Candidatus Rokubacteria bacterium RIFCSPLOWO2_02_FULL_73_56
CGCCGCACCCCCGGCGGTAGCGGTGACCGTGGTGTAACTGGCAACATACCCAGCTCGTACCTGGGGGTTGCGGGATCGAAACCCGCCGGTCACCCCACCGACATTTTTTATCTTGACACGACGTTAGGCGCACAGCAAGGGAATTGAACCCAAGCGGGGGTGTGGATTCAATTCCCTCGCTTTGGCCGATCCCATCGAGGGGATTTGCACTTTGGACAGACGGTCGGCCGCTCCACAGATCCATCCTCCGAGCGAGCGCGCGGTAGCCACTCATGTCCACACCGGCACCGCGCCCCGAGCAGCATGACCATCCCCAACTCCGACCCCTCGTCCTTTCCTCTCTTGGCCATCTACCAAGAGTATATACGAAGGGTATTGACACGTCAACCCTGATGGTATATCCTATTAGTAGATACCAACAGGGAGGACGGTCATGGACGCACGGGAGCAGCGGGGCCTGGAAATCGCGGCGCGGTTCAAGGTGGTTCGGCGTGACTCGGGCTGGTCGGTGCCATCGCAAAGCGGCGTGGGCCGCTACACCGTGTCGGGGCTGGACGCTGATGCGCCGCGCTGCACCTGCCCCGACTTTGAGACGCGCGGCGAGCCTTGCAAGCACATCTACGCCGTCCGCGTCGTGATCCAGCGCGAGTTCACGTTCGACGGTGAAACAGTCACCGAGACCGAGACCGTCAGCGTCACCAAGACCGTCAAGCGGACCTACCCCCAGAACTGGCCCGCTTACAACGCGGCGCAGACGAATGAGAAGGACCGCTTCATGGTTCTGCTGCGCGATCTCTGCGCGGGGCTGCCCGAACCGGAACAAAAGCGCGGACGTCCGCGCCTGTCGCTCCGGGACTCCGTGTTTACCGCCGTGATGAAGGTCTACACGACGGCATCCGCTCGGCGCAGCATGAGTGATCTGCGCGAAGCCCGCGAGCGTGGGTACATCAGCACATTGCCCTGCCATAACTCGGTGCTGAACGCCCTTGAGAGCCCCGCGCTGACGCCGATTCTTCGGGCATTGATCGAAGAGAGCAGCCGCCCGCTCAAGGCGGTTGAGGTTGATTTCGCGGTCGATTCGTCGGGCTTCACCACCTGCCGCTTCGAGTCGTGGTTCGATCACAAGTACGGCGCGCCACGGCGCCAGCACACGTGGGTCAAGGCCCACATCATGTGCGGCGTCAAGACCAACGTGGTGACGGCGATCGAGATTCACGACCGCGACGCGGCCGACACCAAGCAGCTTCCGGCGCTGGTCGAAGCGACGGCCAAGAGTTTTGCCGTGGCCGAAGTCTCGGCCGACAAAGCCTATGGGAGCATCAAGAACACCGAGATGATTGCCCGAGTCGGCGGGACACCGTTCATCGCATTCAAGGTGACTAGCACGGGCGAGGGCACACACAGGGCCGGTGGCAGGGGGAGTAGCGCGTGGTCCAAAGCGTTCGGCTACTTCCTCTACCGGCGCGAGGACTTCCTCGCCCACTACCACAAGCGGTCGAACGTCGAGAGCACGTTCAGCATGATTAAGCGGAAGTTTGGCGACTCGCTGCGGAGCAAGAGCGACACGGCTCAGGTCAACGAAACGCTCGCCAAGGTGCTCTGCCATAATCTCGTTGTGCTGATCCACGAGATGTACGAGCTCGGGGTTGACCCGACTTTTTGGGCGGAACAGACTCATGCCCAGGAAACCTCAGCGTGACGGGGTTTCATGGGCAAAGCCGTTGGGGGGTGTGGGGGGCCATCTCGGGGCCCCCCACGTAATTAGTCGCGCGGCAGCTGCGCGGGGGTCGCGTTGCCCGCCGACAGGATGATGCGGATGCCCTCCTCGACGGGCAGGCCCGTGGCGATCACGTCCTCGCGCGGGACGACGACGACGTCGCCGAGGTAGAGGTTGTTCGTCGGGACGAAGACGGTCACCATCTCGCGCTTGCCCTGGGAGGTGTCCACGACGACGTGGCTCGTCACGAAGCCGAAGGCGTACGCGCCCGCGCGCGGGTGCTCGACGAGGACCACGGCGCGGAACCCGGAGCGGCGCTCGGGCGAGAAGGAGTCGATCAGCATCTTGATCGACGGGTAGAGCCGCCGGTAGATGGGCACCTTCAGGAGAATCCTGTCGCCCAGCGCGAGCACGCGGCGGCCGACGACGTTTCGTGCGATCGTGCCCATGATGAGGATGATCCCGACCGCGGTCAGGAAGCCCAGCCCCGGGAGGGGCCGGCCGAAGATCCGCACGTAGATCGGGGCGAACACGTCGTCGATGCGGCTCCAGAAGATCCAGAGGAGCCAGGCGGTCAGGAAGACGGGGACCGTGAAGAAGAAGCCCGCGATGAACCGGACCTTGAACCAGTTGCGCAGGCCGCCGCCGGACATGATGGGTTCGAGGATAACACCTCGGGCGCGGCGGAGCCGTAAACCGCGGCCGCGAGCGCTCGTGACCGGCGGCGCCGTCCGCCTGGGGCGCGCGATCGCGCTGGCGCTCGGCCGGAGCGGGATGGACGTCGCGATCGGCTACCACCGCTCCGCCCGCGAGGCCCGGCGCACCGTCCGGGACCTCGAGCGCGCCGGGGTGCAGGCGGTGGCGCTCGCGGCCGACCTCCGCGACCCGGGCGCCGCCGGCAACCTGGTCCGCCGCGCCGCCCGCGCCCTCGGCGGGCTCGACGTGCTCGTCAACAGCGCGGCGTGCTTCGAGCGCACGCCGTTCGCCCGGACGACCCCCGCGCAGTACGACCGGCTCCTCGACCTGAACCTGCGCGGCGCCTTCTTCTGCGCCCAGGCGGCGGCGCGCCTCATGGGTCGCCGGGGGGGGCGCATCGTGAACGTCGGCGACGCGGGCGCCGACGGCGCGTGGCCGAGCTACATCCCCTACGCGCTGTCCAAGGCGGGAGTGGCGGCGCTGACGCGCGGGCTGGCGTCGGCCCTTCGCCGCCGGCGCATCGCCGTCAACTGCGTCGCGCCCGGGGCGGTGCTCCGCCCGCGCGGCTTCCCGCCGGCGCGCTGGCGGCGGATCACGCGCGGCCGCGCGGGCAGCGTCGAGGACGTGGCGGCCGCCGTGCGCTTCTTCGCGACGTGCCCGCGCGACATCACCGGACAGATCCTGAACGTGAACGGAGGCGAGGCCCGATGATCGGCGAGAGCGCCCTGGCGATCTGGATGGAACTGGATCCATCCGGCGAGGAGGACTTCAACGGCTGGTACCCGCGGCAGCACCTGCCCGAGCGCCTCTCGGTGCCCGGCTTCCTGCGCGGCCGGCGCTACGCGGCCATCGGCGCGGCGCCGCCCTACTTCACGCTCTACGAGCTGGCCGATCCCGGGGTGCTGACGAGCGCGCCCTACCTCGAGCGCCTCAACAACCCGACCGACTGGACACGGCGCGTGCTGCCCGTGATCCGCCGCGCCGTGCGCAACGGCACCCGGCGGATCGCCTCGAGTGCCGGCGACAGCGTCGAGCGCCACCTGCTGACCGCGCGCCTCGTGCCGGCCGCGGGCCGGGGGCCGGCCGTGCGCGACTGGCTCGCCGGCGCCGCGGTCACGACGCTCACCGCGCTGCCCGGCGTGACCTCGTGCGCGCTGCTCGAGCAGGAGACGGGCGGGACGTCGGTGATGACGGAGGAGCGCCGGCTGTTCGGCGGCGAGGTCCTCGGCGGCGCCCCGTTCGTCGCCCTGTGCGAGCTGACGGACGCGGCCGCGGAGGCCGGGCTCAGGGAGTTCTGGCGCGCCTGGGGCACGCGACTCGCCGCCGAACCGACCGTCGATCTCTATCGGCTGATGTACGGGCTCGCCTGGCTCCGGCCCGACCCCTAGATCGGGCCCCCCCGTGGCCAGTGTCCCCTTCGCGAAGTCATGTGAAGTCCCGTCGCACGTGGAGTCCGGGCCGCCAGGCGCGGGCGGTCATGCGGCGACCGTTAACATGAATTCGTGGATGGAACACTAGGCGAGGCGGATGCGGCCGCCGCCCATCGCCTGCAGGAAGTCCCCGAGGGCGACGAAGCGCATGAACGGGTTCTGGCGCTTCTCCTGGCCGATCGTGGACGAGGAGCCCCCGTAGTTGTGGCCCGGGAACAGGACGGTGTCCTCGGGGAGCGCCCCGAGCCGCTGGGTGAGCGAGTAGTACATCTCCGTCGGGTCGCTCCCGGGCAGGTCGGTGCGGCCGCACGAGCCGATGAAGAGCGTGTCGCCCGAGATCAGCCGGCCGTCCACGAGGAAGCACTGCGAGCCGGGCGTATGGCCCGGGGTGTGGAGGAACGTGAGCGTGAGCCGGCCGACCGCGAGCGTGTCGTGGTTGTCCACCTTCACGAGGTCGGAGCCGAAGCCTCGCAGGAACTCGCGCTCGGCCGTGTGGACGTAGACCCTCGCGGGCACGCGCGCGAGCAGCTCCTCGACGCCGGGGATCCGGCCGGGCATGCCCCAGTCCTCGAGCGTGCCGCCGACGTGGTCCTGGTGGGTGTGGGTCACAAGCGCGCCGACGATGGCCATGTCGTCGGCCTGCGCCGTCCCGACGATCGTGTCGATGTCCCAGGCCGGGTCCACCACGACGCACTGGCGCGTCTCCGGGTCGCCCACGAGGTAGACGAAGTTCTGCATCGGCCCGAGCTCGAGCTGCCTCACGTAGATCGCGTCCGCGCTCACGGTTTCCATCGTACCCCACCCCCGCCGAGTGCGCTAGAATCGGGCTTCCGGACCACCACTCCCGTCGAGGTGAGCGCATGACGACGCAGGCCCGCTTCCTCCTCCAGGCCAACTTCGTGCCGCGCCTCGTGCGCCTCGGGCTGATCTCGCCGCGCGTCGAGCCCCGCTCCCGCGAGATCGGTCTCGTCGCCTGACCGTGCGCCGCGCGCCGCTGGCGCCGCTCGCGCTCCTGCTCGCGGGCTGCGCGCTGCCGGTCGAGGGCGCGTTCGTGGGCCGGTCGCTCGCCGGCGTCGACCCGGCCCGGACGATCGTGGTCGTCTACAACCACGGCTTCTCGAGCGCGAGCGCCGGCACCTACCGGCCGACGCCGCCGCCGATCGTCCGGCTGGCCGCCGAGCGCAACCCCGACGTCGTCGTGTTCGCCCAGGTCCGCAACACGGCGCGCCTCGAGTCCGACGACCACTCGAGCTACATCGAGGCGGCGATCGGGCACTTCCACCGCGAGCGCGGCGTGCCGCTCGGCAACATCGTCCTCGTCGGCCAGAGCTGCGGCGGCTGGGGCGCGCTCCAGGCGGCGGCGTTCACGTACCCCGGCCTCGGCGGCGTGGTCGCGTTCGCCCCCACCTGCCACGGCAAGCTCCCGCACGCGACGCCCGTGCGGCAGCGCCGCTGGGGCGAGCTCGCGCAGCTGGCCGAGCGGCTGCGCGCGCCGACGCTGATCTTCCTCTACGAGGCCGACGCCTACTACGACCTGGCGGACTGGGACGACTTCGAGCGGCGGATCGCGCGGCGGGGCCGCGAGGCGGACGTGACGGTGCTCCGGCTGGCGCGCGCGCGGGTGCGCGAGGTCTGCCCGCGCTGCGCGCCGGACAGCCACGCGGCGTACTCCGGGCCGGGGTTCGCGCCGGCGTTCTTCGACGCGCGCGTGCAGCCGCTGCTCGAGCGCGTGCGGCGGCGGATCCGCGCGGCGCTCAGCCCTTGAGGTCGTCGGGGAGCTTGGGCAGGTCGCCGAGCTGCTTGGCGTCCACGGCGTAGATCGCCGGGCCCGCCTGGGTCCGCACCCACGCCCGCTCGCCCTCCCGCTTGCCGACGGCGACCGCGGCGACCTCCGAGCCGTCGGCCCGGAGGAGCGTCGCCTCGAACGTCGGCGCGTCGAGGCCATAGCGCGCGGGCGCAGCACCGGTCGGCGCGGCGACCTCCTGCCACTTGAGCGCGCGGAGCGAGAACAGGAGGTTCTCGACGCCCGCCGCCTTCGCCTCGCCCGTGGCGCCCTCGACGAACCGCCACGCGAAGTCGCCGCTGCGCTCGACGACGACGGTCGCGCCGCCGGCCCGGAGCCGCAGGCGCTTGACGTCCTTCGGCTCGAGCCCCGAGAGCAGGATGCGGTCGCGGAGCTCGGTGACCGAGCGGCCGAGGTCCTCGAGCGCCGCGGCGGCGACGAGCACCACGGGGCCGCGCCCGGCGAGGGCCGCGTAGGCGCTCGGGGCGCCGCCGCGGCGCTCGGGCGAGGGCGCGAGCAGGAGCGTCCGCGCCCGCCCGCCCGCCTCCGTCAGGGTCAGCCGCACGGTGGGCCTGGCGAGGTAGCGCGCGATCCCCGACGCGTCGTCGCTGAGGAAGCCCTGGGCCCGGAGCTCGCGGAGCTTGAACAGCACGGCGCCGGCCTCCACCTGGTCCGCGGGCAGCGCCTCCGGCGCCGTGATCCGCCAGCGGTCCTTCTCGCGCACGAGCGTGACCCGGCCTTTCGGGCTCTCGAGGTCGAGCCGCGTCACCTGGTCGCGCTCGAACGCGAGCACGACCCGGTCGCGCAGCACGGCCACGTTCTTCGGCACGGCGGCCCAGACCGCCTCGGGCAGGAGCAGCACCGAGGACTCGCCCGGCCGCATCGCGTAGACGCCCTTCTTCGCGCGGTCGAGGCGCCCGAGCAGCACGCTCTTGCTCGCGCGCTCCTTGTCGCGCCCGGTGTGGACCGTGAGCCGCACCGGGCGGTCGAGCCCGAAGGGCTGGAGCGACTTCGGCTTCTCGGCGACGAACTCCGCCACGCGGGCGCCGTCGAGCTTGTCGAGGAACTCGCGCACGGTGTCGGCGTCGCCGGGCAGCGCGCGGGGGCGCACGAGCTTCCAGCCCGCCTCGGCCTTCTCGACCGCGAGCGTGTCGTCGGGCAGGACGATCTCGAAGCCCGTGACGGCGCCCTGGTCGAAGGCGAGCAGGGTCTTGTCGCGGAACTCGGCGACGGGGCGCGTCGCGTCGCGCAGGACGCTGTCGGAGACGAGGAACACCGCGGGCTTGCCCGCCTCGCGCGCGTAGACCCACACGCCGGTCGGGTTCTTCGTGCCGAGCACGAGGCCGAGCTGCCGGCCGTCCTTGAGCCGGAGCGTCGCCTCGACGGCGGGCCGGTCGAGGCCGAACTCGGCGAGGTCGGCCGGCGCCGCCGCGATCTCGCGGTCGCTGCGCGCCATCACGAGCGTGGTGAGCGTCTCCTCGATCTTGCCGCGGTCGCCGCGCGCCGCGACGGGCGCCTGCATCGCCCAGCCGTCCTGCTCGCGCCTGACCCGGAGCGTGTCGCCGGCCCGCTTGAGCTCGAGCTCGGTGACGTCGGCGAGGTCCGCCGTGAACACGCGCCCCTTCCGCCCCTCGGCGCGCTCGCGCTCGGGGCCGAGCCGCAGCTCGTACACGTAGTAGAAGGCGCCCAGCGCGATCAACACGGCGGCCAGAATCGCGGTCGTCTGCCAGCGCATCTCAGTCCGACTACTTCGCGGCGCGGCGTCGGAGGACGGCGGCGATCCCGCCGACGAGCGCGAGGCCCGGCAGGATCACCACGGGCAGCAGGAACACGACCTGCGCCTGCTGCGAGTTCATGAACACGGGCGTCGGGCGCGCCGACCGGGGCCGGATCGAGATCTGGTCCTCTTCCTCCGCGAGCCAGCTCACGGTGTTGAGGAAGAAGTCGCGGTTGCCCTGGACGTTGAGGAACTGGTTGGCGGCCAGGTTCGACGTCCCGTACACGACGATCCGCGCCTTCTCCAGCGTCGCCACCATCGCGACCGCGAGCGGGCCCTTCGGGTCCTGGGGGTCGGGCTTCGCCGCGCCCCGCTCGAGCCCCGCGCGGTCCGTCTCGCCCCAGCTCTGCGGGCTCGTCCGCGCGAGCGCGACGACGCTCACGCCCTTGGGCGGCGTCTTCGCGGCGGCGAGCGAGCGCGTCAGCGGGAAGAGCGTGCTCACCCCGCCCATCTCGCGCGTGATCGGGTGCGCCTCGTACTGCTGGACGATCGGGACCTCCGGGCCGATGCCGAAGAGGCGCCCGATCGGGTTCTCCTCGACGACGAGGTCCTGCCCGAGCTCGATGCCGTACTTCGGGAGGTACTTGCGCAGGCCGTCGCCCTGGAAGGGATCGGCCATGACGAGGAGCTTGCCGCCCCCGCGGACGTACGCGTCGAGCGCGTCGAGCTCGGGCGGGAACGGGTCGGTGCGCGGCCCGGGCACGATCACGAGGGCCGCGTCCGCCGGCACCGTCCCCGTGCGCGCCAGCACCAGGGGCTTGACCTCGTAGTTGACCTTCTCCATCGCGGCCTTCGCCTCGCTGAGGCCGGGCTTGTCCGCGTTGGCGAGCTCGCGCTCGCCGTGCCCCTGGACCACGTAGACGAGGCGCTTGCCCTCGCGCGTGACCTTCACGAGCGCGTTGGTGAGCTTCTCCTCCTCGGCGTCGAGCACCTTCTCGGACTTCGTCTTCGTCTCGAGCACGACGGTGCCGTACGCCTCGATGCCGTACCGCCGCGCGAGGCCGGGCTCGCGGTCGGGGTCCGTGCTCTTCCACGTGAAGCGCCCGTTCGCGTAGCGGGCATACTGCTTGAACAGGTCCTCCGCCGCGCGCTTGCCCGGCTGGTCGCTCCGGAAGAACGCGATCGCGCTCACGTCCGTCTTGAGGCTCCCGAGGAGCCGGATCGTCTGGGGCGAGAGGCTGTGCCGCTTGTTCTCGGTGAGGTCCCAGCGCCAGCTGTGGCGGTAGGAGAGCGCCTCGACGACGCCGATGATGCCGAGGAGCAGCACGATCGTCACCGCGGTGTTGAGGCCGTAGCGCAGCGTGCGGCCGCCCACGGCGCCGCGCAGCTCGCCCACGCGCACGACCAGCGAGGCCGCGACGAGCAGGAGGCCGGCGAGCAGCAGCCAGCCGCGCTGCTGCGCCCACGCCGGGCGCGCAAACGGCAGGACCACGGCCATCGCCAGCACCGCCAGCCCCGCGTACCCGCCCCAGTCGAGGACCTTGCGGATCATCCCTTCCACCGCCGGGTTTCGAGCGAGCGCAGGGTCAGGAACAGCGCCAGGACCGTGAAGTCCACGTAGTAGATGATGTCCTTGGTGTCGAGCACGCCCCGGGCGAAGCTCTCGTTGTGCTCGATGATGGACAGGTGCTGCAGCAGCTTGCCCGCCGCCCCGCCGGCGTAGTCGGCGCTCCAGCCGAGGATCCAGAAGATCAACAGGATTCCGAACGTCGTGATCGACGCGACGATCTGATTCTCCGTCAGCGACGACGCGAAGACGCCGACCGCGATGAAGGTCGCGCCCATGAGGACGAGGCCGAGGTAGCCCGTCAGGAGGGGTCCGGCCTCCAGCCGGACGAAGTAGGCCACGATCCCGGGGTAGAGCAGCGTCAGCGCGAGCATGCTCGCGTAGAGCACGAGCGCCGCCGCGTACTTGCCGAGCAGCACCGCGCCGTCCCGCACCGGGTACGTCAGCAGGAGCTCGATCGTGCCCGAGCGCCGCTCCTCGGCGAACAGCCGCATCGTCAGCAGCGGCATCAGCAGCAGCAGGATCACGCTGACGTTCGAGAACAGCGGGCGCATCACGCCGTCCGTCACGTTCAGGTCGCGCGCCATCGCCGGGTTCATCGCCGACTGCATGGACGCGAGGGTGAAGAAGGCGAAGATGTTGTAGAAGAAGTAGCCGGCGATGAGCAGGAAGATCGTGAACACGACGTACGCGACCGGCGACGTGAAGTAGAGCCGCAGCTCCTTCTTGAAGATCGCCCAGACCCTCACGGCGCCGCGTCCTCCCCGGCCTCGGCCGTCGTCTCCTCGCCGGCGACGATCCGGATGAAGACCTCCTCCAGCGTGGTCCCGACCCGCTTGAGCTCGAGCAGGCTCCACTGCTGCTGGGCGGCGAGGCGCGAGATCTCCGCCCGGATGTCGCGGTCACGGGACGATTCGACGACGTACCGGCCGGCGCCGTTCGTGATCGCCTCGTCGTGCACCGACACCACGCCGGGGATCGCCCGCATCATCTCGCGCACCGCCGCCGGCGGGCCGATGACCTCGACCTCCACGCGGGCGGTCGGGAAGAACTGCTCGACGAGCGTCTCGATGGGCCCCTGCGCGACGATCGCGCCCTTGTTGATGATCACGACGCCGCCGCTGCACACCATGGAGACCTCGGGCAGGATGTGCGTCGACAGGATCACGGTGTGGCGGCCCGCGAGCGCCTTGATGAGCGAGCGGATCTCGGTGATCTGGCGCGGGTCGAGCCCGATCGTGGGCTCGTCGAGGATCAGCACCTCCGGGTCGCTCACGAGCGCCTGGGCGAGCCCGACGCGCTGCCGGTACCCCTTCGACAGCTTGCCGATGAGCCGGTTCTGGACGTCGCCGATCAGGCAGCGGTCCATGACCTCGGCCACGCGGCGGCGGCGCTCGCCCCGCGCCAGGCCCTTGACCTCGGCGACGAAGTCCAGGTACGGCGCCACGCGCAGGTCCGTGTAGAGGGGCACGCTCTCCGGCAGGTAGCCGATCCGCCTGCGCACCTCCATGGACTGCGTGAGGACGTCGTAGCCGGCGACGCGCGCCGAGCCCCCGCTCGCGGGCATGAAGCACGAGAGGATGCGCATCGTCGTCGACTTGCCGGCGCCGTTCGGGCCGAGGAAGCCGACGACCTGCCCGGGCTCGACGCGAAACGACACGTCGCGGATCGCGGTGACCGGGCCGTACTGCTTGGTGAGGCCTTGGACTTCGATCATATCGAGGCCGGATGTGGATTATAGCACCGTCCGGCTACGGGGCCGGAACGATCGGCGTGATCGCCTGGAGCCACGGGGGCAGCGCGATCATCTTGCCGGTGGCGACGTCCCAGCAGGCGTGCCGCGTCGACCCGGTCGCCACCGTCTCGCCGGCCGCGTTCACGATCTCGTACGCGAAACGGAAGCTCGCGCGCTTGCGCTCGCTCACCCAGCAGCGGACCTCGAGCAGCTCGTCGAGGCGCGCCGGCCGGGCGTAGCGCACGGCCGCCTCGACCACGGGCATGTGGATCTTCTGGTCCACCTCGGAGATCGGCGTGCCCTGCTGGCGCAGGAACTCGACGCGGCCCACCTCGAAGTACGTGAGGTAGTTGCCGTAGTAGACGACCTTCATGCAGTCCGTGTCCTTGTAGCGGACACGGAGCGTGGTCGACGCGATCACAGATACTGGCCGTAGCGGATCTTCTCGACGATCCCGCGCACGCGCTTGTACCCGTCGGTGGCATCGAGGAGGTCGTCCGTGGTCACGGGCGAGGCCTCGCCGGTCTCTCCGGCGCGGTGCACCTTGGCCTCGAGGGCGCGCTGGACGATCACCGACAGGTCGGCGCCGCTCATGCCGCCCATGACCGGCAGAATCTTGCGATAGTCGATCGGCTCGAACAGCGGCCGCCCGGCGTTCTTCTCCGTGCGCACGCGGATCAGCTCGAGGATCTCCCGCTGCCCGTCCGGGTCGGGCAGCGGGACCTCGACCAGGTGGTCGAGGCGGCCCGGCGCCACCAGCGCGGGATCGATCGCGTCCGTGCGGGTCGTGGCCGCGACGACCAGGACGCGCGCCGAGGCGTCGACGGCGTCGAGCTTCTCGCAGAGCGCCGCCACGAGCCGCGCGCTCGCCTCGAGCGCCTGCGGCGGCGGCAGCAGGTGCTCGAGCGAGAGCGCCTCGGCCTCGTCGAGGAAGAGCACCGCCTTGCCCTCGCCGATCGCGATCCGGAGGATCTCCTGCAGCAGCTCGCCCGTGTTCGCGCCGAACTTGGACGTGAGGTTCGTGAGCTTCAGGTGGTAGAAGATCGCGCCGGACGCCGTCGCGAGCGCCTGGGCGAGCTTCGCCTTGCCCGTGCCCGGCGGCCCGTACAGCAGCACGCCCTTCGGCGGGGCGATGCCCCACTTCGTGTAGAGGTCCGGGTTCGTCAGCGCCAGCGAGAAGCCCTTGAGCCCCGCCTTCGCCTCGCGGAGCCCGCCGACGTCGTCGAGGGTCACCGTCGGGCGGATCTTCGTCTCCACCCGGCCCGTCAGGTCGCCGAACTTCTCTCCGAGCTTCGCGAAGACGTCCTCCAGCCGCCGCTGGAGCGCCCACTCCTGGTCGTTGCGCTCGGGGTCCGCCATCGCGTCAGATGTTCGGCCGGCGCGGGGCCACGCCCACGCCGCCGCCCTTGTCGAACACGCGGTCCTCGACCAGCACCGGCACCTTCGCGCGGATCGCGAGCGCGATCGCGTCCGACGGCCGCGCGTCGAGCTGGAGCTCCGTGCCGGCCGCCCTGAGGTGGACCGTGGCGTAGTACACGTCGTCGCGCAGGTCGGTGATCACGACCCGCGTGAGCCCGACCTTCAGCCGGCCGAAGAGCGTGAGGAACAGGTCGTGCGTGAGCGGGCGGGGGGGCGTGACGCCCTGGAGCGGCACGGCGATCCCGGTCGCCTCCGCGAGCCCGATCGCCATCGCGAGCGCGCGCCGGTCCCGCTTGCCCTGGAGCAGCACCGTCGGCTGGTGCGTGTGCTGGTCCATCAGGACCGCGATCACCTCCACCTCCTGCGGGCCGGTCGCCCGGGGCGGCGTGGCGCTGGGACCGTCGGGCGCCAGGTCGGCCCGGCCCGGCGCGCCCAGCAGGGCGGCGGTCAGCAGCGCGAGCGTCAGGACCCGGGCCTTCGTGTGCATGCGTGCTCCCCCGTCGGCGGCGTCAGCCCAGTATAGCGCGCCTCGCCGGGCGCGCCGGCACGAGCCTGAGGCTCACGCCGGCGCCCGCGAGCAGCAGCGCGGTGAGCACGCTCCAGGTGACCGCGTAGCCGGCCGCGTGGGTGACGTAGCCGAAGACGAAGGCCCCGGCCGTCTGACCGACGAGGAAGACGGCGCTGAAGATCCCGACCACGACGCCGCGCCGCGTCTCCGGCGTCTCGTCGGTGATCAGCGCCGCGAGCCCGGGGTAGAGGAAGCCGTGCGCGCAGCCGGACATGAGGCCGGCGAGGAACAGGACCGGCAGGGCCGGCGTCGTGCCCGACCGGTCCACGAGGAGCGCGAGCATCGCGAGGAGCGCCGTCCCGATCGTCTGCACGAACATGGAGGGCACGATCACGGCGGCCCGGCCGAGGGTGTCGAGCAGGCGCCCGCCGAACACGCGCACGCCGATGGCCGCCGTCGCGTACGCCGTGTAGAAGAGCGCGAGCGTCCGCACCCCGAGACTCTCGGCGAAGGTCGGCAGGAACACCCAGATCGTGCCCGCCCCGAGGCCGAAGAAGAGCGTGACCGCCATCGGGCGGTGCCAGATCTCGTCGAAGCCGCCGCGCTCCCAGAGCGAGGCCCGCACGGGCAGCGCGGGGCCGCGCCGGCCACCCGACAGCCGCGTGACGAGCACGCAGGCGACGCCGGCGAGCAGCGCGGCGAGCACGAAGAGCGGCCGGAAGCCGACGCGGCGGACGATCCACTCGCCCACGAGCGGCGCGATCGCCGTCGCCGTGAGCCCCGACACGCCGTAGATCCCGAGCGCCCAGCCGCGCCGATCGGGCGGGACGAGGTCGATCACGTACGAGTAGTTCGCGACGAAGAACGCCGAGAAGCCGAGACCCTGCATGACGCGCACGAGCGCGAGCACCGGGATCAGCGGCGCGGCCGCGGCGAGCAGCGCGGAGGCGCCGACGAGGCCCACGCCCACGAGCATGAAGGGCCGACGGCCGAGCGCGTCGATCCACGGGCCCACGAGCGGCTGGCAGACGATGCCGACGGCGTTGTAGAGACCCATCACGACGCCGATCTCGACCTCGGTCCCACCCTGCGCGTGGATGTAGAGGGGCAGCAGGATGAAGCTGTTCAGGCTGAAGAAGAAGAAGAAGTTGGTGACGGTCGCACGGACGAAGGGATTGTCGGATAGAATGGGCGGCACGATCGATTATCGCATGGCGACCATAGGCTCCGTGCTGAAGCGGTCCCTCGACGACCGCGGCGGCGAACCGCTTCTCACGCTCGATCCCGCGTTCCAGGGGCTCCCCGACACCGCGCACGGCGGGTCCGTCCTCGCCGCCTTCGACGCCCTCGCGGGCATCGGCGGGCCGCGGGCGGTCAGCGGCGTGTACAGGAAGCGCGTGCCGCTCGGCGTCCCGCTCGCCCTGGCGCACGCCCGCGAGGCGGAGGCGCACGCGTTCGTGCTCCGCGACGCCGACGGCTCCGTCCTCGTCGACGGCCGCGTCGCGGCGACGGCGGCGGACGCCGGCCCCCACGCGGCCGCCTCCGCGCGCGACGGGCACCCGCTGCCGGTCTCGCGCGCGTGCTTCGCGTGCGGCACGGAGAACCCCCTCGGTCTGCGCGTCCGGCTCGCGTTCGACGACCGGGCCGTGTGGAGCGCCTGGACGCCGCGCGCGCCGTTCCGCGAGCCCGACGGCGCGCTCGCGCCCGCCGCGCTGACCACGCTGCTCGACGAGACCGCGTTCTGGCTCGGCGCGCTCGCCACGGGCGAGTCGGGCATGACGACGGACCTCGCCGTCACGCTCCACGGCCCCGTCCCCTTCGGCGCGGCGCTCACGGTGTCCGGCCGCCGCGCCACCGTCCGGCCGCACGCCGACGACCGGCGCTACTGGGACACGGAGGTCGCCGCGCGCGACGCCGCCGGCGCGCTCGTGGCCTCGGCGCGCATCACCTTCGTCGCGGTCCGGGGCGCGGCGCGCCGCCTCGTCACGGGAATGCTCGCGATCAACGACGCCGACGTCGTCCGGCGGGTCTTCCCGGCCTACGCCCGCGCGCGCGCGTGAGCCTCCGGGGCGCGCGCTGGCTCATGCTGCTCGTGCCCGCGTCGCTCTACGTCTTCTCCTGGCTCCACCGCGTCGCGCCCGCGGTCGTCGCGGAGGACCTCATGCGCGCCTTCGCGATCACCGCGGCGGCGCTCGGCAACCTCTCGGCGATCTACCCGTACGTCTTCGCCGTGATGGCGCTCGTCGCGGGCAGCCTCGCGGACACGCTCGGCCCGCGCTGGACGATCGCGCTCGGCGGCGGGACGCTGGGACTCGGCGCGGTGCTGTTCGGTGTCGCGCCGACGTTCGGCGTCGCGTTCGCCGGGCGGCTCCTGGTCGGGCTCGGCGCCTCGGTCATGCTGATCGCGTGGCTGGCCCTCGCCGCCGCCTGGTTCCGGCCGAACGAGTTCGCGACGATCTCGGGCTTCACGCAGACCGTCGGCAACGTCGGCGCGCTCGTCGCCGCCACGCCGCTGGCGCTCCTCGTGGGCGCCGTGGGCTGGCGCGCCACGTTCGTGGTGATCGGCGGCGTCACGCTCGTGCTCGCCGCCGCGGCGGCGACGCTCGTGCGCGACCGGCCCGAGGCGCTGGGCCTGCCGGCCGTCAACCCGGAGCGGACGGGGCCGGCGGCGCCGACGGTGCGCGAGGTCGTGCGCGGCGTGCCCGGCATCGTCGCGAACCCGCGCACGTGGCCGCCGATCCTCACCGCGGCCGGCGTCTACACGACGCAGATCACGTTCCTCGGCCTCTGGGGCGTGCCGTACCTCACGCAGGTCTACGGCCTCTCCCGCGTGGACGCCGCCACGCTCGCCTCGATGATCGCGATCGGCATGGGCGTGGGCGCGCCGCTCGTCGGCTGGCTCTCGGACCGCTGGCTCGGGCTCCGGCGCCTGCCGATGGTCGCGTGCTCCGCGATCTACGCCCTCTGCTGGGTGCCGCTCGCGCTGCCCGGCCTGCGGCTGCCGGTGTCGCTGCTCGCCCCGTTCTTCCTCCTGCTGGGGCTCGCCTCCGCGGGCCTCGTGCTGCTCTGGAGCTGTGTGCGCGAGGTGAACGACCCCGCGCGCGTCGGGATCGCCGTCGGCTTCTGCAACCTGCCGATCTTCCTCGGCATCGCGCTGCTCCAGTGGGTCACGGGCGCGATCCTCGACGCCAGGTGGGGCGGGCTCGAGGTCGCGGGCGCGCGCGTCTATCCGCCCGCGGCGTGGGAGGCCGCCTTCGGCGTCTGCCTCGGCCTCGCGGCCGCGGCGGTGGTCACCGCGTGCCTCGTGACCGAGACGCGCTGCCGCAACGTCTGGCGGCGAAACGAGCTATGATCGGCCCGATGCTCCCAGGAGGAGGATGGCCATGACCAAGACCACGCAGCTCGTCCTGCCCCTCAAGTCGCGGCCCGGCGTCCTCGCGAAGGTGTGCAAGACGCTCGCGGACTCCCGCGTGAACATCGTCGCGATCTGCGCGCCCGAGGCGCGGGGCACCACCCGGGTCCGGATGGTCGTGAGCGACCCGACGCGGGCCGCGCGGGCCCTGACGAAGGCCGGCTACCGCGTCAAGAAGGAGCGGGCGCTCGTGGTGCGGCTCTCGAACAAGCCCGGCGCGCTCGGCCGCGTGGCCGCCAGGCTCGCCGGCGCGCGCAAGAACATCAAGTCCTGCTACGCGAGCACGGCGGGGCCGCGGGCGGCGGTCGTCCTCACGCTGTCCTGATCGGCGTCGGGGGGAGCGAGCGCCGAGGCGCGTCAGCCCTTGAGGTGGCGGCCGAAGAAGGCGAGATAGCCCGAGATCGCCACGACGATCGGGTGGCGGCCCGGCGCTTCCGGCCGCGCCTCGTAGGCCGGGATGCGCGTGCCGCCCACGTCGAGCTGGACGTCGCCCGCGGCGATGCCCTTCGTGTCGGTGACGATCGCCTGGGCGAGCGAGACGCCCGGCGTCAGCACACCGCCGACGGTGGTGTAGGCGCCGAACTTCAGCACTTCCCTTCGGCTCAACGGGTTCACGTATCCAGCCATGGATGGCTCCTTTCCGGGAGACGGCGCTCAGGTTCCCCGGAGCTCCCGGAAGAAGGCGCGGACGTCGGCCGCGAGGGCCTCGGGCTCCTCGAGGGCGGCGAAGTGGCCGCCGGCCGGCATCACGGTCCAGCGCCGGATGTCGTACACGCGCTCGGCCCACGCCCGCGGCGGCAGCAGGATCTCCCGCGGGAAGGCCGCGTACGCCGTCGGGACCGTCACGCGGGCGCCGTCGGGGATCGGCCACGGCCGGTGCAGGCGCGCGTAGTAGGGCCAGAAGGACGAGCCGATCGCCCCGGTGACCCAGTAGAGCATCACGTTGGTGAGGAGCGTGTCCTTCGAGAAGCGCCGCTCCACGTCCCCGCCGCAGTCGCTCCACGCCCGGAACTTCTCGACGATCCAGGCCGCGAGCCCCACGGGCGAGTCGGTGAGGCCGTAGGCGAGCGTCTGGGGCCGGGTGCCCTGGATCCACTGGTAGCCCGTCTCCTCGCGCTGCCAGTGACGGAGCTGCTCCAGGTAGCGGTGCTCCTCCTCGCTCGGCGCCTCGGGCGCCGTCACGTCGCGCCGCACCGCGAGCAGGTTCAGGTGGATCCCGACCAGGCGGTCGGGATGGGCGTGGGCGAGCCGCGAGGCGACGAACGCCCCCCAGTCGCCGCCCTGGGCGGCGAAGCGCCGGTAGCCGAGCACGCCGGTCATCAGCTCGGCGAAAACGTCGGCGATCTCCTCGACGCCGAAGCGCGGCTGCCCGGGACGGAACGAGAGCGTGTAGCCCGGGAGCGAGGGGGCGACGACCGTGAAGGCGTCGGCCGGATCGCCGCCGAAGCGGCCCGGGTCCGTGAGCAGCGGGATCAGCCGCTCGAACTCGACGATCGAGCCCGGCCAGCCGTGCGCGAGCAGGAGCGGCAGCGGGCGCGGCCCCACGCCGGGCTCGTGGACGAAGTGCAGGTCGATCCCGCCGAGCGCCACCGTGAATTGCCTGAGCCGGTTCAGCCGCGCCTCGTGGGCGCGCCAGTCGTAGCGCTCGCGCCAGTAGGCGATCAGCTCCTGCAGGTAGGCGAGGCTCGTGCCGAACTCCCACGCGGCGCCCGGCGGCGCGTCGGGCCAGCGCACGCGCGCGAGCCGCGCGCGCAGGTCGGCGAGCACCTCGTCGGGGACGTGGAGCGTGAACGGTCGGGGCGTCACGCCGTCGTCGCGTCCCGCGCGGCGTCCACCCACGCCTGCCACTCCGCGGGGGCGTGGCCGACCGCGACGCGGTGGCCGCAGCGCACGAGCGGCGTCCGGAGCAGCCGGGGCTCGCCGAGCGCGCGCTCGAGCAGGCGCTGGGGCGAATCCCCCGCCACGTGGAGCCCGAGGGCGCGCAGGCGCGGGCTCTCGCGGTCGATCAGCGCGGCGGCGCCGAACCGCTCGGCGAAGCGCCGGAGCTCGCCGCGCGAGGCCGGGCGCTCCGCGAGGTCCACGAAGTGGACGGCGACTCGCCGCTCGGCGAAGAAGCGGAGCGCCTTGCGCGTGTCCTGGCAGTCCTTGAAGCCGAACACCTGGGCGCTCAGGCCCGGCACAGCAGGGCGCGCTCCTTCAGGGCGTCCCACACGGCGAGCGGCACCGCCGGGCTGCCCGGGGGGTTCGGGCGGCCGGTGCGCGGGCCGTGGAAGTCCGAGCCGCCCGTCTCGAGCAGGCCGTGCGCGCGGCAGAGCGCGCGGTAGTGCGCGGTCTGGGCGGCCGAGTGCTCGGGGTAGAAGCACTCGATGCCCTGGAGCCCCGCCCGGACCAGCTCCGGGATCAGCTCGTCGCGACCGGCGAGCGCGGGGTGGGCGAGCACGGGGACGCCGCGGGCGCGCCGGATCACGGCGACCGCCTCGGCGGGCGTGAGCCGCCGGCGCGGCACGTGGGCGGGGCCGCCCGCGCGCAGGTACCGGTCGAACGCCTCACGGACCGACTTCACGTAGCCCCGCGCCATCATCACGCGGGCGACGTGCGGCCGCCCCGCGGAGCCCTCCTGGACGAGCGCGAACACCTCGTCGGCGTCGATCGGCATGCCGAGCTCGGCGAGCCGCGCGGCGATGCGCACGACGCGCGCGCGCCGCTCCGCGCGCTGCTCCCGGAGGAACTCCTGGAACCAGGCGGCCTCCCAGTCCACGCAGTAGCCGAGCACGTGGATCTCCGTGGCCGCGCCGTCGGGCCCGCTCGCGACGTCGCAGTTGATCTCGAGCCCGGGCACGATCTCGAGCGGCGGGTGCGCGCGCGCCTCGGCGAGCGCCTCGGGGAGCCCGTCGGTCGAGTCGTGGTCGGTGACGGCGAGCACGCGCACGCCGCGGCGGACCGCCTCGCGCACGAGGTCGCGCGGCGCGAGCGTCCCGTCGGACGCGGTGGTGTGCGTGTGCAGGTCGACGCCGCCGCCCATCACTCCGCCGTCAGGTACGTCAGCAGCGTGCGCACGGCGACGCCGGTCGCGCCCTTCGGCGCGAGCGGCAGGTCCTTCTCGGTGAACGCCGGGCCCGCGACGTCGAGGTGCGCCCACCGGGTGGCGCCCGCGAACTCCTTGAGGAACAGCCCCGCGGTGATCGCGCCGCCGCCGCGCGGGCCCACGTTGTTCAGGTCGGCGACCTCGCTCTTGAGGTGCTCCTTGTACTCGTCGATCAAGGGCAGCTGCCAGCACGGCTCGCCGGCCGCCTCGGCAGCCCGGAGCAGCCGGCCGGCGAGGGCCGCGTCGTTCGCCATGAGGCCCGCGCAGAGCGGCCCCAGCGCCACGACGCACGCGCCGGTGAGCGTGGCCACGTCCACGATCTCGTCGGCCTCGACGCGGCGCACCGCGTAGCAGAGCGCGTCGGCGAGCGTGAGCCGCCCCTCGGCGTCCGTGTTCCCCACCTCGATCGTCGTGCCGTTCATCGCACGCAGCACGTCGCCCGGGCGTGTGGCCGAGCCCGACGGCATGTTCTCGGTGGCCGCGATGAGCCCGTGCACCTCCACCGGGGGCCGGAGCGCGGGCAAGGCCCCCATGATGCCGAGCACCGCCGCGGCGCCCGCCATGTCGTACTTCATCCGGAGCATGCCCTCGGACGTCTTGAGGTCGAGGCCGCCCGAGTCGAACGTGACGCCCTTGCCGACGAGCGCGATGCGCTTCCTCGCGCGGCCGGCCGGCCGGCCCCCGGGGCTGTAGGTCAGGTGGACGAACTTCGGTGGCTCCGCGCTCCCCGCGGCGACGCCGAGGAACGCGCCCATGCCGAGCCGGCGGCACTCGGCGCGGTCGTATACCCGGACCGCCAGGCGCTGCTCCTTCGCGAGCCGGACCGCGACGCGCGCGAGGTCGGTCGGGCTCAGGTCCTTCGCCGGCGTGTTGACGAGGTCGCGCGCGAGCGCGGTGGCGCGCGCGAAGGTCTCGCCCCGGTGGACGCCGTCGGCGACGTCGCGCGCCCGGCGCGCGTCGGGCTCGACGACCGTGAGCGCGCCGACCGCGCGCTCGGCCTTCTCGCGCCGGTAGCGCTCGAAGCCGTACGTGCCGAGCAGCGCGCCCTCGACGAGGGCCTGCGCGCGCTGGCGCGCGGGCAACCGGTCGCCCAGGACCTCGGCCGCGAGCGCGCGCGCCCCGAGGTCGCGGGCGCGCCGCGCGCCCGCGGCCGCCGCCCGGCGCAGCACCTCGGCGGTCGTCTCCGCGCGCGGGCCGAGCCCGGCGACCACGATGCGGCGGCCGTTCGCGTGCAGGTGCGTCACCTGCCCGGCCTTCGCCTTGAACTGCTCGGCCTCGAGCACGCGCCGCACCTGCCCGCCGCTCGCGCGGTCGAGCCGCGCGAGCCCGTCGGGAAGCTTCTTCTCGTCGGCGTAGAGCCCCGCGAGGACCGCGTCGGCGACGACCTCGTCCAGCCGCTTGCTCGCGATGGCGACCTTCACGCGATCTCGCCTCCTTCCAGGCTCTGGGCCCGCCGGATCATGTCCACGAGCCCCTCGGTGACGTCGAGCTCGCCCACGCACCCCACCTCCACCCAGCGCACCTCGTCGGCGTCGCTGCCCGCGACGGCGTCCACCGTTTCCGGACGCACGAGGTAGTCCACCAGGACGTAATGATAGCGGACCCGGCCCGCGTCGTCCTCGACGACGCGCTCGACCATGCCGGCGAGGCCGACAACGCGGACCGCGAGCCCGCACTCCTCGGCGACCTCGCGGACGATCGCCGCGCGCGTCGTCTCGCCGAGGCGGACGAGGCCGCCCGGCAGGCTCCACTTGCCGATCCCGGGCGGTCGACCGCGACGGACGAGCAGCACGCGGCCCTCGTGGAGGACGACCGCGCCGACACCGACCCGCGGGTGCTCGGGGTACTCGCGGCTCACGCCGCGCCGGCGAGCCAGGCGTCGGTGGCGTACTTCTCGGCAGCCAGCGCCGCGGCGAGCGCCGCCTCGTCGGCCGAGAGCCCGCCGGGCTCGAGGGCCAGGCCGTGCTCGGCCTCGAACGCGGCGGCGAGGGCGTGCGCCACCTCGTCGAAGCCCGGCCGGCGGCCGAGCGCCGCCTCGAGCGTCGTCAGCGTCGCGAGCGGGTCCGCGGTCGTGGGAAAGAGCGCGGCCAGGCGCGGCGCGTCCACGCCGAGCAGCACCGCGCCGTGCTGCAGGAACGCGGTCCCCTGCCGGCGCTGCGCGCTGCCGACGACCTTGCGGCCCCCGATCTCGAGCTCGTAGCTGCCCGCGCGCGCGAAGCAGAAGGCGGGCGTCGGCCCGCCCGAGGGCGCGACCGGCACCATCTCGACGGGCGCGCCGAGGGCGCGCAGGCCCCGCGCGAGCGCGCGGCCGATCCAGTGGTAGGTCTCGAGGAGGTCGGCGCCGATGCCGAGGTCGGCCGCGGTGGCGACGATGCTGTAGGTCAGCTCGCGCTCGGGGCCGTCGTGGTAGATGGCGCTCCCGCCGGTCGGGCGGCGCACGAGGCCGACGCCGAGCGCGGCGCACGCCGCGAGGTCCACGTCGCCCGCGAGCGGCTGGCCGTAGCCGAGCGAGACCGTCGGGGGCGCCCACGCGAAGAAGCGGAGGGTCGGGGGCGCGCCGCCGGCCTGGCGCCCGCGCCAGAGCGCCTCGTCCACCGCCATGTTGCTCGCGCCGTCGCACGCCTCCGTGACGAGGAGGCGCCAGGGCCGCCCGCGCGGTCTGTCCGTCACGCCCCTAGCATCGCACGAGACCGCGGCGCCCGCTCCTCCCCCCGCGGCGACTGCGCGCGCTCCTCCAGGTCGATGCCGAGCGACTGGCTCATCCGTCGCCCCTTGGGTTGCCCAAAGTCGTCAACCGGCGTGGCGACGCGTCCCTGCAGGAACGTGGCTGTCGGTCATTCGCCAGACGTCCTCGATAAAGTCGTCCAACGTACCGTTAACCGGCGCGCCGCTCGCGGCGCGTCCGTGTTGAACGGGCAGTTGGGCGAGCGGAGGACTTGCGATCGCGAAGCAGCCCTCGCAGTGCCTTGTTGACGGCACGATCATTCGGAAACGCCCTGGCGACCTTCGGGTCGAGGACGACCACATTCGTGGCTTCAATGACCCGCTGTGCGTACTTGCCGCGAACCAGCGTCCCAAAGTCGGAGCGCTGGTACTTGGGCCGCAGATCCTCAGTCGCTCTTCGGCTAGCCTTCTTCATAGATCTTCCTTTCACTTGGTGCCGCTGGCCGGGCGCTGATGATCCTGATTGTATCGTCACGGTCGGTGTGAGCGATGGCCAGAAGGCGGCCGCCGGTCGAGATGCCGAAGGTGACGAACC
>MGCF01000152.1 GCA_001788495.1 Candidatus Rokubacteria bacterium RIFCSPLOWO2_02_FULL_73_56
GCCCCCACTCGGCGACGGCGCGCTCGACCATGGCCTTGACCTGGTCCTCCTGGCGGACGTCGAGCGCCACCGCGAAGGTGCGCCGGCCGAGGTCGCGCAGGGCCTTGGTGACGGGCTCGAGGTGCTCGAGCTTGCGGGAGCAGATGGCGACGTCGGCGCCCGCGCGCGCGAACTCGAGCGCGATCGACTTGCCGATGCCGGTGCCGCCGCCGGTGACGATCGCGGTCTTGCCGTCGAGAGCGAACGGGTTCGTGGCCATGGCGGGGACGATACCGCAGGCGGCGCACGCTGTCCATAACGTCGCCGGGGCGGGCGGCGCCGGGGTGGGGGCTACTCCGGCAGGGCGATCTCGCCCTGGCGCGCCGGCACCTCGCGCTCGACGCGCCGCCAGACCGCCTCGGGCGCCAGGCTCGCGCCGTGGCCGTCGGCGCAGCCCTGGAGCTTGTCCACGAGCGCGTGGACCCGCCCGCGCCGGCGGCGCGGCGCCTTGGCCGCGCGCCGCACGTCGTCGTCCGGCGTGGTCTTCGCCTCGACCCACGCCTGCTCGAGGTGGGCCAGGAGCAGCACGACCCGGTCCACCTCGCCGTCGACCCAGACCGTCCACTCCGCCGCGCTCGCAAACCGCGGGCAGGCCCGGGCCAGCACGTCCTCGAAGTGCCGGGCGAGCCGCTCGACCTCGCGCAGGTGGTGCGCGACGCGCGGGCGCGCCTCGTCGGCCGTCCGGAGGCCGCCGGCGGCCGCGGGCCCCGCCCCCAGCAGCAGGAGCGCGAGCGCGGCCGGGCCGAGGCCGGGCACGAGGGCGAGCGGACGGCGCATGGCCCAAAGTATACTGGCCGGCAACCCGGGCACAGGGGGAGGGCGGGCATGGTCTTCAAGCAGTACTACCTCGGCTGCCTCTCGCAGGCCTCGTACCTGATCGGCGACGAGCGCACGGGCACGGCGGCGGTCGTGGACCCGCGGCGCGACGTCGATGAGTACCTCGCCGACGCCGAGGCCCTGGGCCTGCGCATCGAGCACGCGATCCTCACGCACTTCCACGCCGACTTCGTCGCCGGCCACCTCGAGCTGCGCGACCGCGCCGGCGCGCGCATCCACCTGGGCGCCGGCGCGCGGGCCGAGTACGCCTTCGCGCCGCTCGCCGACGGCGCCCGGCTCGAGTTCGGCGACGTGCGCCTCGAGGCGCTCGAGACGCCGGGCCACACGCCCGAGGGCATCTCGCTCCTCGTCTACGACCTCGCCAAGGACGCGCGCGCGCCGCAGGCGGTGCTGACGGGCGACACGCTCTTCATCGGCGACGTCGGGCGCCCCGACCTGATGGCCTCGGCGGGCGTCTCGGCGCGCGACCTCGCGGCCCAGCTCTACGAGTCGGTCCACACGAAGCTCCTCGGCCTGCCGCCGGCGACGCTCGTGTACCCGGGCCACGGCGCGGGCTCGATGTGCGGCAAGAGCCTGAGCGCGGAGACCGTGTCCACGATCGGCGCGCAGCGGCGCGACAACTACGCGCTCCAGCCGATGAGCAAGGACGAGTTCGTCCGGCTCATCACGGCCGACCAGCCCGAGGCGCCGGAGTACTTCGCGTACGACGCCGACCTGAACCGCCGCGAGCGCCCGACGCTCGACCGCGCGCTCGCCCGCGAGCTGGTGCCGCTCACGCTCGCGGGCGTCCTCGCCGCGCAGGCTGCCGGCGCCCAGGTGCTCGACACGCGCGACCCGGCCGAGTTCGCCTCGGGCCACCTCGCGGGCAGCCTCAACATCGGCCTCGGCGGCCGCTACGCGACGTGGGCCGGCATCCTGCTCGCGCCCGACCGCCCGCTCGTGCTCGTGACGGCACACGGCGCCGAGCGCGTCTCGGCCCTGCGCCTGGGGCGCATCGGCTTCGACAACGTGCTGGGCGTCCTCGCGGACGGCATCGAGGCGGCCGCGGCGCGCCCGGACGTCCTGCGCCAGACGACGCGGCTCACGACCGCCGAGCTGCGCGAGCGCCTGGCCGCCGGCGGGCTGCCGCTCGTGGACGTCCGCTTCGAGTCCGAGTTCGGCCGCAG
This sequence comes from Candidatus Rokubacteria bacterium RIFCSPLOWO2_02_FULL_73_56, assembly GCA_001788495.1. Classification (GTDB taxonomy): domain Bacteria; phylum Methylomirabilota; class Methylomirabilia; order Rokubacteriales; family CSP1-6; genus GWA2-73-35. Next base: position 2,043 of record MGCF01000152.1, read on the forward strand.
CACGATCCCCGGCAGCGTGAACGTGCCGCTGCACCACCTGCGCGAGCGGCTCGCGGCGATCCCCGCCGGCGGCCCCGTCCTCGTCTACTGCCAGACCGGGTTGCGCTCCTCCACCGCGGCGAGCCTGCTCGAGCTGGCCGGCCGCGCCGACGTGCTCGACCTCATCGGCGGCATCGCCGCCTGGGAGCTCGACGCCAAGACGGCATGACTCGGTGGCCGGAACTGACCAGCGGCCAGCGCCGGCGCGCCGCGGCAGGTTTCCGGCCGACACGCCATCCGCCGCCCGCCGTGGCGTCGAGCGAAAATCGCGTCCCGGCAACTGGTTGCGCGCGCCCGGGATTCTGGCATTCCCTTTGCCTCTCTTCCCGCATGGCTGCGGCGTGCGCAGCCGGATGGGATGGGATGAGCGGCATGGGAGCGCGGTACGCGCTGATCGTCGACGACGACGCGGCGGTGAGAGAGGCCCTGTACGACCTCATGACCTCGCTCGGCTGGAGCGCCGACCTCGCGGCGACCGGCGAGCAGGGGCTCGAGCGCCTCGCGCAGGAGCGCTACGACGTCGTGCTGACCGACCTCAAGATGCCGGGCATGTCGGGCTGGGACGTGCTCGAGGAGGTGCGGCGGCGCCACCCGCGCATGCCCGTCCTGATGGTGACCGGCTCCATCATCGACTCGAGCGATCCGCGCCTGGCGGCGCCGGGCGTCGCCCTCGTGCGCAAGCCCGTCGAGGCGCGCGCGCTCGAGGAGACGCTCGCCCGCGTGCTCGACGAGGTGGCGTAGCCGCGTCTGTCGTACAGTAGCCTCCGACGAGGAGGCGACCCATGCCCTACGAGACCCTGCTCTACGAGACCGACGGCGCGCTGGCCACGATCACCCTCAACCGACCGGAGCGGCTCAACACCATCGTGCCGCCCATGCCCGACGAGCTGGAGCACGCCGTCGCCGAGGCCAACCGCGATCCCCGGGTGCGCGTCCTCATCCTCCGCGGGGCCGGCCGCGCCTTCTGCGCCGGCTTCGACTTCTCGGGCGACTTCGCCCACTTCAAGGACCTGCTCTACACGGAGGGCCGCTGGGATCCCGGCAAGGACGTGATCGCGGCGACGAGCGCCGTCCACGCGCCCGTGCCGAAGTTCATGAGCCTCTGGCGGAGCGCCAAGCCCGTGATCGCCCAGGTGCACGGCTGGTGCGTGGGCGGCGGCTCGGACATGGCGCTCTGCGCCGACCTCGTCATCGCGGCCGAGGACGCGCAGATCGGCACCCCGTACTCGCGCGCCTGGGGCTGCTACCTCTCGGGGATGTGGATCTACCGCCTCGGGCTGGCGCGCGCCAAGTGGCACGCGCTCACCGGCGAGCCCCTGAGCGGCAAGGAGGCGGCCGCGGTCGAGCTGATCAACACGGCCGTGCCCTTCGAGCGGCTCGAGGAGGAAGTCCTCCGCTGGGCCCAGCGGCTCGCGGCCCTGCCCCTGCCGCAGCTCGTGGCGATGAAGCTCATCGTCAACCAGGCGTACGAGAACATGGGCCTGCACAGCACGCAGCTCCTCGGCCCGATCCTGGACGGCTACATGCGCAACATCACGGAAGGCCTCGCGTTCGTCGAGACGGCCGCGACGCGGGGCGTCGCCGCCGCCGTCGCCGCGCGCGACCGGCCGTTCGGCGACTACAGCCAGGCGCCGCCGGGCCGCCGGCCCGATCCCGGCCACGTCGTCCGCCCGGGGAAGAAGAAGGCGTAGCGCGCCGGCGCGGGCGACTACCGCGCCAGGTCGCGCGCGAGACGGTCGCGCGAGGCCTCGAGCGCGGCGACGATCGCGGGCACCCGGTCCGCCGTCACGCGCGTGATCGGCCCGGAGACGCTGAGCGCGCCGAGCAGCCGCCCCCCGCGGTCCAGGAGCGGCACGGCGACGGCGGCGACGTTCGGGTCGCGCGCGCCGAACGACGCGGCCCAGCCGCGCGCGCGCACCTCCCGCAGGTGGCCGCGCGGCCGGTCGGCGTCGAACGCGAGCAGCGCCTCGCCCGCGGCGCCGCGCGTGAGCGGCAGCCGCGCGCCCTCCTCGAGGTGGTCGCGCACCGACTCCGGCGAGTGCACGCGCGCCAGCAGCAGCCGCGCGGCGCCGTCGCGCACCGAGAAGCCGGCGCTCTCGCGCGTGCGGCGGGCGAGCCGGGCCAGCTCCGGGCGCACCCGGCGCGCCAGCGCGTCCCACGAGTGGCGCAGCGTCGCCAGGCGCGTGACGAGCGGGCCCGGGGAGAACCGGCCGTCGGGCCCGCGCGTGAGCAGGCCGCCGTGGACCAGCGAGGTCAGCAGGCGCAGCGTGGAGGACTTCGGGCGGCCGGTCGCCTGCACGAGCTCGGTGAGGCGGGCCGGCTCGCGGAGCGCGGCGAGCGTGTCGAGCAGCGCGCAGGCCGCCGCGATCGACGTCATCGACGCGCCCGCGGGCGGCCCGGCCGGGCGGCCGCGCGGCCGCGCGAGGCCCGCGCCGGTGGCGGGGCCCGCGCCGCGGCGCGTCTCGCCCCGGCGATCCGCGCGCGCCGGCATCGCCGCTACGGGCCGGCCGGCGCCACCGGCCCGGCGCGCGCGTTCCGGCGCGTCAGGAGCCACGCCTGGATGTAGGGGCTGAAGAGGGACAGCACGGCGAGCGCGAGGATGGCGGCCGAGATCGGACGGGTGAGGAAGATCGCCAGGCTCCCGTCGGACAGCGTCGTCGCGCGGCGGAAGTTGTCTTCCATGTTGCGCTCGAGCACGAGGGCCAGGATCAGCGGCGCCGCGGGAAAGTCCGCACGCCGCGCGAGGTAGCCGAGGACGCCGAAGCCGAGGGTCAGCCAGAGGTCGAAGGTGCGGCCGTTCGCCGCGTACACGCCGACGGTCGACAGCACCAGCACCGCGGCCACGAGCAGCGCCGGGCGCACGTCGATCAGCTTCACGAAGACGCGGATCAAGGGCAGGTTCAGCACGAGCAGCATCGCGTTGCCGATGTACATGCTCGCGATGAGCGCCCAGATCACGTCCGGGTTCTTCTGGAACAGCAGCGGCCCCGGCTGGAGGCCGAACATCATGAACGCGCCGAGCAGGATGGCCGTCGTGCCGGAGCCCGGGATCCCGAGCGTGAGGAGCGGCACCATCGCGCCGCCGACCGACGCGTTGTTGGCGGCCTCCGGCCCGGCGACCCCTTCGATCGCGCCCTTGCCGAACTGCTCCGGGTGCCGCGAGACGCGGCGCTCCAGCGCGTAGGAGAAGAAGGACGCGATCGTCGCGCCGGCGCCCGGCAGGATGCCGACGAGGAAGCCGAGCACGGAGCCCCGGAGCCACGGCCCCCTCGATCGGCGGTACTCCTCCCGCGTCAGCCAGGCGCGGCCCTTGAAGTCGAAGTGCCGCAGCTGCGTGCGCCGGACGACGGCCGCCTGGTCGAGCGCCTCGCCGAGGGCGAACAGGCCGATGGCCGGGATGATGAAGTCGATGCCCTCGTAGAGCTCGACCAGGCCGAAGTTGAAGCGCGGGAAGCCGCCCATGTCGAGCCCCACGGTGCCGAGCAGGAGCCCGAGGCACATCGAGACCAGCGCCTTGACGAGGGACCGGCCGCCGAGCGCGGAGACGGCCGTGAGCCCGAGCAGCATCAGGCTGAAGTACTCCGCGGGCCCGAACGAGATCGCGACCCACGCGAGCGGCGGCGCGAGCAGCATCAGGCCGACCGTCGAGAGCGTGCCCGCGACGAACGAGCCGATGGCGGCCGTCGCGAGCGCCGCCCCGGCGCGCCCCTGCTTCGCCATCGGGTGGCCGTCGAGCGTCGTGACGACCGCCGACGACTCGCCGGGGATGTTGGCGAGGATCGACGTCGTGGAGCCGCCGTACATCGCGCCGTAGTAGACGCCCGCCATCAGGATGAGCCCGGCGGTGGGGCTCATCCCGAAGGTGATCGGGATCAGGAGCGCCACCGTCGTGACGGAGCCGATGCCCGGGAGCACGCCGATCAGCGTGCCGACGAGGCAGCCGACGAACGCGTACAGGAGGTTCATCGGCGTCGCCGCGATGCTGAAGCCCGTCACGAGGTTGGCGAAGAAGGACTCCATGGCTCACCCGAGGAGGCCGGCCGGCAGGCTCACCCCGAGCAGCGTGTCGAACAGGAGGTAGAGCAGCACCGGCAGGAGCACGACGACGGGCACCGCCCAGAGCCAGCGCGCGCGCTCCACCTCGAGCACCACGATCTCGAACGCCATGAAGAGGGCGCTCGCCAGGATGAAGCCGAGCCGCTCGTAGGCGAGGGTGTAGCCGACGAGCCCGGCGAAGACGAGGACGATCGCGGCCACGTCCGGCGGCGGCCCGAGCTCGGCCTCGCTCGGCCGAGGCCGCGCCGCGGGCCACCGGACGGCCCGGCGCAGCAGCGGCCCCCCGGCGAGGAGCACGCCCAGCCCCACGAGCGCGCCGGCGATGAGATGCGGGAAGACCTCGGGCCCGACGTCCTGCTGGAGGAGCGGCCTCGGCAGGGCCGAGGCCGCCCGCCAGTAGGCGACGCCGAGGGCGACGACCGCGAGGCCCGCGACGCGGTCCCAGAACATCACTTCTTCTTCTTGAACGCCCCCGCGTTCTTCAGGATGTCGGACATCAGCGCGTGGTTCTCGGCGAGGAACTTGCCGAAGCCGTCGGCCATGAACGCGTCCGCCCAGCTGTAGCGCGCGCGCAGGTCCTTCCACGTCTGCGTCTGCACCATCGCGCCGAACTTCTGCTGCCAGTAGGCGACCGCGGCCTTCGGCATGCCGGGAGGCCCGACGAAGCCGCGCCAGTTCATGAACACGACGTCGACGCCGGACTCCCTGACCGTGGGCACGCTCTGGAACTTCGGCTCCCGCTCGGGGCCGGTGGTGGCGAGCGGCTTCATCTGGCCCGCCTCGACGTGCTGCGCGAACTCGCCGACCGTGTTGACCGCGGCCTGCACGTGGCCGCCCAGCACCGCCCCCGCCACCTGCCCGCCGTCGTAGCCGATGAACTTGAGCTTGGTGACGTCGAGGCCCGCGCCGCCGAACACGGCCATCGCCGCGGCCCAGTCGTCCGCGGGCGGCGTGGAGCCGCCGATCGAGACCGACTTCGGGTCCTTCCGGAGGCGCGCGATCAGGTCCTTGAAGTCCTTGATGTCCGAGTTCGCGGGCACCGCGACCATGTAGTACGTCGCGGCCAGGCGCACGATCGGCGTGAGGTCCTTGTAGCCGTACGGCGACGTGCCCATGATCCGGTTGGTGATCAGGGGCAGCGACGTCACGAGGATCACGTCGTCCTTGCCCTTGTGCTGGTTGACCATCTCGGCGACCGCGATGGCGCCCGAGCCGCCCGGCTTGTTCACGACGGTGATCGCGTGGCCGGCGACCTTGTGCACGGTCATCGCCTGGAGCGCCGCGCGCGCGGTGGTGTCCCAGCCGCTGCCCGGGCCCGCGCCCGCCATCCACGACACGTTCCCCTTGGGCGCCCACTGCGCCCCGGCGCCGAGCGCCGTCGCGACGAGGAGCGCCGCGACGAGCGCGACGCCGACCGCGACCTGCGTTCCTGACCCCTGGCTCTGGCTCATGCTCCCCTCCCTGGTGTGGCGTCGGCGCTCACGCCGCGCCGACCTTGTCCTGGCCCTGCTTGCGCCTGCCGATGACGTCGCGGCTCTTGCCGGCCCGCACGAGGCACGACTCCACCGGATGGCCGACGATCTCGGGCAGCCGGCGCGCGATCGCGATCAGCGCGTCGAGGTCCACGCCGGTCTCGATCCCCATCTCGTGCAGCATGTGCACCATGTCCTCGGTGGTGATGTTGCCGGTGGCCCCCGGCGCGTAGGGGCAGCCGCCCAGGCCGCCGACGGCGCCGTCGAACCGGTCGATGCCGACCTGGAGCGCCGCGAGGACGTTCGCCGTCGCCATGCGGCGCGTGTCGTGCAGGTGCAGGCTGAAGTGGACGTCGGGAAACCGGTCGCGCAGGCGCGACAGCCGGTCGTGGACGAGGACCGGGTTCGCCATGCCCGCGGTGTCCGCCACGCCGATCTCGCCGAGCCCCAGGCCCACGTAGCGCTCGACGACCCAGATCAGGCGTTCCGCCGGCGGGAAGCCCTCGAACGGGCAGCCGAGCGCCGTCGCCATGCCGCCGGTCGCCGGCACGCCGCGGTCCTGGCAGAGCCGCACCACCGGCTCCAGCTCGCGCAGGGCCTGGTCCGTCGTGCGGTTGGCGTTCGCGAGGCTGTGCGAGTCGGTGACCGAGAGCATCAGGTTCACCTTGTCCGCGCGGGCGGCGATCGCGCGCTCGGCGCCCCGCATGTTCGGCACGAGCGCCTCGTAGATCACGCCGGGGAGACGCTCGATCCCCGCCATCACCTGCTCGGCGTCCCGGAGCTGCGGCACCGCCTTCGGGTGCACGAAGGAGGTCACCTGGATGATCGGGAGCCCGGTGCGCGCGAGCGCGTTGACGACCTCGATCTTGACCTCCGTGGGAATCCAGCGGTGCTCCATCTGGAACCCGTCGCGGGGGCCCATCTCCACGACCTCGACTCGCTTCGGGAGCGCCTGCATCAGAGGACTCCTTCCTGGCGCAGTGCCGCGATCTCGTCGGCGGAGAGCCCGAGCAGGCCGCCGAGCACGGCGTCGTTGTGGGTTCCGGCGTCCGGGCCGGCGTGCACGACGCGGCCCGGGGTGCGCGAGAGCTGCGGCACCAGGCCCGGCATCGCGACCCGGCCGAGCCGGGGATGGTCGACCTCGACGATGTCCCCGCGCGCGCGGTAGTGCGGGTCCGCGAAGATGTCGGCGATGGAGTTGACCGGGCTCATGGGGCAGCCGGCCGCGTCGAGCACGCGCAGGCTCTCCTCGAGCGTCCGCTCCTTGAGCCACGCGCCGACGAGCGCGTCCACCGCCTCGCGGTGCTCGACCCGGCGCGCGTTCGTCGAGTAGCGCGGGTCGCTGATCAGGTCCGCGCGCCCCATCGCCTCCGCGAGGCGGTTGAACGTGCGGTCGGTGCTGCAGACGAGGACGACCCAGCGGCCGTCGCCCGTCAGGTAGGTGCCGGCCGGCGACGCGCCGCCGGAGAGGTCGCCCGTGCGCTCGCGCACGCGCCCCGTCACGCTGTGCTCGGCGACGAGGGCGTCGAGCAGCCGGAAGACCGACTCGTAGAGCGAGACGTCCGCGACCTGCCCCTGCGCGCCGCCGGTGTCGCGCCAGTAGAGCGCCATCAGCGCGGCGAGCGCGCCGTACAGGCCGGCGAGCAGGTCGGCGAGCGAGATCGGGACGTTGTCGGGCGCGCGGTCCGGATGGCCGAGGAGGTAGGTGAGCCCGGCGAACGCGGTCGCCGGCGTGCCGAACCCCGCCTTGTCGCGGTACGGGCCCGTCTGCCCGTAGCCCGAGATCCGCACGAAGATCAGCCGCGGGTTCACGGCCCGGAGGTCCTCCGGACCGAGGCCGAAGCGCTCCATCACGCCCGGGCGGTAGTTCTCGACGAGGAGGTCCGCGTCCGCGCAGAGCCGCCGCAGGAGCGCCGCGCCCCGCGGGTGCCCGAGGTTCAGCGTGATCGACTTCTTGTTGCGGTTGAGGCTCGGGAACCGCGCCGCCTCGCCATGCGCGAAGGGGCCCATGTTCCGCGCCGCGTCGCCGGCGCCGGGCTGCTCGACCTTGATGACCTCGGCGCCGAAGTCGGCGAGCAGGTTGGTGGCGAAGGGCCCCGCGATCACCGACGTCACGTCGACGACGCGCACGCCGCGCAGGGGGCCCGTGTGGTCGCGCCAGAGCCCGGCGCGCGAGCAGGAGGCTTCCGTCCGAACGCCGTCCACGTCGATCCTCCCCTGTGTCCACCGTGGCCCGGCGCCGGGCGCACGCGCGCCGGGACATTGTTCCGGCATGGTGAACCGCCGTGCCGACGCGCTGAACCTAGGCCGGCGCCCCCCCGGGGCACAATGAGGCGTTCGCCTCAATTTCGCCGCGGCCCGGGGCGCGCGCGCTCAGACCCAGAGCACCTGACGCCGCATCTCGCGGTCGGCGCGCAGCGGCGCGGCCGGCCCCTCGTGGGTGATCCGGCCACGGTCCAGGACGTAGACGCGGTCGGCGAGCGCGAGCACGAGGTCGAGGTCGTGCTCCACGATGAGGATCGGCACCTCCCGGCGCAGCCGGTCCAGGGAGACGAAGATCGTCTCGCGCACCGCCGGGGCCAGCCCCTCGAAGGGCTCGTCCAGCAGGAGGAGCTTGAGGTTCCCCGACAGCGCCCGGGCGATGGCCACCATCTGCTGCTCGCCGCCCGAGAGGGTCTCGGCCTTGCTGCCCAGGCGCTCGCGGATGCGGGGGAAGAACTCGAAGATGCGCTCGGCCTCCCACCGGATGCCGTCGCCGGCCCGCCGCCGGAGCCGGCCCAGCTCCAGGTTCTCCGCCACCGTCAGGTTGGGGAAGAGCCGCCGGCCCTGGGGCACCAGACCGATGCCGTGCCGGGCGATCTGCTCGGGCGTGTGCCCGCCCAGCTCCCGCCCGGCGAACTCGATGCGCCCGCGCGCCGGCGCCACGAGGCCCATCACGCTCTTGAGCGTGGAGGACTTGCCGGCCCCGTTGCGGCCGAGCAGGCCCACCACCTCGCCCGCCCGCACCTCCAGCGAGACCTCGTGGAGGATGTGGCTCTTGCCGTAGTAGGTGTCGATCCCCGCCACCCGCAGGACGGCGGCCCCGCCGTGCGTCGGGGCGGCGCGGGCGGCGTCGGCGAAGAGCACGTCGCGCCCGCGGCCGAGGTAGACCTCGTGCACCTTCGGATGCTCGCGCACCTCGGCGCAGGGCCCGTCCACCACGACGCGCCCCTCGTTCATCACGGTGATGCGGTCGGCGAAGGCGAAGACGCGGTCGATGTCGTGCTCGACCAGCAGCACGGCCATGTGCTCGGTGAGCCCGCGCACGAGCGCGGTGATGCGCTCCCGCTCGGCGGCGGCCAGGCCCGCCAGCGGCTCGTCCAGCAGCAGCACGCGGGGCCGCGCCGACAGGGCCAGCCCCAGCTCGAGCAGCCGCTGGCCCCCGTAGGAGAGGCTCGACACCGGCACGCCTTCCAGCCCCTCGAGGCCGAGGAACTCCACCAGGGCACGCGTCTCCTCGCGGACCGTGGCGAGGCTCGTGTAGGGGCGCCAGGCGTCGAAGCGCCGCGGGTCGCGCGCCTGCGCGCCCAGCCGCAGGTTCTCCTCCACCGTCAGCGCCGGGAAGAGGTTGGTGATCTGGAAGGAGCGGGCGAGGCCGTGGGCCACGACGCGCTCCGGCGGCAGCCCGTCGAGCCGCTGCCCGGCCAGGAGGAGCTGGCCGCCCTCGGACGGGTACATGCCCGAGACGACGTTGAACAGCGTCGTCTTGCCCGCGCCGTTGGGCCCGATCAGCGCGTGCAGCCGCCGGTCGGCGAGGGCCAGGTCCACGCGATCGACCGCGGTGAAGTCGCCGAAGCGCTTGGTCACCTGGCGGCACTCGAGCAGCGCGCCCTCGGCGCGCCGGGCGCCACGCAGGAAGGCCGGCACCTCCTGCCGCGGCCGGGGCGTGACCCGCGCCGCCATCGCCGCCTCCTCCTCGCGGTGGCGGCGCAGCGGGGCCAGGAGCCGGCTCCCGAGGCCGATCAGCCCGGACGGCGAGAAGAGGATGAAGGCCATGAAGAGCAGGCCGAACCAGAACTGCCACGCCGCGGTGTACTCCGACAGGATCTCGCGGAACAGGATGAAGAAGGCGCCGCCCAGCGGCGGCCCGAGGAAGTGCCCCATGCCGCCCACGATGGACATGGCCAGGATCTCGCCCGAGAAGGCCACGTGGACCAGGTCGGCGGAGACGAAGACCTTGAGGAAGGCGAAGAGGCAGCCGCCCAGGCCCGTCACGGCGGCCGAGAGCGTGAAGGCGATCAGCTTGTAGCGCTGCACGGGGTAGCCGAGGAAGCGCGCCCGGCGCTCGTTCTCGCGGATCGCCTGCAGCACCCGGCCGAGCGGGGAGTGCACCACGCGCCAGAGCGCCCAGGCCGCCAGCAGCACGATCCCCGCGGTCACGTAGTAGAAGCGGCGCTGGTCCTCGATGCCGACGAGCCCCAGCAGCGACACGCGGGTCATCCCGCGCAGGCCGTTCTCGCCGCCGGTGAAGGCGGTCCACCGGAACACGATGGAGAAGATCATGGCCGTGAACGCCAGGGTGAGCAGCGAGAAGTAGACCCCGCGCCGCCGCAGCGCGAGGAAGCCGATCAGCAGCCCGAGGGCGGCGGCGAAGAGCGTGCCGAAGACGATGGGCACCAGCACGTGGCCGGGGAGGATGTCGATCTGGAGCAGCGCCGCGGCGTAGGCGGCGAGCCCGAAGAAGGCGCCGTGGCCGAAGGAGACGAGCCCCGTGTAGCCCAGCAGGAGGTTGAAGCCCAGGCCGACGAGGCCGAAGATCGCGATCTCGGTGGCGACGCCGTCGGTCATGCCGATGGCCCGCATGGCGAAGGGCAGGACCAGCAGGGCCGCGGCCAGCACCGCCAGCGGGTGGCGCAGCCGCGCGGCGCTCATTCGAACCGCTCGAACTTCTCCCCCATGAGGCCGCGGGGGCGCACGAGCAGGACGAGCACCATCAGGGCGTACATGGAGGCCTCGGCCGCCGGCGGGTAGAAGAGCACGGTCAGCCCGCGCACGACCCCGACCAGCAGTCCCGCGTAGACCACGCCCCAGAAGCTGCCCAGCCCGCCGATGACCACGATGACGAAGGCGGCGGTGAGGATCTCGGTCCCCATCGCCGGCTGCACGCCGGCGAGCGGCGCCGACATCACGCCGGCCAGCCCGGCCAGCCCCACGCCGAGCGCGAACACGGCGGTGAGGATCGGGCTCAGGGCGATGCCGAGCGCGCGCACCATCTCGGGGTCGCGGGTGCCGGCGCGCACGATCAGCCCGAAGGGCGTCTTGTTGAGCAGCAGCCAGCTGCCGAGCACCGCGCCCGCCGAGACCGCCAGCACGGCCAGCCGGTAGCGCGAGTAGATGAAGTCCCCGAGGAAGATCTGGCCGCGCAGCGCCTCGGGAATGCCGAACGGCAGCCCCGTGGCGCCCCAGATCAAGCGCAGGCTCTGCTCCGCCGCCATGGCCAGGCCGAAGGTGAAGAGCAGCGTCAGCCCCGGATCCTCGCGGTAGAGCCGGCGCAGGAAGAGCCGCTCGATGACGACCCCGACCAGGGCCACCCCGAGCGGCGACAGCGCGACGGCGCCGAAGAAGCCGAGCCGGCGCTGGACCTCCCAGGCGAGGTAGGCGCCGGTGGCGTAGAAGGCGCCGTGGGCCAGGTTGACGACGCCGCCCAGGCTGAAGATGAGCGACAGGCCCAGCGCGAGGACGATGTAGTACGAGCCCACGAGCAGGCCGTTGGCCATGTGCTCGAGGATGACGAACAGCGGCATCAGCCTGGAGGCTCGGAGACGAGCTGGGCGCTCACGCCAGGGTGCAGGGATTCTCCTTCTGCGTGGGCTGGATCAGCTCGAGGGACTCCTTCGCGCCCGGCACGGGCTGGATCAGCTCGAAGATGTCCCACTTGTCCTTGGCGTCCTTCTTGTCCTTGACCTTGACCACGTACATCTCCTGCAGCAGCTGGTGGTCCCACTTGCGGAACGTGCCCGGGCGGCCCTTCAGGATGTCGAAGCTGGCGCCCTTCTCGAAATAGGCCACCCACTTCGCGCCCTCGGTGCTCTTGGTCTCGGCCATGGCGCGCAGCAGGATCTTGACGCCGACGTAGTCGCCCCAGGCCTGGTTGTCGGGCGGCTTGCCGTACTTGTCGCTGAAGCGCCTGGTGAAGGCCTGGGCGGCCGGCACGGTCAGGCCGTGGTACCAGAGGCTCTGCCAGTGGCCCGAGAGCGAGTCGAGCCCGGCCGCCCAGAACGGCACCGTGTCCATCACGCCGCCGGCCAGCGGGAAGGGCAGGCTGTACTCCTTGTACTGCTTGAGGAAGGTCGTCTGGTCGGTGCCGGCCAGGTTGATGTACACGAAGTCGGGCTTGGCCTGGCGGATCTTGAGGATGTAGGCGCTGTAGTCGGCCGTGTTGGTGGGCACCATGTCGTTGGCCAGCACCGCGCCGCCGTTCTCCGTGAGGAAGCGCGTCGATACCTTGTAGAGGTCGTGGCCGAAGGCGTAGTCGGCGGTCAGCATGTACCACTTGGCGCCCCGGATCAGGTTCTTGCTCCGCTGCCAGAGCCCGATCGTCTTGGTGTACATCGTGTTGCAGCCTTCGACGTGGAACATGAAGCGATTGCAGTTCTTGCCGCGGAGCTCGTCGGAGTTGGCGCCGGTGTTGATGTACGGCACCTTGTAGCGGTTGGCCTGCTCGGCGATGGCCAGCGCCGAGGCCGAGCTGATCTCCCCCAGCAGGCAGAGCACCTTGTCGCGCTCGACCAGCTTCTGCACCTTGGTGACCGCCACGCCGGGATTGACGCTGTCCTCGGCGATCAGCTCGACCTTGCGGCCGAGCACCCCGCCGGCCGCATTGGTCTCCTCCACCGCGAGCGAGGCCGCGTTGAGGCCGTACTCGCCGAGCTGGCCGAGGAAGCCGGTGCGAGGCGTGAGGTGGCCGATGCGCAGCGCGTCGGGCTGCGACCGGACGATGGCCGGGAAGCCCAGGGCCACGGCCCCGACGCCCGCGGCCGCCGTCTTCAGCAGGGCGCGGCGACTGAGGTCGGTCTGGTCGTTGCGTGCGGACGTCATGGATGTCCTCCTTCGCGTTGTCCAGGGATTCGTGACATTACTCGGCCCGACCGAACGCCTTGATCTCCTCGATCTCCTGCGGCGACAGCGCGCGCGGAACCTCGCCGCGCGCCATCTTCTCGCTCTGCACGTGGTGGCGAATGTCCTCCACGATCTCGGGGTTCGCGAGCGTGGTCGTGTCCCCCACGTCGGCGAAGTTGGAGACGGCCGCGATGACCCGGCGCATGATCTTGCCGGACCGGGTCTTGGGCATGTCCGGGACGATCCAGACGTTCTTCGGGCGCGCGATCCTCCCGATCACGGTCTCGATCGCCTTGACCACCTTCGCCGCCAGGTCCTTGCTCGGGACGAACCCCGGCTTGAGCGAGACGTACATCTCCACGGCCCGGCCGCGCAGCTCGTCCATGACCGGGACCGCGGCGGCCTCCGCGACCTCCTCCACCGTCAGGCTCGCCGACTCGAGCTCCTTGGTCCCCAGCCGATGCCCGGCCACGTTGATCACGTCGTCGACCCGCCCGAGGATCCGGAAGTAGCCGTCGGCCGCCTGGACCGCCCCGTCGCCGGAGAAGTAGGGCCAGTCGCGCCAGTCCTTGCTCTCCGTGTTCCGGCAGTACTTCGCGTAGTAGATCTGCACGAACCGCTCGGGCTGGCCCCAGATCGTCTGGAAGATGCCGGGCCAGGGGTTGCGGATGCACATGTTGCCGGCCCGGCCGCTTCCGGCCTCGACCACCTTGCCCTCCTCGTCGTAGATCACCGGGTAGATCCCGAGGACCCCCGGGCCGCAGCTGCCGGGCTTCATCGGCTGCAGGGCCGGCAGGGTGCTGCCCAGGAACCCGCCGTTCTCGGTCTGCCACCAGGTGTCGACGATGACCGCCTCGCCCTTGCCGACGACCGCGTGGTACCAGCGCCACACGTCGGGCTCGATCGGCTCGCCGACCGTGGTCATGTGCTTGAAGCGGTGGTTGTACTTCTTGGGCTCCTCCGGCCCGAGCTTGCGCAGCATGCGGATCGTCGTGGGCGCGGTGTGGAAGATGTTCACCCCGAGCCGCTCGGCGATCCGCCAGGGACGGCCGGGGTCGGGATAGGTGGGCACGCCCTCGTAGATCACGCTGGTCGTGCCCAGGGCGAGCGGCCCGTAGACGATGTAGGAGTGCCCGGTGATCCAGCCGATGTCGGCGAAGCACCAGTAGGTGTCCTCCGGATGGATGTCCTGGTAGTACTTCGAGGTGCCGGCGACGTACGCGAGGTAGCCGCCGGTGCTGTGCTGGCACCCCTTGGGCCGGGCCGTCGTGCCGCTCGTGTACATGAGGAACAGCGGGGCCTCGGCCGGCATGGAGACCGGCTCGACCACCCGCCCCCGGTAGTCCGTGAGCAGCTCGTCGACGAAGACGTCCCGGCCGGGGACCATCGGGCTCTTCGACGCGTACTGGCCGGCGTGCCGCCGCCACACCAGCACCTTGTGGACCTCGACGCCCTGCTCGCGCGCCTTCGCCACCGCCTCGTCGGCCTTGGCCTTGTGGTCGACCAGCTCGCCGTTGCGGTAGTAGCCGTCCATCGTCACCAGGATGTGGCTCCGGGAGTCGGCGATCCGCTCGCCGCACGCGGTACCGCTGAACCCCCCGAACACCTCGGAGTGGATGACGCCCAGGCGGGCGCACGCCAGCATCGAGACGGGCAGCTCGGGAACCATCGGCAGGTGGAAGGTCACGCGGTCGCCGACCTTGACCCCGGCGACGCCTTGCAGGAGCGCGGCGAACTCGTTGACCCGCCGGTGGAGCTCCTGGTAGGTGATCGCCTTGGGCTCTTCCGTCTCCGGCTCGGGCACCCAGATGAGCGCCGCCTTGTTGCGGCTCGTGGCCAGGTGGCGGTCGACGCAGTTGTAACAGGCGT
>MGCF01000153.1 GCA_001788495.1 Candidatus Rokubacteria bacterium RIFCSPLOWO2_02_FULL_73_56
GGACCTGACGGGCAAGGTGTCGGTGGACTTCGGGGTGTACGGGGTGCCGGAGACGTTCTTCATCGACCGGCGCGGCCGGATCCGCGCCAAGCACGTCGGCGCGGTCACCGACGAGATCTTCCGCGCCAACGTCGAGCGGCTCCTCGCGGAGCCCGAGGACAGGCCCGGCCCCGCCTAGTCCTGCGGCTGGCGGCGGATCAGCTCACCCAGCCGCCGGATCTGCTGGTCCAGCTCCCGCTCCACCTCGAGCGCCGTCGGATACGTGACGACCTGAAGCTGGGGGAGCGGCGGCGACGCCATCCGCTCCCTGAGGAGCCCGAGCTGGACCCTGGAGTCGAGCCTCGCCCCGGGGTTCTCCGCCAGGATCTGGAGCGTCGACTTCGCGTGGTCGGCCGCGGCCGTGGCCGCGAGGCCCGAGAGGCCCAGCGCAACCCCCAGCGCGGCGGCAAGCAGTCGGCTCATGGACGTCCCCTCCAGCGAGTCATTCTATCTACTAGACGCTGGCGGGCGGCCTCTCATTTACGATCTTTTCAGGGCGCCGGGGCGACCTCGACGAAGTCGAACTCCGCCGCCACCTCGGCTCCGTCGGTCTGGTCGTTGCTGGCCATCAGGCCCAGCCGGGCGCCCCCCATGCGCAGCATGCTGTGGTCCCCGATCTTGTGCCACCGCGCCCCGTCCATGCTGAACGCCCCGGTGAACGTGCTCCCCCGCTTCTCGAGGCGGAGCCAGATCGTTTCCGGCGAGGTCCGGGGACCCATGAAGTCGATCTTGGGAGCGCCCGCCTCGCCGCCGACCTCCCGGGGGCCGAACTCGAGGACGTTGGGCTCGCCCGCGACCTCCTTGGCGAAGAAGGGACGCCGGTACACGTTGTTGCCCCAGGGTTTGCCCCAGTAGCCGAGCTGGAGGTAGTGATCCTTGTCGAGGTGGATCAGCAGCGCCGCCCAGTTGTTCTGGGACCTGAGCGTCGTGGCGAGTTTCGTCGTCACCACGTAGTCGGCAGGGAGGTCCCGCTCGAGGACGAACTGGTTCTTCAGGTTGTCGGCCTTCTTCCAGATGCCGCCCTTCTGCGTGATGATGAGGAGCTTACCGCCCTCCACGGCCCATCGGTTCTTGTCTTCCTTGAGGATCTTCCAGGACGGGCCGAGCTTCGTGCCCTCGAACTCGTCACGGAAGGTGCCCGCGCCCGGAGCCGGCTGCGCCTGCGCCACCTGCCGCGTGACCTCCATGGCGGCGAGCCGGAACTCCCGGGCGCTGGCGGCGCTGTAGTACTTCCCGCCGCCGGCGTCCGCGATGCACTCGAGGTGGCGACGCTCCTCGGCCTTGACGTCGAAGCCGATCACATTGACCCGCACCTCGGCTCCCGTGGCGCGGAGCTGCCTGGCCACCGCGCACGGATCGCCCTTGCAGGTCTCCACGCCGTCGCTCACGAGGACCACGACGTTCCGCTCGGACGGCCGGCCGGCGAGATCGCGGCCCACCGCCTCCAGCGCGGCGGCGATGGGCGTCATCCCCGTCGGGCGCAGCGCCCGGATCTTCTCGGCGAAGCGTTCCGGCGCCCTGGGCCCGAGGGGCGCCAGGGTCTCGATGTCGGCGCAGTCGTCCTTGCGGCGATGCCCGTACGCCGTCACGGCGACGCGCGCGTCGGGCGGCAGGTCGCCGAGCAGGCCGAGGAGGACCTCCTTGGCGATGTCGATCTTGCCGCGGCCCTCGATCCGTCCCGCCATGCTGCCCGACGCGTCGAGGATCAGGTGGACGTTGGTCGCCTGGGCCCGCGCCAGCACGGGCAACCCGGCGACGAGGACCGCGGACACGGCCGCCACGACGCGCTTCGTCACGGGTCGCCTCCCCCCGTCACTGCGGGATCTTGACGAGGTCACCGCGCCGGGGCGTGGCGCTCCCGTCCACGCGCGCGATGGCGAACTTCGGCTGGACCGCCTCGACGACGATCTCCCCGAGCCGGTCCTCGAGCTGGCCGAGCACCGTCCCGGTCGCCGGATCCGTCAGCCGCTTGCTGGTCCGGAAGACGACGAACCGGTCGCCGACGCGGATGTTGGCCTCCCCGCCGGCATTGATGTAGACCTTGCCGTCGGAGAAGTCGACGACGTGGCCGGTCCAGGGCAGGGCCTCCATCTGGGCGATGACGATCCTGACGGCGCGGTCGATCGCCTCCCGCGTGGCCTGGCCGAGCGGCGTCTTCTGGAACGCCTCCGCCCCGATGTCGAACTTCCCCCCGCTCACGAGGCTCTTCGTGACGTCGGCGGTGACCCCCGACTCGCGGGCCTGCGCCTCGGCCCGCGTCGCCTGGACCACCTGACCGCTCGTCGTGTCGATGAGCCGGAGGTCGATGCCCACGTGCGCGGTCTGCGTCGCCCCGCCGATGGCCGCCCCGAACAGCGGCAGGCTGCCGCCGAGGCGCAGCCCGCCCCCGCCGGCCTTCGCCTCGAACTCGGTGACGGACCCCCGGACCAGGAGCTGCGCGCCCAGGACCTGGCCGAGCTGCGCGGCGGTTTCCCGGCTGACGAGCTTGGTCGCGGCGAGCTCCTGCTCGCGCAGCACGCCGGCGAGGTCGATGCGCTCGACGACGATGAAGCGCCCCGTCTTCACCAGCTCGGTGGCGAGCTGCGCGGCCAGCCCCCCGCCGAGGTCGTAGCCGCCGTACTGCGCGATGAACGCGCCGATCGCGTCGAACTTGGCCACCGCGATCCGCTTCTTGGGCCCCGTGTGGGCGGCCTCGAGCCGCTCCTTCTGCGTCGGCGCCGGGCTCTCCGCCGGTTTGGCGGCCGTGGTCGCCGTCGGCGTCGCGCTCACGTCGCCCCCGAGCGTCGTGGTGCACCCGAAGGTCCCCAACGCACCGAGCCACAGCACCGCCGCCCCGCGCAGCGTCATCGCGCTCATCGTCCCTCCCTTGGCGCGGTTACCAGCCCCGCGCCGCCACCCGGTCGACGGGCGGCACGTTCTGCTGCACGTACGTGTCGCGGTCGCTCCGCCCGTTGGGCCAGCTTCCGAACAGCTCCTCGCGCCGGGCGCCGGCGCGCACGAGACGGTCCTCGCAACTGCGGTACTCGTCCCGGCGGTCCCGGAGGCTCCGCGCCGCCGCGTTCGCCTCGCCCGCGAGCCGGTTGGCCTCGTGCGCGAGGCCCTCCGCGCGCTGCCGGCCCGCGGCCTGCTGGGCGCGATGCTGGCGGCTCAGCTCGACCAGGTTCTGGACGATCCGCTGGCGGGCGTCCAGGGCGGCGTCCCGCGCCTCCACGACGCTCCGCCAGCGGGTCCGCGCCCGCTCGGGCCCGAACTGCTCGGCCACGTGCTCGAAGACCTCGAAGAGGCCGACCTCGATCCCGAGGTGCTTCAGGGCGTCGCGCGTCAGCTCGCCCGCCGCGTACTGGGTGACGGCCTTCGCCGCGTGCGCGACCTTGGCGAGCGTGCTGCCGAACTGGTGGAGGAAGGCCGACCAGCCCATGACGCTCGCCCCCCGGCTCACCTCCCGCTCGAGGGCCTCCACCATCAGGCGCATGTCGTACTGGAACTGGTCCGCCTGGTCGATCGCCCCCATCAACCGTCGCAGCGCCGCCTGCGTGACGCTCTCGTGGCCCCTGAGCCGCTGCACCTGCGCCTCGTACGCCGCCGCCTTGGCCTGGTACTCGCGCGTGAGGCCCGGCAGCGCCTCGCGCGCCGTGCGACAGAGCCGCTCCTCGAGCTCCCTGGCGGGAAGGGTCTGGATCTCGAACACCGCCACGTCGCCCGAGAGCGCCGGCTGCCCCGACTCGCGCGGGATCCGCGCCTCGACACGGTAGGCACCGACCTTGTCGCCGAGCGCCACGCGCATCCGCGCGGTCCCCTGCCGGGTCCGCTCGTCGCCGCCGGTGAGCCGGGCGTCGGCACCCCCGGGCTGGGCGATGATCTGCCAGTCGATCGGGATCCCCGACACCGGCTGGCCCGCGGTGTCCACCACGCTCACCTCGAGATCCGGGGACACCGGCTCGCCCGGCACGCCGCCGCGGCTCTCGGGCCCGGCCCGGCGCAGGGTCAACCCCGTCGAGACGTAGAACTTCGCCTCGCCCGTGAACACCTCGCCCCGCCGCGCGAGGCGGGCGACGACCTCGTAGGTGCCCGGCCGGGTGACGCGCAAGGGAATCCTCACCTGCCCGCGCTCGTCGCTCGCCACGCGGCCCGACGAGCGCTCCGGTCCCGTGGCCTCCCACTCGACCTGCACGCCGGCGACGCCGCGCCCGGCGTCGTTGAGCACCGTGATCCCGGCGAGGTCCACGGGCCGCCCGATCGGCGCCTGGGCGACGGTGCCGTAGCGATCCTGTCGCAGGCTGAGCCGGAAGTTGATCGTGAACTCCGCGGTCACCGTTCGCTCACCCACTCGCGCCGACGCCCGGAACCGCCACACGCCGTACGGGTCGCTGCCGGCGGGGGTGACCACGCGGAGCGAGCCGCTCCCGGTGCCCGCGCGATCGAGCGGGAACCGCCCCGGGTCGATGGCGTAGCCCTGCAGCGGCGACTGGATCACGCTGATCTCGAGCGTTCCACCCGGGTAGTCCCGGACGCCTCGCAGGTTGAACACGAGCGGGACGGCCGTGCCCGGCACGCCGTCCGGCGTGAGGTCCGGCGCGACCCTGAGGACGACCTGCGCCTCCGCCACGCCGGCGCAAGCGACGATCGAGACGAGCAACGCCACGAGCGCTTTCATCGCTTTCATCTCCCTCCTCGCGACGAGCCTCAGCGGCAGGACCCCCCGCACTCGAGCACCTTGACGAGCGTGAGTCCCGAGCTGCCGCCGACCGCCGTGAACAGCCAGCATCCGTCGATCGAGATCTCCTGGGACTTGGACACCGTCGACTTGCCGTCGGTCGCCGTGAAGACGACGCTGAAGCGCTTGCACGCCGGCCGGACGGCCCGCGTCGGCGGGTCGCGGCGCACGCGCGCGTCCGAGACCTGGTACTCGGCCGCGACGTACCCTCCGGTCCCGCACGCCTCGCGCGCATTGACCAGGTCCCCCGGCGTGCCGGGCCGGATGCAGAGACGGTCGGCACGGTCGGGGTCGGAGACCTCGACGCGCAGCCGCAGCAGGTCCACGCGCACGATCTCGATGGTGGGGCGTTCGTTCGCCGCGCCCGTCGTCCCGCCCAGGCCCCCGCTGGTTCCACCGACGCCGCCGGAGCCGGCGGACCCCGAGGCCGTGTCCGGCGTGACGACGCGGAGCTCGACGTCCTTGGTCTGCACGTCGTTGCCGATCCGGGCGCGGAAGACGAGCTTGTACGTGCCCGGCCCGGGCGCGGTGAACACGTAGACCGCCTGGCCACGCCCGTTGTTCGACGCCTCCACGAGCCCGGGCACCTGCGCCGCCTCGACGACCACCTGGAACGTCCGGTCGAAGCTCGTGCCCGTCACGCAGATCACGGCCTGGTTGCGTCCCGGGCGCGGACCACCGGCGCAGAGCTGGGGCGGCGGCGGACCGTTGAACACGATCTCCGCGGGCGCCCGGACGTCGAGAAAGATCCTCGCCGAGGCGTCGCCGGCCTCGCGCACCTCGATCTCGACGTCCCGCGTCTGCGAGTCGCTCCCGAGGCGGGCCTCGAACATGAACCGGTACTTCCCCGGCCCGGGCGCGGTGAAGAGATAGATCGCCTGGCCCGGGTTCCCGGGGGTGTTCATGACCTGCGTGAGGTAGGGCGAGGGCGCGGGACGGATCTGGATCTGCGCGCTGGCCTCGAACGCCGACCCCGTGACGCAGATCGCGGCCTGGTTCGTCTGCGGCGTGACGGTGGGCGCGGGCGCCGCCGCCCGGCCCGTCGCCGACGGGGGCGCCGCGGGAACGCACGGCGCGGGCGGCGCGCCGTTGTAGACGACCTGCGCGGGCGCCTGGACATCCAGGAAGAAGGGCTTGGGCGACGCCGGCGCGCCGCTTGCCCCGAGCGACCCCGAGCCGGAGTCACCGAACGAGGGCGTGCTCGGCGCCGCGGGCGCGGGCTCGGGCCGGGGTCGGCCGCGGAGCGTGTCGATCACGCTGCCTGAGGACCCGCTGCCGGAGGGCAGCGTGGGCGACCCCGACGACTCGCGGCTCCCCTGCTCGATCTGCCGCCGGAGGTCGTCGAGGCTCGGCCCGGCCTCCGGCTTCTTCTCCTCGCCCCGACGGCCCTCGCCCGGGCGCTCCTGCGCGGCCGGCGGGGCGTCGGCGCCGAGCATCGCGAGACAGAGCAGGAGGGCGAGCGCCAGGCGTCCGCGTCCAGACTCGATCATCGCCCTCCCTCCGCTCGTGGAGCCACGCTCATCAGTTCTCCCGCAGGCGCCGAAGCTCCTGCTCGGCCGCGCTCACCCGTCGCCCCAGCTCGCGCGACTCGCCCTCGAGTCGCTCGAGCGTCCGCTCGAGCTCCTCGAGACGCGTCCGCATCTGGCGCAGCTGCTGCTCCTCGCGCTGGAGCGCCTCCTCGAGCCGGCGGCGCTCGCTCTGGTCTCGCGCGTCCCTGAGCCGCCGGCGGTCGTTCTCGATCGTCCGCTGGAGGCCCTCGACGTTGCCCCGGTAGGTCCGGAGGAGCCCCTCGGTCTCGCGCCGCTGTCGGCCGACCGAGTCGGCCTCCCGCTGCCGCTCGCGGACCTCCCGCTCGGCCTGACGGATCGCCTCCTGCGCGCGCCTGACCTCGGCGCCCATCGAGTCCAGGACGCGGCTGACCCGCGTCAGCTCGGTCTGCAGCTGGCGGCGCGCGGGGACGATCTCGCCGAGCACCCCCTTGAGCACGTCCCCGGCGGCCTTCTCGGCGGTCCGGTACGCGTCCCGCACGTCCTTCATCGCCTTGTGGAAGTGCTTGGAGTCGCTGGCCACCCGCTTGGTCTCGGACTCCGTTTCGAGCCGCGCCAGCTGCTGCCGGGCCTCCGGGACCCTCTTGCGCGCCTCCTCGAGCGCATCCTGGGCGCGGGTCCTCGCCTCCCGCTTGGCCGCGGCATCCGCCGACGAGGCCCGGCGCTCCTCCTCCCGGGCCCGCGCGAGGTCGTTCTGGGCCTCGCGGACCCGCTCCTCCGCCGCCCTGAGCGTCTGGCGGGCGTCGCGGACCGCCTCCTGGGCGGTCCGGGCGTCCCGGAGGCGCTGCTCGTGGGCGCGCTCGGCCTCGCGCTCGCCGGCATCACGGGTCCGGCGGGCTGCGATCTTGGCGCGCTCGAGGTCCTCGCGCGCTTCCCGCTCCTTGATGTTCTGTCCGGCGATCTCCTTGCGCAGCCTCCGGACCTCCTCCTGGCACTGCTCGCGGATGCGTGCGAGGGCGCCGACCGCCTTGCCGGCGAGGTCGTCAGGACACTCGGCGGAGACCGGGGCGACCAGCCCGGGAGTGGGGAGGAGGGGAAGCGTAACCACCGACAGATAGAGCAGCCAACGGGTCGAAGTCACGATGCGCCTCCCTGGCCCGGGCCGCACACCGGCGGCCGCCGTTTGTTGCTCGCCCGATAGACGTTCGCCGGCTGGAGCCTCATCAAACGGACCGCAGCCAGCCGGGTGGAGGCTAGCCACGATGATCGGCCCCGGCCCGGGCGCTCGGCCTCGCGGGCGATGGCCTGCGCGTATGCGCGAGCTCCCCGCTCGCGAACACGAGCACGACCGCCGCAGCGAGTGCGCATCTGGACTCCCGGCCCATGCCTTGGGTCATGCGGTTGGCCACGACAATAAGAAGGCCGCGGCCCTAGGTCAAATGCATTCTTTCCTTGGGCTTTCCGGAAGCCCCCCCGGACGCCTACAGGCCGGCGGGTGTACGCTACTCGGGTGCTCCGCGCCCTGCTGCGATCGCTCCTGGCCACCCTCCTGCTCGGCGGCGCCGCGCTGGCCCAGCAGCCGGCTACCCCCGTGAGCGAGCAGGCGGTCCACGAGGTGGCCGCCCAGCTCCGCTGCGTCGTTTGCCAGAACCTCTCGGTCGCCGACTCGCCGTCCGAGATGGCCCAGCAGATGCGCGCGATCGTGCGCGAGCGGCTCGCCGCGGGCGAGCGGCCCGAGCAGGTCGTGCAGTACTTCGTGGACCGCTACGGCGAGTGGATCCTGCTCTCGCCCCGGCGGCAGGGCTTCAACCTGCTCGTGTGGCTGTCCCCGGTGGTGGCCGTCGCCGTGGGGCTCGCGATCGTCACGGTCGTGCTCCGGCGGTGGACGCGGCGGCGGCGCGAGTCGGCGCCGCCGACAGCGGCGCTGGACGCGGCGATGAGCGAGCGGATCCGGCGCGAGCTCGAGGATGGCCCGTGAGCGCGACGACGCTCGTCGCCGTGCTCGTGCTCGGCGTGCCCGCGCTCGCGTTCGCGCTCTGGCCGCTCGTCCGCCGCGGCGGCGAGGGCGGCCGCGCGTTCCTGGCGCTCCCCGTGGATCCCCGCCAGGAGCTCGAGGAGGAGAAGCGGGCCGCGCTGCGCGCCCTCCGCGAGCTCGAGTTCGAGCACGACGCGGGGCACATCTCCGACGAGGACTACGCGGGCCTGCGCGCCCGCTACGAGCAGGAGGCCGCGGCGGTCCTCGCCGCGCTGGACCGCCTCGGCCCCGCCGCGCCGCGCGCGCGCGCCGAGCCGGCCGCGCCGGCCCTCCCCGCGGCGACGCTCCGCGGCTGGCGCCACCCCCTGGCGCTCGGCGCGTCCGCCGTCGTGCTGCTCGTGTTCGGCGCCGCGCTCGGCGTCGGGATCGTCCGCTACACGGAGCCGGACCTGACGGCGGCGGCGCCGGCCGGCGGCGCCCCGATGCCGCCCTTCGCGTCCCCCGGGACCGGCTCGGGCCCGCTCCCGCCCGAGGTGCTCCAGGGGATGCTCCGGGCGGCGCGGGCCGCGCTCCTCGAGGGCCAGTACACGCAGGCCATGGCGGCCTACCAGGCGGTGCTCGGGCGCGACCCGAAGAACGTCGACGCGATCACGCACCTCGGCCTGATCCTGGCGATCGGCGGCGGGGCGGAGCACGCCGACCGGGCGCTCGAGGCCTTCGACCGCGCCCTCGCGCTCGACCCCAACTACCCGCCCGCGCTCCTCTACCGCGGGCAGGTGCTCTACGACGTCAAGAAGGACGTGCCGGGCGCGGTCCGTGCGTGGGAGAAGTTCGTCGCGCTGGCGCCCGCGGGCGAGGACCGCGACCGCGTCGAGAAGCTGCTCCGCGAGGCAAAGGCCCGGCGCTAGCGCCGCATTCTTCACGAACGGTCGTCGCGCGAGGCGGGCAGGGCCCGTCGCAGGGTGCGGCCCCCGCGGGGCCGGCGCCGCCACCCATTCGCCCGAACGCCGCGCTGCGCGCGGCGGACGGGACGAAGGGGGCCCACAGCGCGCGGCCCCGCGGGGATCGCCCCCTGCGCCACCCGCCCGGTCGCGCCAGCGCCGTTCGCGAAGAATGCCGGCTAGCGCTCGGGCAGCTCGAAGGCGCGCTCGTGCTTGAGCGGGATCGCGAGCACGACGTCGCCCCCCCAGGCGATCACCGGCCAGGGCCAGCGCACGAGCACCGTGAACAGCCGCCCCTCGTCGGTCACGCGCGTCTCGCGGTCGTCGAGCACGATCCCGCTCGCGGCGGCCCGCTTGAGGATGTCCTCCTTCACGCGCGCCGCGCGATCGAACCGGTCGGCCCGCGCGCGCTCGGCCACGACCTCCTCGACGATGCCCTGCACCTCGAGGTGTGACCAGATGGCCATCGCGCCCGAGTAGAAGGCGTAGACGAGCGCCACGGCGACGAGGAGCCAGAAGACGATCTTCACGGCGGGCCGCTCGGCAGGTAGACCCAGATCTTCGCGGCCGCGGGCAGGCCGAGCGCGACCGAGCCGCCGTCGCTCTGCGCGGTGATCGTGCCCGCCCACGGCGCCACCTCGACGATCTTGAGGCGCCGGCCCGGCCGCACGTCGTTCCGCCAGAGGTGCTCGAGCAGCCGCTTGTCGGCCTCGGCCTCCTCCGTGATGCGCTCGACCACGACCGTCGAGCCCTCTTTCGCCTGGGCGAGCGGGAAGGGCGCGACGCGCGGCGGCGAGGCCATGCCCGGGATCGGGTTGCCGTGGGGGCACGTGGACGGCATCCCGAGCAGCTCGGCCAGCCGATCCTCGACGCGCGGCGAGATCGCGTGCTCGAGCCGGTGCGCCTCCTCGTGCGCGTCGGTCCAGTCGAGGCCGAGCGTGTCGGTGAGCCAGCGCTCGAGCAGCCGGTGGCGGCGCGCCATCACCTCGGCGATCTGCCGCCCCCTGGCCGTGAGGGTGAGCGCCTTGCCCGGCCCGACCTTCACGTGGCCGCCCCGCGTGAGCCGCTGGATCGCCTCGGTCACCGCCGGCGCCGAGATCCCCATGTGCTTGGCGAGCCGCGCGCCGATCACGGGCTTGCCGCTCCCGGCAAGGTCGTAGACGGCCGCGAGGTAGTCCTGGACGGAGGCCGTGGTGTCCTTGCCCGCCCCCCGCGGTTTCACACCCGAAGTATAGCGTCTGGCGAGCCGGGGCGGCAAGAACGGCGGCCCGCCGCGGTGCTATGCTGCGGCCATGCAGCGGGCCGACGCGGCGCAGCGGATCGCCGAGCTGCGCGAGCAGATCCACCACCACGACTACCGCTACTACGTGGAGGCGCGGCCCGAGGTCTCCGACGCGGAGTACGACCGGCTCATGCGGGAGCTCCGCGAGCTCGAGGCGGCGTTCCCCGACCTGGTCACCGACGACAGCCCCACCCAGCGCGTCGGGGGCGCGCCGACCGACCTGTTCCGGCCCGTCGAGCACCGCGTCGCGATGCTCTCGCTCGACAACGCCACGAGCGCCGACGACCTGCGCGAGTTCGAGGCGCGCCTGGGCCGCGCGCTCCCCGGCACCCGCTTCACCTACGTCTGCGAGCCGAAGATCGACGGCCTCGGCGTGGCCCTGCTCTACGAGCGGGGGCGCTTCGTGCGCGGCGCGACGCGCGGCGACGGCCGGGTCGGCGAGGACATCACGGGCAACCTCCGCACGATCCGGTCCATCCCGATGGTGCTCCGTGGCGCGCTCGCGGCCGTCCCGGACCTCGAGGTCCGCGGCGAGGTGTTCATGCCGCGGGCCGAGTTCGCGCGGCTCAACCGGCAGCTCGAGGACGCCGGCGAGGCGACCTTCGCCAACCCGCGCAACGCGGCGGCGGGCGCGGTCCGCCAGAAGGACCCCGCGGTCACCGCGCGCCGGCCGCTCGACATCTTCCTCTACCACGTGAGCCGCGCCGACGCGCTCGGCTTCGCCTCGTACCGGGAGACGCTCGCCGCGCTGCGGGAGGCCGGCCTCCGGACCAACCCGCGGGCCGAGCCGTGCGCCACGCTCGACGCGGTCGTCGCGTACTGCGAGGCCCTCGAGCGCGCCCGCGACGAGCTCGGCTACGACGCCGACGGCGTCGTCGTCAAGGCGGACGCGCTCGAGCACCAGCGCCGCCTCGGGAGCACGACGCACCACCCGCGCTGGGCGATCGCGTTCAAGTTCGCCGCCCGGCAGGCGACGACGGTGGTCCAGGCGATCGAGGTGAACGTCGGCAAGACGGGCGCGCTCACGCCGGTCGCGAAGCTCGAGCCCGTCGAGCTCGCCGGCGTGGTGATCCGCAACGTGAGCCTCCACAACGAGGACGAGGTCCGCCGCAAGGACGTGCGGGTCGGGGACACCGTGCTCATCGAGCGCGCCGGCGACGTGATCCCCTACGTCGTCCAGGTGGTCGCGGCCAAGCGTCCGCCCGGCACCGAGCCGTTCCGCTTCCCCGCGCACTGCCCGGCGTGCGGCGGCCGGGCGCTCCGCCCGGAGGGCGAAGCGTACTGGCGCTGCTCGAACAGCGCGTGCCCGGCGCAGCTCAAGGAGCGGCTCCGCCACTTCGGCTCCCGCGGGGCGATGGACATCGAGCACCTCGGCGAGGGCGCGGTCGAGCAGCTCGTGGACAAGGGGCTGGTGCACGACGTCGCCGACCTCTACACTCTGGGCGTCGACACGGTCGCGGGCCTCGAGCGCTTCGCCGAGAAGTCGGCGGCGAACCTCGTCGCGGCGATCGCGGCCTCCCGCGCGCGCGGGCTCGCCCGCCTCCTCAACGCGCTGGGCATCCGCCTCGTCGGCGAGCGCGTCGCGCAGCTCCTCGCGGCGCGCTTCGGGAGCCTCGAGCGGATCGCCGCGGCCTCGGAGGCGGAGCTCGCCGAGGCGCACGGCGTCGGCCCCGAGATCGCGCGCTCGGTCGTGGCGTTCTTCGCCGACGCGACGAACCGCCGGCTCGTGGACCGCCTGCGGGCGGCGGGCGTGGTGACGCAAGCGCCCGAGGCGCCGCGCGTGCCGCAGGTGCTCGCGGGCCGGACGCTCGTGCTGACCGGCACGCTGCCGACGCTCTCGCGCGAGGCCGCGCGGGAGCTGATCGAGCGCCACGGCGGCCGCGTCGCCGCCTCGGTGTCGAGGAAGACGGACTACGTCGTGGTGGGCGAGGCCCCGGGGAGCAAGGCCGAGGACGCCCGCCGCCTGGGAGTGACGATGCTCGACGAGGCGGGACTGCTCGCGCTGGTGCGCCAGGCATGACCCGGCGGCCGGCGCTCGCCGTCCTCGCGGCGCTCGCGACCACCGCCTGCATCGGCGCGACGACCGACTCCCCCGCGCCGCTCGACGTCAAGACGCCGGGGAGCTGGCGGCGGCTCGCGCCGATGCCGACGGCCCGCCAGGAGGTCGCGGTCGCGGTGCTCGGGACGCGGGTCCTCGTCATCGGCGGGTTCGGCCCGGGCGCCGAGCCGGTGGCGAGCGTCGAGGCGTACGACCCGGCGACCGACACGTGGCAGACGCACGCCCCCCTGCCCGCGGCGACGCACCACGCGGCGGCCGCCGTCCTGGACGGCCGGCTCTTCGTCGTCGGCGGCTACACGGGCGGCCGCGTGCGCTGGACGCCGGCGGCCACGGTCTACGAGTACGACGCCGCCCGCGACTCGTGGGCGACGCGCGCGCCGCTCCGCGCGCCGCGCGGCGCCCTCGCCGTCGCGGCGCTCCACGGCCGGCTCCACGCCGTGGGCGGCAGCGCCGACGGCGTGACGGGCGCGCACGAGGTCTACGACCCGGCGGCCGACCGCTGGACGGCGGCCCCGCCGCTGCCGACGCCCCGCGACCACCTCGCCGCCGTCGCGTTCCAGGGCCGCCTCTGGGCGCTCGGCGGCCGCGAGTCGTTCACGGGCACGCAGCACGCGACGGTCGAGATCTACGACCCCGCGACGGACGCCTGGAGCGCGGGGCCGCCGCTGCCCGTCGGCCGCGGCGGGCTCGCGGCGGCCGCGCTCGCCGACCGCGTGTTCGTGCTCGGCGGCGAGGCGCCGCTGCGCATCTTCAGCGCGACCGAGATGTACGAGGTCGCGGGCCACCGCTGGATCGGCAAGGAGCCGATGCCGACGCCCCGCCACGGCATCGGCGCGGGCGTCGTCGGCGGCCGCATCTACGTCCCGGGCGGCGCCACCGCACCCGGCTACGCGCGCACCGACGTGAACGAGGTGTACACCCCGTGACCGGCGCCGCGCGGCCGCTCGCGCTGCTGCTCGGCGCCGTGCTGCTGGCCGCCGCCGGCGCCGCCCGGGCGGCGCCCGCCGGGGCCACCCGCGAGGAGGCGCTCGCCGCGCTCGCGGACCCGGGCAACGTCGAGGCGCGCCGCCGGGGCGCGCAGGCGCTCGGCGCGACCGGCACGATGGCGGACGCGCCCGCGCTCGTGCGAGCGCTCCGCGACCGCGACGAGGTCGTCCGGGCGCTGGCCGAGCGCGCGATGTGGGAGCTCTGGAGCCGCTCGGGCGACGCGGACGTGGACCGGCTGCTCCAGATCGGCATCGAGCAGATGAACGCGCGCGCGGGCGAGGCCGCGGCCGAGACCTTCACGAAGGTCGTCGAGCGCCGCCCGGACTTCGCCGAGGGCTGGAACAAGCGCGCCACGATCTGGTACCTGCTCGGCGAGTACACGAAGTCGCTGGCCGACTGCGACGAGGTGATGAAACGCAACCCCTACCACTTCGGCGCGCTCTCCGGCTACGGCATGATCTACCTGCAGCTCGGCCAGCCCGCGCTGGCCCTCACCTACTTCGAGAAAGCGCTCGACGTGAACCCCAACCTCGGGCAGGTGCGCGAGACCGCGGAGGCGCTGCGCCAGCTCCTGATCCAGCGGGGACGGGGAACGATCTGATGGAGACGCCGTCAACCCTACGGAGGCAGACGTGATCGAGGCCCTGCGCAAGATCTCGAGCCCCAGTGTCGCCAACGCGATCGAGACGTTCAACGTGCGCCCCCGCACCCAGGGGTGCATGTCCTCGGAGATCCGGACGCTCTTTCCCGAGCTCGGCCCGCTCGTCGGCTACGCGGTCACGGCGCTGATCCGCGCCGAGCCCGCGCCGCTCCAGGACCACCGCGCGTCCACGTTCGCCTGGTGGGACTACGTCGGCTCGATCCCGGCGCCGCGCGTGATCGTGGTCCACGACCTCGACGAGCCGCGGGGCCAGGGCGCCCAGTGGGGCGAGGTGCAGGCGAACATCCACCGGGCGCTGGGCTGCGTCGGCACGGTGACCGACGGCTCGGTGCGCGACCTCGACGAGGTGCGCGCGCTCGGCTTCCAGTT
>MGCF01000154.1 GCA_001788495.1 Candidatus Rokubacteria bacterium RIFCSPLOWO2_02_FULL_73_56
CGCTCGGCTTCTCGGTGATGGCGCCGGTGACGCGGATGGTGCGCGCCACGATGCTCGAGATCCTCGAGTCCGACTACGTCAAGGCGGCGTGGGCGGCCGGCCTGCCGCGGCGGACGATCGTGTACGGCGACGCGCTGCGGAACTGCATGATCCCGGTGATCACGCTGATCGGCGTGGTCTTCGGCTTCCTGATGGCCGGCAACGTGGTCGTCGAGATCGTGTTCGCGTGGCCCGGCATCGGCAACTACGCGGTGACCTCGCTGCTCACCAAGGACGCGGCGCCGATCCAGGGCTTCGTGCTCTTCGTCGCCGTCGTCTACGTGCTGATCAACTTCACCGTGGACGTGGTCTACGGCCTTGTCGACCCTCGCATCCGGCTCCGCTGAGGGCGTCGCGGGTCGCCGCGGCCGCGCGGCCGTCGCCTGGCGGCGGCTCTCGCGGAACTCGCTCTCGCTCGCCGCGCTCGCGGCCATCGTGGCGATCATCGTGCTCGCGCTCGCGGCGCCGCTCGTGGCGCCCTGGGACCCGGACGCGCCCAGCGCCGAGGACGTGCTCCAGGCGCCGGGCTGGCGCCACTGGCTCGGCACCGACATCTACGGGCGGGACCAGCTCTCGCGCATCGTCTGGGCGGCGCGCGTCGACCTGCTCGTGGCGCTGGCCGCGACCGCGATGGCGCTGACGGCGGGCTGCGTGCTGGGCGCGCTGGCGGGCTACCGGGGCGGGCTCGTGGACCAGGCGGTCATGCGCGCCGTGGACACGATCATGGCGTTCCCCGCCTTCATCCTGGCGATGGGGATCACGGCCGCCGCCGGCAACGCGACCGCGAACGTGGTCCTGGCGATCGCGATCACGCACGTGCCGATCTACACGCGGCTCATCCGGAGCGAGATGCTGCGCGTGCGGGAGATGGAGTACGCGGAGGCGGCGCGCACGGTCGGCAACCCGCAGCGGCGGATCATCTTCTACCACCTGCTGCCGAACTGCTTCCCGCCGGTGATCGTACAGGCGACGCTCGCGATGGGCTTCGCGATCCTCACGGTCGCCGCGCTGTCGTTCATCGGCCTCGGCATCCAGCCGCCGCAGAGCGAGTGGGGCGCGATGACCGCGGAAGGCGCGAGCTACATCGTGTCGGGCGAGTGGTGGATCTTCCTGTTCCCGGGCCTCGCGATCATGGTGACCGTGCTCGCGTTCAACCTGGTGGGCGACACGCTGCGCGACCTCCTCGATCCGCGCATGCGGGGCGTGGTGTGACCCCGCTCCTCGAGATCCGCGGCCTCGACGTCGAGTTCGCCACCGACGAGGGCGTCGTGAGCGCCGTCGACGGGATCGACCTCGGCGTCGGGCGCGGCGAGGTCCTCGGGCTCGTCGGCGAGTCCGGCTCGGGCAAGTCGGTCACGGCGCTCGCGGTGTTCCGGCTGATCCGCCCGCCCGGCCGCATCGTGCGCGGGACGATCCGCTTCGAGGGGCGCGACCTGCTCCTCCTGCCCGAGGACGAGATGCGCCGGGTCCGCGGCGCACAGATCTCGATGGTGTTCCAGAGCCCGCGCACGGCGCTGAACCCGCTGCTGCCCGTCGGCCGGCAGATCGCGCGCCTCTACGCGCTGCACCAGGGCTGCGCGCCCGCCGAGGCGCACCGGCGGACGCTCGAGATGCTCGGCCTCGTCGGGATCCCGGAGCCGGAGCGGCGGGCCCGGCAGTACGCGCACCAGCTCTCCGGCGGCACGTGCCAGCGGGTGATGATCGCGATGGCGCTGGCGACCTCGCCGCGGCTCCTGATCGCCGACGAGCCGACGACCGGGCTCGACGTCTCGATCGCCGCGCAGATCCTGGACCTGCTCCGCGACCTCGGACCCCGCACCGGCGCCTCGATCGTCCTGATCACGCACGACCTCGCCGTCGTCGCCGGCCTCTGCGACCGGGTCGCGGTCATGCACGCGGGCCAGCTCGTCGAGTGCGCCGACGTGCGGACGCTGTTCCGCGAGCCGGCGCACCCGTACACGCGGGCCCTCGTGCGCTCGATCCCGCGCGTGGACCGCGAGGCGACGATGGAGCCCGTCCCCGGCGCGGTCCCCTCGCTGCTCGCGGCGCCGCCGGGCTGCCGCTACGCCGAGCGCTGTCCCGAGGTGCTGGACACGTGCCGGCGGACGCGGCCGGCGCCGATCGCGCTCGGTCCCCGCCACGAAGTCGCCTGCCACGCCGTCGAGGCCGCCCGTGCCGCCGCTCCTCGCCGCTGAGGGCCTCGTCAAGCACTTCCCCCTCGGGGGGCCCGGGGCGTGGCTCGACGCCCTGCGGGGCCGCGTCCCGCCCGCGGTGCGCGCCGTGGACGGCGTCTCGCTCGCGGTGGACGCGGGCGAGACGCTCGGGCTCGTGGGCGAGTCGGGCTGCGGCAAGTCCACCGTGGCGCGCTGCCTGCTGCGGCTGATCGAGCCGACGGCGGGGCGCGTGCGCTTCGACGGCGTGGACCTCACCGCGCTCGGCGAGGAGGCGCTGCGGCGCCGCCGGCGCGACATCCAGATGGTCTTCCAGGACCCGACCGCGTCGCTCAACCCGCGGTTCACGGTGCGGCGCACGGTCGAGGACCCGCTGCGGCTGCACACCGCCCTCCGCCGCGCGGCGCGCCGGGAGCGCGCGCGCGAGGTCCTCGCGCAGGTGGGGCTCGGGGCCGAGCTGCTCGGCCGCTACCCGCACGAGCTGTCGGGCGGGCAGCGGCAGCGCGTCAACATCGCGCGCGCGATCGCCTCCGCGCCGCGCCTCGTCGTGCTCGACGAGCCGACCTCGGCGCTCGACGTGTCGCTGCGCGCGCGGATCATCCTGCTGCTCGGCGAGCTGCGCGAGAAGCTCGGGATGACGTACCTGTTCATCTCGCACGACCTCGCGACCGTGAAGTACCTGGCGCGGCGCGTGACGGTGATGTACCTCGGGACCATCGTCGAGCAGGCGCCGACCCGCGCGCTGTTCGCGCGGCCGCTGCACCCGTACACGCGCGCCCTGCTCTCCGCGATCCCGGTCCCGGATCCGGACGCGCGGCGCGAGCGCCTCGTCCTCGCCGGCGAGGTGCCGAGCCCGATCGACATCCCGGCCGGCTGCCGGCTGCGCGCCCGCTGCCCGCTGGCCCAGCCCGTGTGCGCCGAGCCGGTCGCCCTGCGCGAGGTGGCTCCCGGGCACCTCGTCGCCTGCCACCTCGTCTAGCCAGGAGAGGAGACCATGGGAGAGCTCCGGACCCGCGAGGACGTGCACGACCTGATCGCCGGGCTCACGCTGCTCGGCACCGGCGGCGGCGGCCGCCCCGAGCAGGGGCTCGAGGCGCTCCTGCCCCACGTGGAGGCGGGGCGGCGCGTCGCGTGGGTCCCGGTCGAGTCGCTGCCCGACGACGGCTGGGCCTGCTCCGTGTTCGGCATGGGCTCGATCGCGCCGAGCGAGCCGCTCCCGGCCGCCGAGCGGCGGCGGCTCGGCTACCCGGAGGCGTGGGTGGTGGCGAAGCCGATGGTGCGCGCCGTCGAGGAGCTCGCCGCCTACACCGGCCGGCGGATCGACGCGATCGTTCCCTTCGAGCTCGGCGCGGGCAACACGGCGACCCCGATGGACGCCGCGGTCCGCCTCGGCGCCGCCCTCGTGGACGGCGACTGCGCCGGGCGCGCGATCCCCGAGCTCAGCCAGACGACGGCGGCGATCGCGGGCATCCGCTTCGCGCCGGGCGCGGTCGCGGACCCGTGGGGCAACGTGCTCCTCGTGAAGGAGACCGCGAGCGACCTCGTGACCGAGCGCATCGGCAAGCTCATCAGCCTCGTGACGAAGCTGCCCGACATGCGCGCGCCGTGCGCCCACGCCGGCTTCCTCATGCGGGGCCGCGACCTCAAGGCGATCACGGTCCAGGGCGGGATCTCGCGCGCGCTCGCCGTCGGGCGCGCGCTCCGCGAGGCGCGGGCGCGCGGCGGCGACCCGGCGGCGGCCGGCGCCGAGGCGCTCGCCGGCTGGGTGCTCTTCCGCGGCCGCGTCCGGGGCAAGGAGTGGGAGAGCCGTGACGGCTACATGCTCGGCACGACCACCGTCGAGGGCGAGGGGCCGGACGCGGGGCACACGCTCTCCGTCTGGTTCAAGAACGAGAACCACGTGACCTGGCGCGACGGGCGGCCCTGGGTGCACTCGCCCGACCTGGTGATGCTCCTGGACGCCGAGAGCGGCGCGCCGTACACGAACACGCTGCTCGCCGAGGGGGCGCGCGTCGCGGTGCTCGGCGCGCGCGCGGACGCGAAGCTCCGGACGCCGGCGGCGCTCGCGCTGCTCGCGCCGCGGCACTACGGCTACGATCTCGACTGGGTTCCGATCGAGCAGCTCATGGGAGGGCGCTGATGGCGACCGTGCGTTACGTGCTGGCGAAGCTCCGGCCGGGAGTGAGCGCGGCGGACTACGAGCGGTTCGAGCGCGAGGTGGACTACGCGGTCTCGGCGCGGATCCCGTCCATCGTCTCGTACCGGACCCACCGGATCACCGAGGCGGGCGCGCGCCTCGCGGGCGGGCCCTGGGACTACATCGAGCGCATCGAGATCACCGACCGCGCCGCCTACGAGCAGGAGCTGGCGGTGGCCGGCAAGGAGCTGCTCGAGGAGCTCTACGCGAAGTACCTCGACCGGGCGTACACGACGTCGATCTGGACGGAGCTGGTCGAGCCGTGACGGGCGGCCTCCTCCTGCTGGGCCACGAGCCGACGGCGCGCCTGGCCGAGCTCGCCCGGCTCGCGGAGGCGACCGGCCTCGACCACCTGTGGCTGGCCGACGAGCGCTTCTACCGCGAGGTGTACGCCTCGCTCACGCTCTGCGCGCTCGCCACGCGGCGGCTCCGGCTCGGCCCCTGCGTGACCGACCCGTACTCGCGCCACCCGGCGCTCACGGCGGCCGCGATCGCCACGCTCGACGAGGCGAGCGACGGCCGGGCCGCGCTCGGCCTCGGCGCCGGCATCTCGGGCTTCGCCGAGCTGGGCGTCACGCGCGCGCGGCCGGCGCGCGCGCTCCGCGAGGCGATCGCGCTGATCCGCCGCCTGCTCGCCGGCGAGACCGTCACGCAGGCGGGCGAGATCGTCCGCTTTCACGGCGGCCGGCTCGACTTCACGCCCCCGCGCGCGGCGCTGCCGATCTGGGTCGCGAGCAACGGGCCGCTCGGCCAGCGCGCCGCGGGCGCCCTGGCCGACGGCGCGATCGTCGAGGGCTGCGCGAGCCCGGCGGAGGTGCTCGCGCTCGCCGCCGAGGTCGCGCGCGGCGCGGCGGAGACGGGACGGGACCCGCGCGCGGTCGAGCTGGTCGCGCGGCTGAACGCCTGCATCGCGCCCGACGGCGCCGCCGCACGCGACGTGCTGCGCCCGCGCGTCGCGCGCACGCTCGGTGCCGGGCGGCTCCGCTTCGCCGCGCTCGAGGCGCAGGGGCTCGCGCTGTCGGCCGAGGTGCTCACGCGCGTCGCGGGCGTGCCGTACGCGGCCGGCCTCGAGCCCTACCGGCCCCTCGTGCCCCTGATCACCGACCGCCACGTGGACGCGCTCACGCTGGCGGGGACCGTGGACGAGGTGACCGCGCACGTGGTGGCGCTCGGCCGGGCCGGCATCGGCCAGATCATGATCCACCCGTTCGCCCCGCCGGCGGGCACCGTCGAGGACACGATCCGCCGCTTCGGGCAGGAGGTGCTCCCCCGCGCCCGGCAGGCCCTGGAGGGATAGGAGGGCTCGATGCACGACGTCGAGAGGTTTCTCGCGGGCAAGGGCGCCCTGGTCACCGGCTCGTCGTCGGGGGCGGGGGCCGAGATCGCGCGGGCGCTCGCGCGCGCGGGGGCGCGGGTGGCCGTGCACTACCGGAGCGCCCGCGCGGGTGCCGAAGCCGTCGCCGGGGCGATCCGCGCGGCGGGCGGCGAGGCCCACGTGGTCCAGGGCGACGTCGCCCGGAGCGCGGACGTGCGCCGGCTGGTCGCGGAGGTCGGCGCGCGGCTCGGCCCGGTCGCGGTGCTCGTGAACAACGCCGGGCCGTTCGCCGACACGCCGTTCGCCACGCTCGCCGAGGCCGACTGGGACTACGTGCTCGACGCGAACCTCAAGGCGGCCTGGCTCGCCGCCCAGCTTGCCGCGCCGGGCATGACGCGGCTCGGCTGGGGACGCATCGTCAACCTCGGCGCCACCTCGGCCTACGTGCGCTCGCACTCGGTGTACGGGCTCGCCAAGGCCGCGCTGCTCCACCTGACCGAGAGCCTCGCCGTCGAGCTGGCGCCCGCGATCACGGTGAACGCGGTCGTCCCGAGCCAGATCGCGAGCGCCCGGACCGACACGCTGCCGGCCTACAAGCAGGCGGCCATCGCGGCCACGCCGCTCGGCCGCCTGGTCACCGAGCCGGAGATCGGCCGCATGGTGGCGCTGCTCTGCTCGCCCGCGTTCGACTTCGTCACCGGCCGCGCGATCGTCATGGACGGCGGGCGCTCGCTCCCGGTCTTCCCCCGGCTCCACCTCGCGGCGGGCACCGAGCCCTGACCGCGGCCACCCCAAGGAGAACGCGCATGTCGCTCGGCACGGTGCTGCAGGCCCTCGAGCTCCTCGACTCCGCCGTCGTGACCGGTCAGGCGGTCGGCGACGCGATCCGCGCGGCGGGCGTGCCCGACGTCGAGGTCGAACGGTTCACCGGCGCCCGGGGGAGCACGGACTTCGTCCGGGTCACGGTGCCGGGCGCGCGCGGCCGGCGCGCCGGCGGGGAGGCGCCGACGCTCGGCATCGTCGGCCGCCTCGGGGGCATCGGCGCCCGCCCCGCGAAGGTCGGCCTCGTCTCCGACGGCGACGGCGCCGTGACGGCGATCGCGTGCGCGCTCAAGCTCGGGCGCATGGCGGCGCAGGGCGACCGGCTCCCCGGGGACGTGATCCTCGCGACCCACATCTGCCCCGACGCCCCCACGATCGCCCACCCGGTCGTGACCATGATGAACTCGCCGGTGGACATGGCGACGCTGAACCGCCACGAGGTGCGGCCCGAGATGGAGGCGATCCTCTCCGTGGACACCACGCGCGGCAACCGCGTCGTCAACCAGCGGGGCATCGCGATCTCGCCGACGGTGAAGGAAGGCTGGATCCTCCGGGTCGCGGAGGACCTGCTGACGATCGTGCAGAACGTCACCGGGCGCATGCCGGTCGTGCTGCCCCTGACCATGCAGGACATCACGCCCTACGGCAACGACCTGTTCCACGTCAACTCGATCCTGCAGCCGGCCACCGCGACGGCCGTGCCGGTCGTCGGCGTCGCGCTGACCGCGGAGGTGCCGGTGCCGGGCTCGGCGACCGGCGCCTCGCAGGCCGTCGACATCGACCTCGCGGTGCGGTTCTGCCTGGAGGTCGCCAAGGCGTTCGGCGCCGGGCTGTGCCGCTTCCACGACCCGGCCGAGTGGGACGCGATCCAGCGCCGCTACGGCTCGATGAGCGTGCTGCAGACCCTCGGGCGCGCGTAGTCGCGGTCGTCGGCGGAGGTCGGGGTCCGGGGCGGGGTCGCCGGACCACGCGGCACGCGTGCGCTGCCCGGTTGCGGCTGGGCTCCATCCGGGCACGCGGGGCCCGCCGCCCGCGCGGCGGGAACGGGTCCGGCG
>MGCF01000155.1:0-15320 GCA_001788495.1 Candidatus Rokubacteria bacterium RIFCSPLOWO2_02_FULL_73_56
CCGACGAGATCACGCACGTCCGCATGGGCTCGAAGTGGCTCACGCGGCTCACGGAGGGCGACCCGGAGCGCCGCCGCCGCGCGATCGAGTTCCAGGAGACGATCGACGAGCGCTTCAACCTCGGCGGGATGCGGCGCGAGGGCGAGCACGAGGCCGTCCCGGTCTCGATCGCGACCGACGTGCGCCGCCTGGCGGGCTTCAGCGAGGAAGAGATCGAGCGGCTGATCAGGACCACGCAGCGGTCGCAGGTCTACTGAGCGCTCGTGACGCACCCGCTCGCAGGGCACTTCGCGGTCGAGGATTCCGCGCGGCGCCTGCGCGCCTACCGGTACGTCGTCGAGCGGACGCTGCGCGCGCTCGGCGGCTGGATCGCGCTCACGCCCGAGCTCTCGGC
Organism: Candidatus Rokubacteria bacterium RIFCSPLOWO2_02_FULL_73_56; assembly: GCA_001788495.1. Lineage (GTDB taxonomy): Bacteria > Methylomirabilota > Methylomirabilia > Rokubacteriales > CSP1-6 > GWA2-73-35. Next base: position 395 of record MGCF01000155.1, read on the forward strand.
CAAGCTCCTGCTCGGCCGCCACGTCTGGGACCTCGCCCGGCACTGCGACGCGTTCGGCCGGCGCCTGCCCGAGCTGCGCGCGCCGGCCCAGGTCTCCGAGCCCGCGAGCGCGGGCGTCGTCCTCCTCATGGACGCGCTCGAGGCGCCCGAGGCGCCGGGCGAGACCGTGGAGCGGCTGGTCGGCGTCTACGACGTCCTGAAGCCGCACCTGCTCGCCGTCTACCGCGACCACCTCGCGCGGGCCAACGCGGTCTTCGAGCCGCCGACGCGCCTGATGCTCGCGCGCTGCATCGAGGACGAGGCGCGTCACGTCGCGGCGGGCGCGGTGATCCTGCGCCACCTCGCGGCGACGCCCGAGCTCGCCGAGCGGGCCGCGCGCCGGCGGCGCGGGCTCGAGGCGCTGCTCGCCGCCGCGGGCGGCGTCGCGGGGGAGGGGCTGCCCGCGGCGCCCGCGCCGGAGCCGCCGGCGGGGGACGCCGCGGACGAAGCCCGGGAGCTCATCCGCCTCGAGCGTGGGGTCGCGGCGTGGCCGCTCCCGGCGGGCCTCGAGGCGACGCTCCGCGAGTTCGGCGCCGCGCTCGCCCGGCCCGACGCCGACGGCGTGCGTCGCTGGCTCGTCCCCGGCTGCGCGTGGGAGGCGGCGGCCGCGGCACTCGGCGGCGCCGCGTTCGCCACGCACCGGGTCGTCGCGCTCGCGCGCGTCGGCGCCCACCGTCTGGTCAAGCTGCGGCTCGACGGGCCCGGCGGCACCGCCGTGGTCCAGAGCCGCTGGGTGGCCGGCGACGACGGCTGGCGCGTCGCCGCCGTCGAGGTCGTGCGGCGCGAGGCCGCCGCGCTCCCGGGGCGTTGATCCGCACGGTCCTGGTCGCCAACCGGGGCGAGATCGCGCGGCGCGTGGTCCGCGCCTGCCGGCGCCTGGGTCTCCGCAGCGTCGCCGTCCACTCCGAGGCCGACCGCGACGCCCCGCACGTGCGCGACGCCGACCTGGCGGTGGCGATCGGCCCGGCGCCGGCGCGGGAGAGCTACCTCGACATCGAGCGCATCGTCGAGGCCGCGTGCCGGGCGGGCGCGGACGCCGTGCACCCGGGCTACGGCTTCCTCTCGGAGAACTGGCGGTTCGCCGAGGCGTGTCGTCGCGCGGGCCTCGTGTTCGTCGGCCCGTCGTCCGACGCGATCCGCACGATGGGGGACAAGACCGCGGCGCGACGGCTCATGGCCGCCGCCGGCGTGCCGGTCGTCCCCGGCAGCCCGGAGACCGTGGTGGACGTCGGCGAGGCGGAGCTCTGCGCGCGCGACGTCGGCTACCCGATCATCCTCAAGGCCGCCGCGGGCGGCGGCGGGATCGGCATGGCGCGGGTGGCGGCCGCGGGCGACCTGCCGGCCGCCTTCGCCACCGCCGCGCGGCGCGCCCAGGCCGCGTTCGGCCGCGCGGACCTCTACCTGGAACGGTTCCTCGAGCGGCCGCGACACGTGGAGGTCCAGGTGTTCGGCGATGCCGCGGGGGCGCTCGTCCACCTCGGCGAGCGCGAGTGCTCGCTCCAGCGCCGCCACCAGAAGCTCGTCGAGGAGTCGCCGGCCCCGAACCTCCCGCCGGCGACGCGGGAGGGGCTCGCCCGGGCGGCGCTCGCGGGCGCGCGGGCGATCGGCTACGTCAACGCGGGCACGCTCGAGTTCCTGCTGGACGCCTCCGGCGGCTTCTACTTCCTCGAGATGAACACGCGGCTCCAGGTCGAGCACCCGGTGACCGAGGAGGCGACGGGGCTCGACCTCGTGGTCGAGCAGCTCCGCGTCGCGGGCGGCGCGCCCCTCGCGTGGCGCCAGGAGGACATCGTCCCGCGCCGCGCGGCGATCGAGTGCCGCGTGTATGCTGAGGACCCGGCGAAGGGCTTTCTCCCCTCGCCGGGGACGATCGCGCGGCTCGAGCTGCCGGCGGGCGAGGGGATCCGCGTCGAGTCGGGCGTGGAGACCGGCACCGTCGTGTCGGTCCACTACGATCCGCTGCTCTTCAAGCTGGTCGCCGCGGGCGCGACGCGCGCCGAGGCGGTCGAGCGGCTGGCGGAGGCCCTCGAGCGCTGCGTCGTCGAGGGCGTGCGGACGACGCTGCCCCTGCTGCGCCGTGTGCTCGCGAGCCGCGAGCTGCGGGAGGGGCGGGTGCACACGCAGATGATCGAACAAGGAGCGTTCAATGCCTGAGGAGATCAAGGCCCACATCACCGGCGTGGTGTTCCAGATCACGGCGGCGGCCGGCGCCCGGGTGGCCGCGGGCGACCCGGTCATCGTGCTCGAATCCATGAAGATGGAGATCCCGGTGGAGGCGCCGCGGGACGGCGCGGTGAAGGAGATCCGCGTCCAGGAGGGGCAGACGGTCCAGGAAGGCGACGTCGTCGCCGTCCTCGAGTGAGGAGGAGCGCATGGCCGAGGTGACCGCGCTCGAGCTGCTCCGCGGGCTCTACGACTATCACCGGTGGGCCAACCACCGGCTCGCCGACGTCGCGGCCGGCCTCGGCGACGCGGTGGCCGGCCGCGAGGTCGGCGCGCAGTTCAGCTTCCCGACGGTCCGGCGCATGCTCGCGCACATCTACGGCGCCGACTGGGTCTGGCTCGCGCGCTGGAAGGGCACGTCGCCCACGGCGCTGCCCGGCGCCCAGATCGCGACGCTCGCCGAGCTGCGCACGCGCTGGGACGCGACCGAGGCCGAGCAGCGGACGTTCGTGGACGGGCTCGCGGCGGCCGACCTCGCGCGCGTGATCGAGTACAGGAACACGGAGGGCAAGCCGTTCCACGGCGTGCTGGGCACGCTGCTCCAGCACGTCGCGAACCATGCGACGCATCACCGCAGCGAGGTCGCGACGATGCTCACGATGCTCAGCGGCTCGCCGCCGTCCACCGACCGCGTCGTCCACCACCTGATCCAGACCGGACAGCTCCAGGGATAGGAGGGCGCGCCGATGGGTATGAAGGAGCTGGTGGACGAGCTGGCCGCGAAGCGGACGCGAGCGCGAGCCATGGGCGGCGAGGAGGCCGTCGCGCGGCAGCATGCGGCCGGCAAGCTCACGGTGCGCGAGCGCCTCGACCTCCTGTTCGATGCCGGCACGCTCACGGAGATCGGCGTTCAGGCCACGCACGCGGGGATCGCGCCGGACCTGGCCGGGCGCGAGACGCCCGCCGACGGCGTCGTCACCGGCTTCGGCCGGATCGCCGGGCGCCTGGCGTCGGTCATCGCCTACGACTTCACCGTGATGGCGGGCTCGATGGGGCGCACCGCCGAGGTCAAGTGCAACCGGGCGCGCGAGATCGCCTACACCAAGCGCTTCCCGATGATCTGGCTGATCGACTCGGCCGGCGCCCGGATCCAGGAGGCGATCGGCTCGAAGAGCTTCGCCGGCTCCGGGCTCCTGTTCCGCGAGGAGTCGATCATGTCGGGCGTGGTGCCACAGGTCGCGGCCATGATGGGACCGGGCGCGGCCGGCACCGCGTACATCCCGGCGCTCGCCGACTTCGTGCCGATGGTGAAGGGGACCAGCAACATGGCGCTCGGCGGGCCGCCCCTCGTCAAGGCGGTCGTCGGCGAGGACATCACCGCGGAGGAGCTCGGCGGCTCGAAGGTCCACTGCGAGATCTCGGGCTGCGGCGACCTCGAGGTCGAGGACGACCGGGCGTGCATCCGGGCGATCAAGGACTACCTCGCCTACTTCCCGCAGAACAACACCGAGCCGCCGCCCGTCGTGCCGTGCGACGACCCGCCGGACCGACGGGAGGAGGCGCTCCTGACGCTCGTTCCCGACAGCCCGCGGCGCGCCTACGACGTCAAGAAGGTCGTCCGCGCCGTCGTGGACCACGGCGTGTTCTTGGAGCTCAAGCCCGCCTGGGCCAAGAACGTCGTCGTGGGCCTGGCGCGGCTCGGCGGCGCGCCCGTCGGGATCGTCGCCAACCAGCCGATGGTGCTCGGGGGCGCCCTCGACGTGGACTCCGCGGACAAGGCCGCGCGCTTCATCATGCTGTGCGATGCCTTCAGCATCCCGCTCGTGTTCCTGCAGGACGTGCCCGGCTTCATGGTCGGCAGCAAGGTCGAGCGCGCCGGCATCATCCGCCACGGCGCCAAGATGCTCTACGCGGTGAGCGAGGCGACGGTGCCGAAGCTCACGGTCGTGCTCCGGAAGGCCTACGGGGCGGGCTACTTCGTCATGTGCGGGCGCGGTTACGAGCCCGACCTGATCGTCGGCTGGCCGACGGCCGAGATCAGCGTGATGGGCCCCGAGGGCGGGACCAACATCGTCTTCCGGCGGGAGATCGCCGCCGCGGCCAGCCCCGAGGAGGAGCGCGCGCGGCGCGTCGAGGAGTTCCGCAAGCTGATCAACCCCTACATGGCCGCCGGCGCCGCGCTGATCGACGACGTGATCGATCCGCGCGAGACGCGCGGAGTGCTGATCCGCGGCCTCGCGATGGCGCGGACGAAGACGCTCCAGCGCCCCTGGAAGAAGCACGGCGTCATGCCGGTCTGAGGCCGGGGAGGGGGAAGCCGCCAGCGGGGCCTCACCCCCGGGAGCGCGATCGCGGGTCCGGGGGGCCTGTTCGGGGCCCCCCGCGTAACTAGTTCTCGACGAAGGCGCGGAGGTTGCGGCCGCGGAGCGGGTGGCGGAGCTTGCGGAGGGCCTTCGCCTCGATCTGGCGGATGCGCTCGCGCGTGACCTGGAAGCGCCGGCCGACCTCCTCGAGCGTGTGCTCGCCCTCCTCGCCGATGCCGAAGCGGAGGCGGAGGATCTCCTTCTCCTTGGGCGAGAGCGTGGCCAGGGCGCGCTCGACCTGGGTCGTGAGGTCCTGGTTGAGCAGCGAGTCGTTCGGCGAGCCCGCCGACTTGTCCTCGAGGAAGTCGCCGAGCTCCGAGTCCTCGCCGATGGGCGTCTCGAGGGAGAGCGGCTTGCGCGAGGACTCGAGGATGAGCCGCACCTTCTTGGCGGGCACCCCCGTGCGCTGGGCGAGCTCCTCGGGCGTGGGCTCGCGGCCCATCTCGTTGACGAGGCTGCGGTTCATGCGCGAGAGCCGGTTCAGCGTCTCGACCATGTGCACCGGGATCCGGATCGTCCGCGAGTGGTCGGCGATCGCCCGCGTGATGGCCTGGCGGATCCACCAGGTCGCGTAGGTCGAGAACTTGAAGCCGCGGCGGTACTGGAAGCGGTCCACGGCCTTCATGAGGCCGATGTTGCCCTCCTGGACGAGGTCGAGCAGCGACAGGTCGCTGCCGAGATAGCGCTTGGCCACCGAGACCACGAGGCGGAGGTTCGCCTCCATCAGCTCGCGCTTGGCCTGGCGGACGGTCCGGTCGCTGCGCTCGATCTGCTCGACGAGGGCCGCGAGCTGCCGCCGGGGCAGGCCCGCGGCCCGCTCGAGCGCGCGGAGCTCGCGCGCGGCGGCCGGCTGGCGGTCCTTCGCGAGGGCCTCGATGCGCTCGCAGTGGCGCCGCACGCGGGCCACCAGCCCGTCGATCAGCGCCGGCTTGAGCGGCATGCCCGCGACGGTCTTCTGGATCGCCTCGCGGTGGACGGCGATGGTCTTCTGCACCCGCTTGCGGCTCGCCGCCGAGCGCCGCTTGTCGGCGAGCGAGGCCTCGAGCCGGTCGATCGTGTTCTGCAGGCGGCGGAGCCGTCCGAACGCCAGCAGCACCGGGCGGATCGCCTTGGCCTCGAGCTCGCCGCCCTCGGGCAGCACGATGAGGTCGTCCGCGGGCACCTCGCCGCGCCGGAGCCCGTCGCCCACCTCGAGGAGCGCCTCGACCGCCATCGGGATGCCGGTCAGCGCGCTGCGGAGCGCGATCTGACCGACCTCGATGCGGCGCCCGATCTGGACCTCCTGCGCGGCCTTGAGCAGCGGGACCCTGCCGATCTCCTTGAGGTAGAGGCGGACGGGGTCTTCGCCCCTGGCCGGCAGCGCTTCGTAGACGACGGTCGCGGCCGCCCGCGGCGTGTCCTCGCTCTCCTCGTCACCGGTGACGGCCGTCTCGGGCTCGTCCGTGATTGCGACCGCCCCCGGGGCCGCCGTGGGGCCCCCGAAGGCCGCGTCCCTTGCGTTTCCACGGAATGTCATCCTGGCACCAATCCCTTGCTGCGTTCTGATTTGTCTAGTCGTTATGATGCGATGCTCGGGCGCAGCGTTTCATCGCCCAGGTAACCCGCCCGGCTCGCCCGGGATGCCGCAACTGTCCGAGAACATGACCTCGCGGGCGGCGCGCCGGGCACCGCGCCCATTGCTACGACCGGATGATCGGGTTCATCTATTCAGCGACCGCCTGCCGAGAGGGCCGCCTCATCGGGATCCTCCGCCGGGGCTTCTCCCGGTCGGACCCGGCGGTCACGGCGGCGACTCGGCGGCGGCCCATCCTCGCGCCGGATCCGCGCCGCGCTCCTCCTGCTGGGCCGGCTCCGCCGGGCGCCGCCCGGCGCCCGAGGTTCGCGACGGTCGGGCCGAGAGGGTAGAATCGACGGGATGCTCGCGCCGAGCGCCTCCTACAGCTTCACGATCCGCCTCGCGATCGCCAGCCGCCCGGGGATGCTGGGGCGCGTGGCCTCGGCGATCGGCGAGGCCGGCGGCGACATCGGCGCGGTGGACCTCGTGGAGACCACCCGCGAGCGGACGCTGCGCGACATCACGGTGAAGGCGCGCGACAGCGCCCACGCGCAGCGGATCGTGAGCCGGCTCCGGCACGTCGCCGGCGTGCGCGTCGGCAACGTCTCGGACCGCACCTTCCTCATGCACCTCGGCGGCAAGATCGAGATCCACAACAAGGTGCCGATCCGCTCGCGCGACGACCTGTCCATGGCCTACACGCCCGGTGTCGCGCGCGTGTGCCTGGCGATCCACGACGACCGCCAGCGCGCGTTCTCGCTGACGATCAAGCAGAACACGATCGCCGTCGTGACGGACGGCAGCGCCGTGCTCGGCCTCGGCGACCTCGGCCCCGAGGCCGCGCTGCCGGTGATGGAAGGCAAGGCGATGCTGTTCAAGGAGCTGGCCGGCGTCGACGCCTTCCCCGTGTGCCTCGGCACGAAGGACGTGGACAAGATCGTCGAGACCGTGAAGCTGATCGCGCCCGGCTTCGGCGGCATCAACCTCGAGGACATCGCGGCGCCGCGCTGCTTCGAGGTCGAGGACCGGCTGCGCAAGGACCTCGACGTGCCGGTGTTCCACGACGACCAGCACGGCACCGCGGTGGTCGTGCTCGCGGCGCTCCTGAACGCGCTCCGGATCGTGAAGAAGGAGCCGCGGCGCCTGCGCGTCGTCGTCACCGGCGTCGGCGCCGCGGGCACGGCCACGATCAAGATCCTCCAGTCGAGCGGCGTGCGCGACATCGTCGGCGTCGACGAGCACGGCTGCCTCCACCGCGGGCGGACCGAGGGGATGGACTTCATGAAGCGCTGGGTCGCGTCGGCGACGAACCCGCGGAGGGTCACGGGGCGCCTCGGCGACGCGCTGGCGGGCGCCGACGTGTTCATCGGCCTGTCGGTGCCGGGAATCCTCACGGTCAGGGACATCAAGCGGATGGCGAAGCACCCGATCGTCTTCGCGATGGCCAACCCCGAGCCCGAGATCCGGCCGGAGGAAGCCGAGCGCCACGTCCGGGTGATGGCGACCGGCCGGTCCGATTACCCGAACCAGATCAACAACGTGCTCTGCTTCCCCGGCTTCTTCCGGGGGCTGCTCGACTCCCGCGCGCGCACGGTCAACGACGAGATGAAGCTCGCCGCGGCGCACGCGCTCGCGGCGTGCGTGAGCCGGAGCGAGCTTGGCGCGGAGTACATCATTCCGAGCGTCTTCAACAAGGCCGTCGCGCCGGCCGTTGCCGCCGGCGTCGCGCGCGCCGCCCACGAGACCGGCGCGGCCCGCCGCCGCCGGCCCGTGGACCTCTCGGGCAGCCGGTGACGCCGCCCCGCTGGTCCGTCGTCATCCCCGCGTTCAACGAGGCGCGCCGCCTGCCGGCGTACCTCGACGACGTCGTCGGCTACTTCGACGGGCGCGGCGAGCCCTGGGAGGCGATCGTCGTCGACGACGGCTCGACGGACGGGACCGCCGACCTCGTCCTGGCGCGGGCGCGCGCGTGCCCCGCGGTGCGGCTGCTGCGCCTGCCGGCCAACGCGGGCAAGGGCGCGGCGGTGCGCGCCGGCATGCTCGCCGCGACCGGCGCGGTCCGGTTGTTCACCGACGCCGACGGCGCGACCCCGATCGGCGAGCTCAAGCGCTTCGAGCCGGCGCTCGCCGCCGGCGCCGACCTCGTCATCGCCTCGCGCGTCCTGGCGGATCCCGCGGTGTCGGTGAGCGCGCTCCCCCACCGCGTCGCGGCCGGCCGCGTGTTCAACTGGCTGGTCGCGCGGCTCGGGCTCCGCGGCGTCGCCGACTCGCAGTGCGGGTTCAAGGCGCTCAGCGCGCGGGCCGCGGAGGACCTGTTCGGCCGGCTCCGCACGCGCGGCTTCGGCTTCGACGTCGAGCTGCTGCTGCTCGCGCAGGCGGCGGGGTATCGCGTCGTCGAGGTGCCCGTGAACTGGGCCGACCAGGCGGGCAGCAAGGTCGGGGTGCTGCGGCACGGGCCCGCGATGCTCTGGCAGATCGTCCGGGCGCGCGCGCGGCTCCGGAGGCGCGCGTGAGCCTCGCCCGGCGGATGCGGGAGATCGAGCCGTTCCTCGCGGTCGAGATGGGCGAGCAGGCCCAGGCCCTCGAGCGCGCGGGCGCCGACGTCGTGCACTTCGAGTTCGGCGAGCCCGACTTCGAGGCGCCCGCCGTCGTGCGCGAGGCGCTCGCGAAGGCGGTCCGGGACGGGCGCACCCGGTACACGCACAGCCTCGGCATCCTGCCGCTCCGCGAGGCGATCGCCGAGCACTACGCGCGGACCTACGGCGTCAGCGTCTCGCCCGAGCAGATCCTCGTCACGCCGGGGACCTCGCCGGCGATGCTCCTGCTCTTCGGCCACCTGCTCGACCCCGGCGACGAGGTCGTGCTGACCGATCCCTACTATGCGTGCTACCCGAACTTCGTGCGCTACGCCGAGGGGCGGCCCGCGTACGTGGACCTCACGGAGGAGGACGGGTTCCAGGTGCGGGCCGAGGCGATCCGGGAGCGGTGCGGGCCGCGCACGAAGGCGATCCTCGTCAACTCGCCCGCGAACCCGACGGGCACCGTGCTCTCCGACGCGCGCCTCGCCGCGATCGCGGGCCTCGCGCGCGACGGCGGGCCCTGGCTCGTCGCCGACGAGATCTACCACGGCCTGTCCTACGCCGGACGCGACCGGTCCGTGCTCGAGTTCACGGATCGGGCGTTCGTGCTCAACGGCTTCTCGAAGGCGTACGCGATGACGGGGTACCGGCTCGGCTGGGTCGTCGCGCCGCGCTCGCGCATCCGCGCGCTCCAGACGCTCTACGGGAACTTCTTCATCTCGACGAACGAGTTCGTCCAGTGGGCGGGCGTCGCCGCCCTGCGCGAGGCGGGGGAGGAGAGCCGGCGCTTCCGCGCGATCTTCGACGAGCGGCGGCGCGCGATGATCGCGGGGCTGCGCGCCATCGGCCTGGGCGTCGGCGTCGAGCCGACGGGCGCGTTCTACGTCCTGGCGAACGCGCGCCACCTGGCGAAGGACTCGCTCGGCCTGGCCCGCGAGATCCTCGAGGGCTGCCACGTCGCGGTCACGCCCGGCGCGGCCTTCGGCGCCAACGCGGAGGGCTTCCTGCGCTTCTCCTACGCGTCGTCGCTCGCGCGCATCCGGGAGGGCCTCGACCGGCTCGGCCGGTTCCTGGCGACCCGCGGGTGAGCGACCCGGCGTGCCCCGCCTGCGCCGGCGCCTGGCCGGATCCGGGCCACCGGATCGCCGGGTTGTCGCTCACGGTCGCCTACCTGCACGAGGACCAGTTCCTGCCGGGCTGGACGATCCTCGTGCTCCGGCGCCACGCCACCGAGCTCTGGGAGCTCACGCCCGACGAGCGCGCCGAGCTCCTCGAGGAGGTGACCCTCGTGGCGCGCGCGCTCGACGAGGCCTACGGCGCCGCCAAGCTGAACTACGCGCTCCTCGGCAACCAGATCCCGCACGTCCACTGGCACCTCGTGCCGCGCCGGCCCGACGACCCCGCCCCGCGCGAGGCGCCCTGGTCGATCGCCCACGCGCCGCGCCGGCTCGGGCCGGCCGAGCTCGAGGCGTCCCTGGCCGAGCTGCGCCTGCGCCTGCCGCACTGAGCCCGTGGACGCCGCGTACCTCGCGGTCCACATGGAGGAAGACCGGCGCCACTGGTGGTTCCGCGGACGCCTGGCGGTCCTCCTCGCGGTGCTCCGCCGCGCGCTGCCGCCGCGCCGCGTCCGGCTCCTCGAGCTCGGCTGCGGCACCGGCAACGTGCTCGGGGCGCTCGGCGGGCTCGGCGAGGCCGTCGGCATGGAGGCGCACCCGGAGCTCGTCGCCGCGGCGCGCGCGGCCGGGCTCGACGTCCGCCCGGGCCGGCTGCCCGACGACCTGCCGGTCCCGGACGGGTGGGCGGAGGTGGTCCTGCTCCTCGACGTGCTCGAGCACCTCGACGACGACGCGGCGGGGCTCGCCACCGCGCGCCGGGCGCTCGCGCCCGGCGGCCTCCTGGTCGTGACGGTGCCCGCCTACCGCTGGCTCTGGAGCGGCCACGACGTGGCGCTCGGCCACCGGCGGCGCTACACCGCGCGCGCGCTCGCGCGGCGCGTGCGCGCGGAAGGCTTCGCGGTCGAGCGCGTGAGCTACTTCAACACGCTGCTGTTCCCCGCCGTCGCGGCCGTCCGCGCCTGGAAGCGCCTGCTCGGCGACCGCGCGCACGACCTCGCCCGGCCCGCGGAGCCGCTGAACCGGGCGCTCGCGCGCGTCTTCGCGCTGGAGCGGCACCTGGTGCCGCGCCTCGCCCTGCCCTTCGGATCCTCGCTCCTCCTCCTGGCCCGCCGCTGATGGTTGTGCGAGCCGCAGCCGGAGGCGAGGCGAGCGTGGGGACGAAGCCCGTGCGAGCCGCAGCCGGAGGCGAGGCGAGCCGATGAACGGGCCCGGGCGGCGGCGGGCGCTCGAGGGGGCGGCGGTCGCGGCGGCGTTCGCCGCGGTCGTCGCGGTCGCGGGCGTGTGGCTCGCGCTCGACCGGCGCCCGCCGGAGTGGGACCACGCCAACCACCTGCAGCGCGCGGTGGAGTGCGCCCAGGATCTCGCGCGCGGCGACGTCCGGACGATCATCGCGCGCTCGTCCTTCTACCCGCCGGTGGTGCCCTGTCTCGCCGGCGTCGCGTACGCGCTCGCGCCCTCGGACGCGGCGGCGGCGCAGAGCGTCGTCCTGGCGTTCCTCGGGCTCGGCATGGCGGCGGTCTACGCGCTCGGCCGGCACCTCGCCGGCGGCACGGCGGGCGTGGCGGCCGCGCTCGCGTTCGGCACGGCGCCGTTCGTCGTGTTCTCGGCGGTGCGGTTCCAGCTCGACCTGCCGCTCGCGGCGATGGTCGCCCTGGCGCTGGCGCTGCTGCTCCGCACGGAGGACTTCGGCCGGCGCGGCGCCGCGCTCGCGCTGGGCCTCGTCCTCGGCCTCGGCATGCTGACGAAGCCGCCGTTCGCGGCGTACCTGCTGCCGCCGCTCGCGTGGAGCCTCGCGCGCGCGCGGACCCGGCGCGCGCGCGGCCACGCCGCGCTCGTCGCGCTCGTCGCCGGGGCGCTCGCCGTGCCGTGGTACGGGCCGCGCCTCCTCGGCCTCGGCGCGCAGATCGCCAACCGGTCGTTCAAGCAGGCGGCCGAGTCGGGCTACCCCGAGACGCTCAGCGCGACCGCGCTGCGCTTCTACCCGGAGTGGTTCGCGACGCAGTTCGGCGTCGTCGCCGTCCTGCTCTTCTGCGTCGGCCTCGTGGTGGCCGCGCGCCGCCGGCAGGGGTGGCTGCTCGCAGCGCTGCTGGTGCCGTTCGCGGTCCTCGAGCTGATCCAGAACAAGAACCTGCGCTACACGCTGCCGCTCCTGCCCGTCGCCGCCGTCCTCGCCGGCCTCGGCCTGGAGGCGCTGCGGGGACGGCTGCGCGCGGCCGCGGCCACCGCGCTCGTCGTGGGCGCTGCCGTCCAGCTGGGCGCGACCGCCTTCGCCATCCCGGGCGGCGTCACGCTCCCGCTGCTCGGCCGCCCGATCGCGCCCGAGTCGCCGCCCATGCGGACCGACTGGCACCACCGCGACGTCATGGCGGCGATCGCGCGGGACAGCCGCGGCGCGCCCGCGACGGTCAGCGTCGTGCCGAACCACAACTTCTTCTCGGTCTCGAACTTCCGCTACTACGGCCTGCGCGACGGCCTGCCCCTCGTGTTCACGCGCGCCTGGGACGAGGAGCCGGTGGGCGTGGACTACATGATCCTCAAGACCGGCGATGTCGGTCCGGAGTGGACCGCGGCGCGGCCGCGGCGCATCGCCGCGCGGCTCGCCGACCCGAGCTTCGCGCGCGTCTTCCCGGTGATCGGCGAGTGGCGGCTCCCGGACGGCTCGACCGCCAGCGTGCGCGCGCGCCGGCTCGTCGACCCGCCGCCGGTGGCGCCGGCGACCGTCGCGCGGGCCGTCGAGGCGGCGCTGCGGCGCCGGCTCCACGCCGTCGCCCGCGAGATCGAGGGGCTCGACGTCCGGCTGGTCCACGACGCGGGCATCCTGCGCGGGCGCATCGAGCGCCTGGAGCTCTCCGCGGTGTCCGCGCTGGTCGGCGAGTTCACGCGCCGCGGCGCCGCGCTCCTGCGGGTGCACGACCTCCGCTTCGTCGTCGAGGACCTGCGCGTGAACCCGTGGGGCGCCCTCGAGGGGCGGCTCGACCTGCTCGACGGCCGCGTGATCCGGATGGAGCGGGGGACGATCCTCGAGGCGGATCTGCGGGCGTTCCTCGGCGGGCTCAAGGCCTTCCGCCGCGCGTCGCTGGCCCTCGAGCCCGGGGCGCTCGCGCTCACGCTGCGGCAGCCCGGCCCCGACGTGGCCGCGCGCGTGCGCGTCCTCCCCGCGGCCGATCGGCCGTTCGCCCTGCTCGCCGACCGCGTGCGCGTCGGCGGCGTGCCCGTGCCGGGCCCGCTGGTGGACTGGGTGGTGCGCAACTACGATCCGACACCCCGCATGCGGGAGCTGCCGATCCCGGTGGCGGTCGGGCGCATCGCTGTCGCGCCGGGCGCCATCCGCGTCTCGACGGCCCCCTGAGGAGGGCACGGCCATGCGTGAGTCGCTCGAGGCCAAGCGGGCGCGCGCCACGACGCTGGTGCGGACGCTCAAGAACGCGTACCCGGAGGCGAGGATCGCGCTCGACTTCACCACGCCGCTCGAGCTGCTCGTCGCCACCATCCTCGCCGCCCAGTGCACCGACGCGCGGGTCAACCTGGTGACGCCCGCGCTGTTCCGGAAGTACCGGTCGGCGCGCGACTGGGCGGGGGCGAGCCTCGCGACGCTCGAGCGCGAGATCCACTCGACGGGCTTCTTCCGGGCCAAGGCGCGCGCGCTCACCGGCATGGCGCGGGCGCTCGTCGAGCGCCACGGCGGGCAGGTGCCCCGCACCCGCGCGGAACTCGTCCGGCTGCCGGGCGTCGGGCTCAAGACGGCCAGCGTCGTGCTCGGCAACGCGTTCGGCGAGCCGGCGATCGCCGTGGACACGCACGTCTTCCGGGTGTCGCAGCGCCTGGGGCTCGCCCGCGCGGACGACCCGGAGGCGATCCACGACCAGCTCGCGGAGGTGCTCCCGCGCCGCGCGTGGACGCTGGCGAGCCACCTGCTCACGACCCACGGCCGACGCGCCTGCGGCGCGCGCAAGCCGCTCTGCCCGGCGTGCCCGGTCAAGGCCCTCTGCCCCTGGCCGGGAAAGACGAGGGTCGGTCGCGCCTGAGCCCGGGTTGACAGTCCGAGGGAATTCCTATAAAGTCAGTCGTTACGAATTTTTCTGTCCGGACGCCTACTTAGCGCTGGGTTCAAGGGGAAGCCATGCCGACGCCGATGCTGAAGGAGAGCGAGATCGAGCGGAAGTGGTTCGTCGTGGACGCCGACGGCCAGGTGCTGGGGCGCCTCGCCAGCCGCGTCGCCTCGATCCTGCGTGGCAAGCACAAGCCCACGTTCGCGCCGCATCTGGACGTCGGCGATCACGTGGTGGTCGTCAACGCCGAGAAGGTCCACCTCACGGGGCGCAAGCTCCGGGACAAGCACTACCGCTGGCACTCCGGCTACATCGGCGGCCTGCGGGACGTCCGCGCGGAGACGATGCTCCGGACGCACCCGGAGCGCGTCATCGAGTGGGCGGTCCAGGGGATGCTGCCGAAGAACCGGCTCGGGCGGGCGATGGCCAAGAAGCTCAAGGTCTACCGCGGCGCCGCGCACCCGCACCAGGCGCAGCAGCCGACCGCGCTGCCCGCGGCGCCCGCCAGGCCGTCCACCAAGGCGGAGGTCAGCTGATGGCAGTCGTACTCGACAGGTTCTACGGGACCGGGCGCCGCAAGACGTCGGTCGCCCGCGTCTGGATCCGGCCCGGCGCCGGCCGCATCGTCGTCAACCGGCGCGCGTTCGACGACTACTTCCCGCGCGAGACGCTGCGGATGATCATCGAGCAGCCGCTGCAGGTGACCGGCACCGCCGGCCAGCTCGACGTCACCGCCACCGTCGGCGGCGGCGGGCCGACGGGCCAGGCGGGCGCGGTGCGGCACGGCATCTCGCGGGCCCTCGCGCGCTTCGACGAGAAGTTCCGCCTCCCCCTCAAGAAGGCCGGCCTGCTCACGCGCGACCCGCGGATGCGCGAGCGCAAGAAGTACGGCCAGCCGGGCGCGCGGCAAAAGTTCCAGTACTCCAAGCGGTAGTGCCGGAGCCGTCTGCCGTGGTGCGCGTCGCCGTCGCCGGAGGGAGTGGCTACATGGGAGCCGAGCTCCTCCGGCTGCTGCTCGTCCATCCCCGCGTGCGCCTGACCGGCGTGACCTCCGAGCGGCTCG
>MGCF01000155.1:15333-22554 GCA_001788495.1 Candidatus Rokubacteria bacterium RIFCSPLOWO2_02_FULL_73_56
GCGGGCTCTGCGAGCTCCGGTTCCACGACCTCGACGCCGCGTGGCTCGCCGAGGTCGCCGACCTCGTGTTCCTGGCGCTCCCGCACATGGAATCGCAGAAGGCCGTGCCGGTCCTGCGGCGCCGCGGCGTGAAGGCGATCGACCTCTCGGCGGACTACCGGCTCCGCGACCCGGACGACTACGTGGCCTGGTACAAGGCGCCGCACGTCGATGCCGCGGGCCTCGCCGAGGCGGTGTACGGGCTGCCCGAGCTGCACCGGAAGGCGATCGCGGGCGCCGCGCTCGTCGCCAACCCCGGCTGCTACCCGGCGGGCGCGATCCTCGCCACGGCCCCGCTCGTCAAGGCCGGGCTCGCGCGGCTCGAGGGCATCGTGATCGACGGCAAGTCGGGCGTGACCGGCGCCGGCGCGCAGGGGCGCAAGGTCGAGCCGATGTACCTCTACACCGAGGCCAACGAGAACGTGCAGGCCTATGCCCTGGCCTCCCACCGCCACACGCCGGAGATGGAGCAGGAGCTCGGCGCGCTCGCGGGCGCCCCCGTGCGGGTCGCGTTCACGCCGCACCTGCTCCCGCTCAACCGGGGCCTCTACACGACGGCCTCGGTGCCGCTCGCGACGGCGGCCTCGACCGCGCGGCTGCTCGACGTCTACCGCGAGTTCTACGCGGGCGAGCCGTTCGTGCGCGTGCTCGACGAGGGTGAGCGGCCGACGACGCGGGCGGTCGTCGGCTCGAACTACTGCGACGTGACCGTCGTCGCGGACCCGCGCACCGGCCGGGCCGTCTGCGTGTCGGCGATCGACAACCTCGGCAAGGGCGGCTCGGCGAACGGCATCCAGAACCTCAACGTCCTGCTCGGCTGGCCCGAGCGGACGGGCCTCGACGCGCCGCCGGTGTACCCGTAAATGGCCGAGCTGGAGTGGCTCGACGGCGGCATCACGGCCGTCCCGGGCATCCACGCGGGCGGCGTGGCCGCCGGGATCAAGTCGGGCGGCAAGAAGGACCTCGCGCTGATCTACTCCTCCGCCCCGGCGCGCGTCGCCGCCGTGTTCACCGCGAACCAGGTCAAGGGCGCGCCGGTGGTCGTCTCCGCCGAGCACGCGCGTGGCGGCACCGCCCAGGCGATCCTCGCGTCGAGCGGCTGCTCGAACGTCTGCACCGGCGAGCGCGGGATCCGCGACGCCCGGGAGATGGCGCGGCTCGCGGCCGAGCTCCTGCGCATCCCGGCGACGCACGTGCTGGTCGCATCCACCGGCGTGATCGGCGTGCATCTCCCGATGGACCGGATCCGCGCGGCGCTGCCGAAGCTCGTGAAGTCGCTCTCGCCGCAGGGCGGGCGGGCCGCCGCCGAGGCGATCCTCACGACCGACACGCGGACGAAGGAGGCGGCGCTGCGCCTCGAGCTGGGCGGCCGCCCGGTCACGATCGGCGGGATCGCCAAGGGCGTCGGGATGCTCGAGCCGCACCTGGCGACGATGTTCTGCTTCGTCGCCACCGACGCGGGCGTCGGGCGCGGGCCGCTCCTGACCCTCACGCGCCGCGCGGTGGATCGCTCGTTCAACCGGATCACGGTCGACTCGGACCAGTCGACGAGCGACACCGTCGCGGTGCTCGCCAACGGCCTCGCCGAGAACCGGCCGCTCGCGGCCGGCGGGCGCGGCCTCCGGCAGTTCGCGACGGGACTCGAGGCGGTGATGGGCCGGCTCGCGCGGATGCTCGTGAGCGACGGCGAGGGCGCGACGAAGCTGGTGGCGATCACCGTGCGCGGCGCGGCGAGCCACCGGGACGCGCTCGCGGCGGCGCGGAGCGTCGCGAACTCGCCGCTCGTGAAGACCGCGATCAACGGGCAGGATCCGAACTGGGGCCGTATCATGATGGCGCTGGGCAAGTCCGCGGCCCGGGTGGACCAGGACAGGGTCGCGATCGCGTTCGACGACGAGCGGCTCGTCGAGCGCGGGATGCTCCGCGAGGGCGCGCGGCTCGACCGCCTGCGGGAGATCATGGCGCTCCCGGAGTACGCGATCACGATCGACCTCGGCCTCGGCCGGGGCGAGGAGCGCGTCCTCACCTGCGACCTGAGCGAGGAGTACGTCCGGATCAACGGCAAGTACACGACGTAGTCACATCACGCACGCCGCGCGCCTTTCGGTCGGAGCCCCGGGGCTCCGCAGCGCGGCGGTGGCAAACCGAAGGAGGCGACATGGCCGCGTTGACGATGAAGGAGCTGCTGGAGGCCGGAGTGCACTTCGGCCACCAGACCAAGCGCTGGAACCCGAAGATGCAGAAGTACATCTTCGGCGAGCGAAACGGCATCTACATCATCGATCTCCAGAAGACGCTCAAGAAGTTCCGCGAGGCCTACGCGTCCGTCCGCGACCTCGCGGCTGGCGGCGGCACGATGCTGTTCGTCGGCACCAAGAAGCAGGCGCAGGAGACCGTGTTCGAGGAGGCCACCCGCTGCGGGATGTTCTACGTCAACCAGCGCTGGCTCGGCGGCACGCTGACGAACTTCGCGACGATCCGGAAGTCGATCGCGCGCCTGAAGAAGCTCGAGGAGATGAAGGAGACCGGCGAGTTCGAGCGCGTGTCCAAGAAGGAGGCGCTCGAGCTCGACCGCGAGCGCGAGAAGCTCGAGAAGGCGCTCATCGGCATCAAGGCGATGGAGCAGCTCCCGTCGTCGGTGTTCATCGTCGACCCGCGCAAGGAGAAGATCGCCGTGGCCGAGGCGCAGCGCCTGGGCATCCCGATCGTGGCGATCGTGGACACCAACTGCGACCCCACCGGGATCGACTACCCCATCCCGGGCAACGACGACGCGATCCGGGCCGTGCGGCTCCTCACCGGGCGCATCGCCGACGCGATCAACGAGGGCCGGGGGACGCTGGCCAAGGACGAGGCCGAGGCGGCGCCGGAGGCCCCGGCGGAGGCCGTCGAGGCGGCGGCCGCCGAGGTGGAGGGCTGACGATGGCGTCGAGTGCGCAGCAGGTGAAGGAGCTCCGCGAGCGCACGGGCGCGGGGGTGATGGACTGCAAGGAGGCGCTGGCGGAGGCCAGGGGTGACCTGGACGGCGCCGTCGAGTACCTCAGGAAGAAGGGGATGGCCCAGGCGGCCAAGCGCGCCCACCGCGAGGCGCGCGAGGGCGTGGTCGGCGCCTACGTCCACACCGGCGCGAAGCTCGGCGTCCTCGTGGAGGTCAACTGCGAGACCGACTTCGTGGCGAAGACCGAGGCGTTCCAGGACCTGGTGAAGGACCTCGGCATGCAGATCGCGGCGGCCAACCCCGGGTACGTGGCGCGCGAGGACATCCCGCCCGAGGTGGCGGAGAAGGAGCGCGAGATCTACCGCGGCCAGCTCGCCGACCAGAAGAAGCCGCCCCAGGTCGTCGACCGGATCATCGAGGGCAAGCTCGAGAAGTTCTACAGCGAGCAGTGCCTGCTCGAGCAGCCGTTCATCCGGGACGCCTCGGGCCAGACGCGGGTGCGGGACCTGGTCGACGGCGTGAACGCGAAGACGGGCGAGCGCATCGTGGTCCGGCGCTTCGTGCGCTTCCTGGTGGGCGAGGGCGAATGAGCGGGACGCCGGAGGCCGGCGGCGCCCGTCCCGCGTACCGCCGCGTCGTCCTGAAGCTCTCCGGCGAGGCCCTCGCCGGGGACCGGGGCTACGGGATCGATCCGGCGGTGCTCGACCGGATCGCGGTCGAGGTCAAGGACGTCGTCGCGCTCGGCGTCCAGCTCGCGATCGTCATCGGCGGCGGCAACATCTTCCGGGGCGTGGCCGCGAGCGTGGGCGGCATGGATCGCGCGACGGCCGACTACATGGGCATGCTCGCGACCGTGATCAACGCGCTCGCGCTGCAGGACGCGCTCGAGAAGGCCGAGCTGCAGACGCGGCTGCTCTCGGCGATCGAGATGCGCGCGGTGGCCGAGCCGTACATCCGGCGGCGCGCCATGCGGCACCTCGAGAAGGGGCGGGTCGTGATCTTCGCCGCCGGCACCGGCAATCCGTTCTTCACGACCGACACGGCCGGGGCGCTGCGCGCGGTCGAGATCGGCGCCGATGCGATCATGAAGGCGACGAAGGTGGACGGCATCTACTCGGCCGACCCCAAGCAGGACGCGGGCGCCCAGCGGCTCGCGCGCATGACGTACATCGAGGTCCTGAACCGCGGGCTCCACGTGATGGACTCGGCCGCGATCTCCCTGTGCATGGACAACAAGCTGCCGATCATCGTGTTCGACCTGACGCGCTCCGGTAACATCAAGCGGATCGTGCTCGGCGAGCCAGTGGGCTCGATCGTGTCGTCGGGAGGGTAACGGCATGCAGGCGTTGCTGAAGGATCTCGAGGCTCGGATGTCGACGGCGGTCGACACGCTCGGGCGCGAGTTCGCGAGCGTGCGGACGGGCCGCGCCTCGACCGGGCTGCTCGACGTCATCCGCGTCGACTACTACGGCACGCAGACGCCCATCAACCAGATGGCGTCGATCTCGGTCCCCGACGCGCGCACGCTGGTGATCCAGCCGTGGGAGGCCGCCCAGCTCAAGGCGGTCGAGAAGGCGATCATCGCCTCCGACCTGGGGATCACGCCGGCGAACGACGGCAAGGTCCTCCGGCTCACGATGCCGACGCCGACCGAGGAGCGGCGCAAGCAGCTCGTGAAGACCATCCACAAGATGGCCGAGGAGGCGCGCGTGGCGGTGCGCAACGTGCGCCGCGAGGCGAACGACAAGCTCAAGGCCATGGCGAAGGACACGAAGGTCTCCGAGGACGAGGAGCGGCGCGGTCACGACCAGATCCAGAAGGTCACGGACAGGCACATCGCGAAGGTCGACGAGCTCCTGAAGAAGAAGGAGCAGGAAATTTTGACGTTTTGACGCCCTGTGAGATGACCGTCGCATGGCCGTGAAGGGGACGCGCGCGCCGGTGGACCGCCCGGTCGACCAGCCGGGCGAGGCCGAGCTGCTCGAGCTCGTGCGGGCGCAGCCGCTGCCCCGGCACGTCGCCGTCATCATGGACGGCAACGGCCGCTGGGCGACGCAGCGCGGCTTCCCGCGCGTCGCCGGACACCGGGAGGGGGTCAAGGCCGCCCGCGCGGTGGTGCGCGCGGCGGACACGCTCGGCCTGGGCTACCTGACGCTCTACGCCTTCTCGACCGAGAACTGGAACCGGCCGGAGGACGAGGTCTCGACGCTCATGAGCCTGCTCGAGCGCTCGGTCCACTCCGAGCTCCCCGAGCTCATGGCGCGCAACGTGCGCCTCCGGGTGCTCGGCCGCGCCAACGGCGTGCCGGCCGGCGTGCGGCGGGGCATGGAGCGGGTCGCGCACGAGACACGGAACAACACCGGGATGCAGCTCTTGATGGCGTTCAACTATGGTGGGCGCGACGAGCTCGTGGACGCCTTCCGGGCCCTCGCGGCGCGCGTCCGCGCGGGCGAGCTCGCGCCCGAGGAGATCAGCGAGGCGCACATCGGCCAGGCCCTCTACGCGGCCGACGTGCCGGATCCGGATCTGCTCGTCCGCACGAGCGGCGAGATGCGCGTGTCGAACTTCCTCCTGTGGCAGATCGCCTACACGGAGCTGCTCGTGACCCCGACGCTGTGGCCCGACTTCAGCGCCGCGGACCTCTACCGCGCCGTCGCCGAGTTCCAGGGGCGCACGCGCCGCTTCGGTGGCGTGTGAGGGCCGGTGGGGGCGTGACGTGGGCGACCTGACGATGGCCGCGGTGCGGCAGGACGCGATGCCGGGCTCCGCGCTCTGGACCCGTGCGCTCACCGCGCTCGTGTCGGTCCCGGCCTTCGTCTGGGTCGTGACGCGGGCGCCGGGGTGGGTCTTCGAGGCGCTGGTCCTCGGCCTCGCCGGCGCCGCGTCCTGGGAGCTCGGGCGGATCTTCGCCCGCGCCGGACGGTCGACGCATCGCTGGCTCGGCGTCGTCGCGGGCGTCGCCGTCACCGCGTCGTTCCGCACGCCGGGCGGGCCGATCCCCGCGCTGGCCCTCGCGGTCCTCGTCGTCCTGAGCGTGCCGATCTGGACGCGGCGGGCGCCGTCCGCGGAGGCGGTGACGATCGTGCTCCTCGGCCTCACGTACGTGAGCTGGCTCCTCGGCCACGCGCTCCTGCTGCAGCGGCTCGCCGACGGCCCCGCGCTGATCCTGTTCCTCGTGGGCGTGACGTGGATCGGCGAGTCGGCCGCCTACCTCGTCGGCTCGGCGCTCGGCCGGCGCCGGCTCGCGCCGGTGATCAGCCCGCGGAAGACCGTGGAGGGCGCGCTCGCCCAGCTCCTCGCCTCGGGGGCGACGGCCCTGGCGCTCGGGGCATGGCTCCTGCCGGAGTGGCCGCTCGCGGCCAGCCTCGGTGCCGGCGCGCTCCTGGGCGTGGTCGGCCAGGTCGGCGACCTCGCGGAGTCGGTGATCAAGCGCAGCGTGGGCGCCAAGGACACGGGCGGCCTCGTGCCGGGCCACGGCGGCGTGCTCGACCGGCTCGACAGCCTGCTCTTCAGCACGCCGGCGCTCTTCTACTTCGCGACCTGGACGGGGCTGGCCGCGTGAAGCGCATCACGCTGCTCGGCGCCACCGGCTCGATCGGCCTGCGCACGCTCGAGCTCGTCTCGAGCTTCCCGGAGGAGTTCGCCGTCGCGGGCCTGGCGGCCCGCGGCTCGAACGTGGAGCTGATCGCGGACCTCTGCCGGAAGTACTCGCCGCGCGCGGTCGCGCTGCTCGACCCGGCCGCCGTCGACCGGCTCGCGGCGACGCTGCCCGCGCCGCGGCCCGAGCTGCTCGCCGGGCCCGCCGGGCTCGTGGCGGTCGCGCGCGACGCCGACGCCGACATCGTCGTCTCCGCGCTCGTCGGGGCGGCCGGGCTCCTGCCCACGATGGCCGCGATCCGCGCCGGGCGCGCCGTGGCGCTCGCGAACAAGGAGACGCTCGTGATGGCGGGCAGCCTCATGACGGCGGCCGCCCGCGCGCGGGGGGTGACGCTGCTCCCGGTGGACTCGGAGCACAGCGCGGTCTTCCAGTGCCTGCAGGGCCACAACCGCGGCGACGTGCACCGGATCCTCCTGACGGCGTCCGGCGGGCCCTTCCGCGAGACGCCCGCGGCGCGACTCGCCCACGTGACCGTCGAGGACGCGCTCCGGCACCCGACGTGGAAGATGGGCGCGAAGATCACGATCGACTCGGCCACGCTGATGAACAAGGGGCTCGAGATCATCGAGGCGCGCTGGCTCTTCGA
>MGCF01000155.1:22611-41090 GCA_001788495.1 Candidatus Rokubacteria bacterium RIFCSPLOWO2_02_FULL_73_56
CCTCGACCTCGCGCGCGTCGGGCGGCTCACGTTCTTCGAGCCGGACGCGGACAAGTTCCCGTGCCTCCGGCTCGCCCGGGTCGCGCTCGAGCGCGGCGGCGCCGCGCCGGTGGTGCTCAACGCCGCCAACGAGGTCGCGGTCGCGGCGTTCCTCGACCGGCGGATCGGCTTCACCGCGATCGCCGAGCTGATCGAGGGCGCGCTCGACGGCTCGCGCGCCGGGGACCCCGCGTCGATCGAGGCGTGCGTGGCGGTGGACGTCGAGACGCGGCGGGCGGTGGCCCGGGCGATCGAGACGCGCGGCGGGGGGCGGCCCTCGTGACGACGCTCGTCTCCTTCGTCGTCGTCATCGGGGTCCTCATCCTGATCCACGAGCTCGGCCACTTCCTGGTCGCGCGCCTGTGCGGCGTGGGCATCGAGCGCTTCTCGATCGGGTTCGGGCCGGTCATCCTGCGCTGGCGCGGCAAGGAGACGGAGTACTGCCTGTCCGCGATCCCGATGGGCGGCTACGTGAAGATGCTGGGGGAGGAGAACCCGCTCGAGGGCGGCGGCGGGACGACCGCCTTCGACCCGAAGAAGGCGTTCGGCCTCAAGCCCCTGTGGGCCCGCTTCCTGATCGTGTTCGCCGGGCCCGGGATGAACTTCGTGCTCGCGGCGGTCATCTTCACGATCGCGCTCGCCACGCTCGGACGGCCCGTGTGGCCGCCGCTGATCGGGCGGGTCACCGAGGGCGGCCCCGCCGCCGCCGCGGGGCTCCGGACCGGCGATCTGGTGGTCGCCGTGGACGGCCGCGCGGTCCGGCACTGGGAGGACCTCGAGCGCGCCGTCGCGGACGCGCGCGGGCGCGCGCTCGCGCTCACGGTGCGGCGCGCGGGCGCCGAGCAGGCGCTCAGCGTGACGCCCCGCCGGACGACCGTGCGCGACCCGATCTTCCGCGAGCCGCGCGAGGCCTGGGAGCTCGGCGCCGGCCCCCAGCTGACGCCGCAGATCAGCTCGGTGACGCCCGGCTCGCCCGCCGAGAAGGCCGGGATGCGCGTCGGCGACCTCGTCCGCGCGGTCGCGGGCCAGCCCGTGTACTCGCCGGACGAGATGATGCAGAGCATCCAGAAGCGCGCCCACCAGACCTTCGACCTCGCGCTGGAGCGCGAGGGCCGGCCGCTCTCGCGTCCCGTGACCGCGGCGGGCGTCCGCGAGCGCGGTGCGGGCGGCCAGGAGACCGAGATCGGGCGGATCGGCGTCGGGATCACGACGAAGGTGGTGCGCTACGAGGCCTACACTCCCGTCGTCGCCGTCTGGTACGGGTTCGTCAAGACGTGGGACATGACCGAGCTCGTCGTGAAGGGGTTCTGGAAGCTCGTCCTCGGGACGATCGATCGCTCGAACATCGGCGGCCCGATCCAGATCGCCGCGGAGGCCGGCCGGCAGGCGAAGGAGGGCCTGGCCTCGCTCGCCCTGTTCACCGCGATCATCAGCGTGAACCTGGCGGTGCTGAACCTCCTGCCGGTGCCGATGCTCGACGGGGGGCACCTGTTCTTCTTCGTGATCGAGGCGATCATGGGACGGCCGCTCTCGCTCAGGAAGCGGGAGGCCGCGCAGCAGCTCGGCTTCGTCCTGCTGATGCTGCTGATGGTCTACGCGCTCTACAACGACCTCGTGCGGATCGACGCCTTCAAGATCTTCAGATAGGCGGACGGGACGGCTCATGCTCACACGGCGGAAGACGCGGCAGATCCAGCTGGGCGGCGTGAAGGTGGGGGGCGACGCCCCGATCACCGTCCAGTCGATGACCAAGACCGACACGCGCGACGTCCAGGCGACCCTGCTGGAGATCTGGGCGCTCGAGGCCGCGGGCTGCGACGTCGTCCGGTGCGCGGTCCCGGTGCGGGAGGCCGCCGAGAAGCTCGGCGAGATCAAGCGGCAGATCCGGATCCCGCTCGTCGCCGACATCCACTTCAACTACAAGCTCGCGCTGATCGCGCTCGCGCAGGGCGTGGACGGGCTCCGCCTGAACCCCGGCAACATCGGCGGCACGCCGTTCGTGCAGGAGGTCGTCGCCGTCGCCAAGGACCGGAGGATCCCGATCCGCATCGGCGTGAACGCCGGCTCGCTCGAGAAGGATCTCCTGGCGAAGCACGGCGGGCCGACGGCGGAGGGGATGGTGGAGTCGGCGCTCCGGCACATCCGGATCCTCGAGGACTGTGGCTACCCGGAGCTGAAGGTGTCGCTGAAGGCCTCGGACCCGCGGATGATGATCCAGGCGTACCGGATGCTCGCCGACCGGGTGGACTATCCCTTCCATCTCGGCGTCACCGAGGCCGGCACGCCCGGGGTCGGCACGATCAAGTCGGCCGTGGGGCTCGGCGCGCTGCTCTCCGAGGGCATCGGCGACACGATCCGCGTCTCGCTCTCGGCGGACCCGACCGAGGAGGTGCGGGTCGGGATCGACATCCTCAAGTCGCTCGGGCTGCGTACGGGCGGGCTCACCTTCGTGTCGTGTCCGTCGTGCGGGCGCGCCGACGTGGACCTCGTCAGGCTCGCCAAGCAGGTCGAGGACGAGTTCCGCGGACTCAACGAGGAGATCCACATCGCCGTCATGGGGTGCCTCCCGCCGGGCCAGGATGTCGTCACCCCCGAGGGGCCGAAGGCCGTCGAGGCGGTCGCCGAGGGCGACGAGGTGCTGGCGAAGGACGGCACCGCGCGGCGGGTCGTCCTGGCCACGACCCATCGCTTCGACGGTGAGCTCGTGGAAGTGCACCCGACGGGCTTCGTCCCGTTCCGGCTCACCGAGAACCACCCCGTGTGGGCCCTGCCGCGGCCGACGCGGCGGAAGGCCGGCCGGGACAGGCGCCCGCACGTCCAGCGCGTGCTGGAGTCGGGCGCGGTGCCGCGGTGGGTGCCGGCCGGCGAGCTGCGCCCCGGCTGGGTCGTCGCGTACCCGGTGCTCCAGGACAAGGAGGACCGGGCGACGCTCCCGGCGGGCGGCCTCGGCGAGGTGCCCGTGGACGACGACTTCCTGACGCTGGCGGGGTACTATCTCGCCGAGGGGAGCCTCTCCGGCAAGGCCGGCAAGCCCCACCAGCAGGGCTTCTACTTCCACGAGCGGGAGACCGCGTACGTCGACCGGCTGCGCGCCATCCTGGTCGGGCTCGGGCTGCGAGCCGACGTCCGCCACCGACGCCACACCGCCGAGGTCATCGCGCACTCGCTCGCGCTCGGCACGCTGCTCGAGGGGCTGTTCGGCCGCGGCGCGTACGCCAAGCGCCTGCCGGCCTGGATGCTGCGGCTGCCCCACGACAAGCAGCGCGCGCTGGTGCGGGCACTCTGGGAGGGCGACGGCTACGTCGGGCGCGTGCGCGGCTACGCGCGGGCGACGTACGTGACCTCGTCGCAGGCGCTCGCGCTGCAGGTCCACCAGATCCTGCTCCGGCTCGGCATCGCCGCGTTCCTCCACCACCGGGACCAGCGCGCCCGGCATCGCCACTGGGTGGTCTCCGTGACCTCGCGAGCCGCGCTCGCGCGGCTCCGGGCGGTGCTGGGGCTGCCGGAGGCCGTCGGCGGGCCCACGAGCCCGCGCCCGGGCCAGGTGGCGCTGGACGCGCAGGCCCTCTACGTCGGCGTGCGCGCGACGCGGCGCGTCCGGTACCAGGGGCCGGTGCACAACCTCGAGGTGGAGGGCGAGCCCTCCTTCGCGGTGCCCGGGGCCACGCTCCACAACTGCGAGGTCAACGGGCCGGGCGAGGCGCGCGCCGCGGACATCGGGGTCGCCGGCGGCCGCGGGATCGGGCTCATCTTCAAGAACGGCGAGGTCATCCGCAAGGTGCCCGAGGCGGAGATCGTCCAGGCAATGCGCGAGGAGGTCGACCGCTACCTCGCCGAGCGCCGGGCCGCGCAGGGGGGGCCCGCCGCGCCCTGATGGGCCAGTACCGGACGCACGTCTTCGTGTGCACGTCGGGCGACACCTGCCCGACCCAGGGCGACGTCGAGGCCTTCGTGAAGGAGCTCCGCGGCGAGGTCGCGCGGGCCGGCCTCACGGACGACGTCCGCATCAACAAGGCGGGCTGCCTCTCGCAATGCGGCTGGGGCCCGATGCTGGTCGTCTACCCCGACGACGTGTGGTACTGCGGTGTGCAGGCCGCCGACCTCGGCGAGATCTTCCGGTCCCACATCGCCGGCGGTGCGCCGGTCGAGCGCCTCCGCTACCGTCCGGGGGTCCGGGGGGCGAACAAGAAGAAGGGCGCGCCGTAGCCGTGCGGCGCTCGCGGTCCCTCGTCCCCACGCTCCGGGAAGACCCTGCCGACGCCGAGGCGCTCTCCCACCGGCTGATGGTCCGCGCCGGCCTCGTCCGGCAGCTCGCCGCGGGCGTGTACGTCTACCTGCCGCTCGGCCAGCGCGTGCTCGACAAGGTCAGCGCGATTCTCCGCGAGGAGATGAACGCGATCGGCGGGCAGGAGATCACGATGCCCGTGATCCACCCCGCCGAGATCTGGCGCGAGTCGGGCCGCTGGGACGCGATCGGCGGCGAGATGTTCCGGCTCAAGGACCGCTACGGGCGCGACATGTGCCTCGGCATGACGCACGAGGAGGTCGTCGCCTGGCTCGCCGCCCGCGAGATCCGCTCCTACCGCGACCTGCCCCAGATCTGGTACCAGATCCAGACCAAGGAGCGGGACGAGGCGCGGCCGCGCTCGGGCGTCCTGCGCACGCGCGAGTTCGTCATGAAGGACTCCTACACCCTCGACCCCGACACCGAGGCGCTCGAGCGCTCGTACGCCGCGCACGAGGCCGCGTATCGCCGCATCTTCGACCGCTGCGGGCTCAGGTACCACGTGGTGCAGTCGGACCCCGGCATGATGGGCGGGCTCGGCTCGCACGAGTTCATGGCGCCGAGCCCGGCGGGCGAGGACGAGATCGCGATCTGCCGCAGCCCGGCCTGCGGCTACGCCGCCAACGTCGAGCTGGCGACGGGCGTGCCCGCGCCGCCCGCGTTCCCGGCGTGGACGCGCGAGGAGGTTCCGACGCCGGGCGTTCGCACGATCGCCGAGGTCGCGGCGCTCCTCGGGATCGACCCGCGGCTCACGATCAAGTCGCTCCTCTACGTGGCGCCGAAGGCGGGGCCGGTGCTCGCCCTCGTCCGCGGCGACCACGCGCTGCACGAGCGCAAGCTCGCGCGCGCGCTCGGCGAGGAGCCCCGGCCGGCCCACCCCGACGAGGTGCGCGAGGCCCTCGGCGCGCCGGTGGGCTCCGTCGGCCCGGTCGGGGCGCCGGTGCCGGTGCTGGCCGACGAGGCCCTCCGCGCGGGCGCCTGGGTCGTCGGGGCCAACCGCGAGGGCTTCCACCTCCGGGGCGTCGCCGCGGGCCGGGACTTCGAGTGCCGCTTCGTCGACCTGCACACCGTGGCCGCGGGCGAGGCCTGCCCGCGCTGCGGTACCCCGCTCGACGTCGAGCGGGTGATCGAGATCGGCAACATCTTCAAGCTCGGCACGAAGTACTCCGTGCCGCTCAAGGCGATGTACCTCGACGAGGCCGGGCACGAGCGGCCGATCGTCATGGGCAGCTACGGCATCGGCCCCGCGCGCATCGCCGCGAGCGCGGTGGAGCAGGGGAGCGACGCCGACGGCATCGTCTGGCCCTGGGCCATCGCCCCCTACCACGTCTACATCGTCCTGGTGGGCGCCAAGGACGCGGCCCAGGTCGCCGCCGCCGAGGCGATCTACGCCGCGTGCTGGCGGCAGGGGCTCGAGGCGATCCTCGACGACCGCGACGAGCGGCCCGGCGTGAAGTTCAAGGACGCCGACCTGCTCGGCATCCCGGTCCGCGTGACCGTCGGCAACGCCTTCGCCAAGGAGGGCGTGGTCGAGGTGCGCTGCCGCAGGACCCGCCAGGAGATCCGGACGTCCTGCGACGGGGTCGTCGACGCCGTGCGGACCCTCCGCGCCGGGCTCGCCACGCCGTAGCCCGGCGTCGCCTGGCCCCGCCAGGCGTCCGCGAGCTTGCCTCGGCGGACGATACGTGCTAAATTCTTGAAAAAGTGGGCGTTGCCCGCTTTTTTGGTTTTTCGGGGTCGTCGGGGGTTGAGCCCGGAATGGATGAGGCCGAGCAGGTCGCCCGGATCGAGGAGGTCGTGCTGCCGATCATCCGGGGCCACGGGCTCGAGCTGGTGGATCTCGAGTGGCGGCTCCTCCGGCCCCGCGGCGTGCTGCGGCTGTACGTCGACAAGCCGGGCGGCGTCGGGATCGCGGACTGCGAGCGCCTGTCCCGCGAGGCGGGCGACGTGCTCGACGCGGCGGCGGTCATCGACGAGGCGTACGACCTGGAGGTCTCGTCGCCCGGCCTGGAGCGGCTCCTGCGCACGGAGCGCGAGTTCCGCTGGGCCGTCGGCCGGCGCGTACGCTGCTGGCAGGCGGGCGGCCACGAGGTCCGCGGGCGGCTCGTGGCGGTGGAGCCCGACTGGCTCGTTCTCGAGGGTGACGGTGGGGAGGTGCGCCTCCCCCGCGCGACGCTGACCAAGGCGCGCCTGGAGGCGGAGGTCCCCTGGCCCCGCAGGGCGTAGAATCCGGCGTAGACGACGAAGGGTATGAACCGAGAGCTGATCAACGTCATCGAGCAGATCGGACGCGAGAAGGGGATCGACAAGGAGATCCTCTTCGAGGCGCTGGAGTCCGCCCTGCTCTCGGCGTCGCGGAAGAGCCTCGGGAACGCGGACAACGCCCGCATCCACATCGACCGCAAGAGCGGCGACCTGCGGCTGTACTGCCGCAAGAAGGTCGTCGAGGAGGTCGGCGACGACCGGACCGAGATCAGCCTGGTGGACGCGAAGGCGCTCAACAGCGAGGCCGAGCTGGGCGTCGAGCTCGAGCTCGAGCAGGAGCGGCCGCCGCAGGACTTCGGCCGGATCGCGGCCCAGACGGCCAAGCAGGTGATCCTCCAGAAGGTGCGCGACGCGGAGCGCGAGGGCATCTACGCGGAGTTCGCCGGCAAGGAGGGCCAGATCCTGCGCGGCGTGGTGCACCGGATCGAGAAGCGCAACGTCATCCTCGAGATCGGCAAGGCCGAGGCCATCCTGCCCGAGCGGGAGCAGATCCCGGGCGAGCGCTACAACCCCGGCGACCGCATCCGCGCGTACGTGCTGGAGGTCCGGCGGACGGCGAAGGGGCCGCAGATCTCCCTCTCGCGCACGCACCCGGGGTACCTCGCGCGGCTGTTCGAGACCGAGATCCCGGAGATCCAGGAGGGGATCGTGCTCGTGAAGGCCGCGGCACGGGAGGGGGGCGAGCGCGCGAAGGTCGCCGTGGCCTCGACCAAGCGCGACGTGGATCCGATCGGCGCGTGCGTGGGGCTCCGCGGCACGCGCATCCAGGTCATCAGCCGCGAGCTCCGGGGCGAGAAGATCGACATCATCGAGTGGTCGCACGACCCGGCGACGTTCGTGGCGCGCGCGCTCTCGCCGGCCAAGGTGTCGTCGGTCACGATCACCGAGGCGCCCGAGGGCGAGGCCGGGCCCGAGGGCCTGCCGTCGGCGCTCGTGATCGTCCCGGACAACCAGCTCTCGCTCGCGATCGGCAAGAAGGGGCAGAACGCGCGGCTCGCGGCCAAGCTCACCGGCATGCGGATCGACATCAAGAGCGAGGCGGAGGTGGAGGCCGAGCGCGCGCAGAGCGCCGCGGCCCTCGTGGAACGGGCGGCGCTCGACGCGCTGCCGGGCGCGAGCCCGGAGGTCGTGAGCGCGCTCGTCAGGGCGGGGCTCGGCTCGCCCGCGGCGATCGTCGAGGCCGGCCGCGAGCGGCTCGGCGCGCTGCCCGAGGTGGGCGACCGGGCCGACGCGCTCTACACGGCCGCCGAGGCGTGGGTGGCGGCGCAGGCGGCGGACTCGCCCGAGGGCCCCGAGGAGACGCCGGCGCCCGCATGAGGCCTGAGCCCGGGCGCACGTGTCTGGGGTGCCGCCGCGTGCGGCCCAAGCGGGAGCTGGTGCGTCTCGTGCGGAGCGCGCGCGGTGTCGTCGTCGTGGACGCGCGGGCGCGCGCCCACGGCCGCGGCGCGTACGTGTGCCCGGAGCCGGCGTGCGTCGCGCGGGGGCTCGACCGGGGTCGGCTCGCCCACGCGTTCCGGCGCGCGTGCGAGCTCGCGCCGGACCTGGCGGTGAGTGTGCAGGCCGCCGCGCGCGCGGGGGCGACGGGCGACAGCAGCAGAACGACATCGAGGAGGTGAGGGGGACGTGGCAGCGAAGGTCAAACTGATCGAGCTGGCGAAGGAGCTCGGCGTGACGAGCAAGGATCTCATGCTCGCCGCCGACGAGATGGGGCAGAAGGGCCTGCGCGCCATGAGTCCCGTGGACACGACGCTCGCGAACGCGCTGCGGGTCAAGCTCGGCCGCGGCCGGGAGCTCCCCGAGGAGCCCAAGCCGAAGCGCGCGGCGAAGCCGAAGGCGCCGAAGACCGCGGCGGTGACGGCGGAGGGCGCCCCCGCGGGGAAGCCCGCGCCGCGGGCCCGCAAGCCCAAGCCGGTCGAGGCCGAGGTCGAGGCGGCGGCGGCGGTCGAGGTCAAGCCGGCGGCGACGATCGTCAAGCCCAGGCCGGTCGAGATCGCGCCGGAGCCGCCGCTCGTGCCGCCCGCGCCGCCGGAGCCCGTGGCGCCGGTCGAGCCGGGCGCGCCCGTGCCGCCGCTCGAGCCGCCGGTGCCGCTGAAGCCCGCGGCGACCGTGGCGCCCCCGCCGGGGCCGGCCGCACCGCCGACCCCGAAGAAGCCCGAGCCGAAGATCGTCCCGTTCCGGCCGCTCGAGCGCCCGGCGCCCGCGGCGCCGTCGCGCCCGTCGCGCCAGCCGGTGGGACCGTTCGCACCGCCGCGGGTGACCGCGGCGCCGCCCCGGCCCGCGCCGTCGCCTCTGCCCGCGCGGCCCGCCGCGCCGGCCCCGCGCCCGGCCGCGGCCGCGGCCCCGGCGGCCCCCGCGGCGGTCGCGGCGCCGGCCGCCACGGCGGTCGAGGCGCCGCCCGCGGCGCCGGTCGAGGTCCGCCGCGAGCTCATCCGCGTCCCGGAGTCGGTCACCGTCGGCGAGCTCGCCGAGAAGATGCGGCGGAAGTCCGGCGAGGTGATCAAGGCGCTGCTCGAGCTGGGCGTCATGGCGACGGTGAACGAGCTGCTCGACGCGACGGCGGCCAAGCTCGCCGCCGACAGGTTCGGGTTCGACCTGGAGATCCGCTCGGTCGAGGGGGACGTCGTCGACGAGGAGGACCTCGATTCCGCGCAGCTCAGCCTGCGACCGCCGGTCGTCACGGTCATGGGCCACGTCGACCACGGCAAGACGTCGCTGCTGGACGCGATCCGCAAGTCGAAGGTCGCCGAGAAGGAGTTCGGCGGCATCACCCAGCACATCGGCGCCTACCAGGCGGTGACCAAGCACGGCAAGGTCACGTTCCTCGACACGCCGGGTCACGAGGCGTTCACCGCGATGCGCGCGCGGGGCGCGCAGGCGACGGACATCGTCATCCTCGTCGTCGCCGCCGACGACGGCGTGATGCCGCAGACGCAGGAGGCGCTCAACCACGCCCGCGCCGCGAACGTCCCGATCATCGTGGCCGTGAACAAGATCGACAAGCCGGAGGCCGACCCCGAGCGCGTCAAGCGCGAGCTGTCGAGCCTCGGGCTCGTGCCCGAGGACTGGGGCGGCCAGACGATCTTCGTGCCGACCTCCGCCAAGAAGGGTATCGGCATCGACCAGCTGCTCGAGATGACCGCGCTGCAGTCCGAGATCCTCGAGCTGAAGGCCAACCCCGCCCGCGCGGCCAGGGGCGTGATCATCGAGGGCCGGCTCGATCGCGGGCGCGGCCCCGTCGCGACCGTCCTGATCCAGAACGGCACGCTCCACGAGGGCGACGCGGTGGTCGTCGGCGCGCACTCGGGCCGCATCCGGGCGCTCATCGACCCGAGCGGCAAGAAGACCCGGGAGGCCGGGCCCTCGGACGCGGTCGAGATCCAGGGGCTCTCCGGCGTGCCCGCGGCGGGCGACGTGCTCGTGGCGGTCTCGGACGAGCGCAAGGCGCGGCAGATCGCGGGGATGCGCCAGGAGCGCGACAAGCTCAAGGGCAAGGCCGCGACCCGCATCACGCTCGAGGGGCTGCAGAAGCAGATCCAGAGCGGCGAGATCAAGGAGCTCCGCCTGATCCTCAAGGCCGACGTGCAGGGCTCCGTCGAGGCGCTCACCGAGGCGCTCGAGCGGCTGTCCACGGACGAGGTCAAGCTCAAGGTCATCCACAGCTCGGTCGGCGCGATCAACGAGAGCGACGTCATGCTCGCGTCGGCGTCGAACGCCGTGGTGCTGGGCTTCAACGTCAAGGCGGAGCCGAAGGCCGCCACGCAGGCGCAGGCCAGCGGCGTCGACCTCCGCAGCTACAACGTCATCTACGAGGCGATCAACGACCTGCGGGCGGCGCTCGCGGGCATGCTCGCGCCCGAGATCCGCGAGACCGCGCTCGGCCGAGCCCAGGTGCGCCAGATCTTCGTGATCTCGAAGCTCGGCCCCATCTGCGGCTCGTACGTGACGGAGGGCAAGATCGTGCGCGGCGCGAAGGCGCGGGTGCGCCGCGGCAGCGACGTGGTGGGCGAGGGCACGGTCGGCTCGCTCAAGCGGTTCAAGGACGACGTCCGCGAGGTGCTCGCGGGGCTCGAGTGCGGCATCGGTGTGGACGGCGTGAACGCGATCCAGGCGGGCGACGTCGTCGAGGTCTTCACGACCGAGGAAGTGGCGCGCACGCTCTAGCGGCGCGCCGGGCACGTCGTGTCGGTCGCGCGGGTCGCGGTGGGGACCGTCGAGCTCCACCTGCCCGACGTGGGCTCGCTGAAGGGCAAGCGCCACGTCCTCAAGGGGCTGAAGGAGCGGGTGCGCGCGCGCTTCGAGGTCGCGGTCGCCGAGGTGGACCACCTCGATGCCTGGCAGCGCGCGACGCTCGCCGTCGCCTGCGTCGCCCGCGACTCGCGGCACGCCAACGAGGTGGTGTCCAAGGCGCTCGACTTCATCGAGGCCAACGTCGAGGGGCGGGTCATCGACGTGTCGGTGGAGATCCTCTGATGCAGGGCAAGCGGCTCGACCGGATCAACCAGCTCATCAAGGAGGAGATCTCGACCCTGCTCCAGCGCGAGCTGAAGGACCCGCGGCTCGGCTTCGTCACGGTGACCGAGGTGGACACGACGAAGGACCTGCGCCTCGCGAAGGTCTTCGTCTCGGTGCTGGGCGACGAGGCGCAGTGGGCCGCGTCGCTCGCCGCGCTGGGGAGCGCGCGCGGCTTCGTCCGCAACTGGCTCCGGCACCACCTCGACCTCCGGGTGACGCCCGAGCTCGACTTCCGCCCCGACCGCTCGATGGAGCACGCCGCCCGGATCCAGGCGCTGCTCCGGGGGCTCGACGCGAAGCCCTCCGAATGAGCGCCGCGGTGGAGCATCGGGGGCCGGCGCCGACGCCCGCCGTGCTGGCGCCGTTCGCGCGGGCCGGCGGGCGCGCGCTCATGCTGGGTCACGTCCACCCGGACGCCGACGTCCTCGGCACGCTCCTGGCGCTCGGGCAGGCGCTCGAGACGCGCGACTGGCGCGTGACCTACGGCGGCCCGCACGCGGCCCCGGCGGCGCTCGGCTTCCTGCCGGGCGTGGACCGGTACCGCGCGTGCGCGGCGATCGAGGGCGCCCTCGACGTCACGGTGCTCACGGACTGCCCGAACCCGCAGCGGACCGAGGGGCTCATCGACCAGGCGCGCCGCGCCGGCGGCCTCGTCGTGAACATCGACCACCACCCGGACAACCGGCGCTACGGCGACGTCAACTGGATCGACGTGTCGGCCTCGGCGACCGGCGAGATGGTCTACGAGCTGCTCCTCGCCCTCGGCTGGCCGCTCACGCCGGCGATCGCGACCAACCTGTTCACCGCGATCCACACCGACACCGGCTCGTTCCGCTACTCCAACGTGACCGAGCGCACCTTCCGCATCGCCGCCGCGCTCGTCGCCGCGGGCGCCCGGCCGGCGCTCGTGTCCGAGTGGCTCTACGAGCGGCGCGCGCCCGACGCGCTCGCCTGGCTCGGCGAGGCGCTGCGACGCGTGGAGCTGAGCGACGACGGGCGCCTGGCGTGGCTCGCGCTGCCGGCCGGCGCCCTGCCGGAGCGCTTCATCGAGTCCGAGGAGCTGGTCAACTATCCGCGCTCCGTCGTCTCCGTGCGCGTCGCCTGCCTGCTGCGGGAGCAGGGCGACGCGGTGAAGGTGAGCCTCCGGGCCAAGGGCGACGTGGACGTGCAGCGGATCGCCGCGCAGTTCGGCGGCGGCGGGCACGCGAACGCCGCCGGCTGCACGCTGGCCGGCGGGCTCGGCGAGGCGACCCCGCGCGTGCTGGCCGCGGTCCGCGCCGCGCTGGCGGCCGCGCCGGGCGGGGGCCGGCCGGTGCCGTGAGGCGCCCGGGCCATGCGGGCGTGCTGGTCGTCGACAAGGCCGCGGGCGTGACGTCGTTCGACGTGGTCGCGGCGGTCCGCCGCGAGCTCGGCGTGCGGCGCGTCGGCCACGGCGGCACGCTCGATCCCGACGCCACCGGCGTGCTGCCGGTCCTGATCGGCGAGGCGACGAAGCTGATGCCGTATCTCGTGGACCAGGACAAGGAGTACGTCGCGACGGTCCGCTTCGGGATCACGACCGACACGCACGACATGAGCGGGCGCGTGCTCGCCGAGGCGCCGGTGCCCGAGCTCACGCCCGCCGGGCTCGCCGCGGCCTGCCGGCCGTTCGTCGGGCGGATCACGCAGGTGCCGCCGATGTACTCCGCGGTCCACCACGACGGCCGGCGGCTCTACGAGCTGGCGCGCGCCGGCGTCGCGGTGGAGCGCGCGCCGCGCGAGGTCGTCGTCCGCTCGATCACGCTCGAGGAGGTCGCCCCGCCGCGCGCGACGCTCCGGGTCGTCTGCGGCAAGGGGACGTACCTGCGCGTGCTGGCGGCCGACCTCGGCGCCGCGCTCGGCTCGGGCGCGGCCATCGAGCGGCTCGTGCGGAGCCGCGTCGGGCCCTTCGACCTCGAGGGGGCGCTGCCCTGGGCCGAGGTGGCCGGGGCGGGCCCCACGCTCTGGGCGCACGTCCGCGCGCCGCAGGCGGCGCTCGCCGCCTGGCCCCGGGTGGACCTCGACCGGCGTGCCGCGCTCACGTTCGTCCACGGCCAGCCCGTGGACGTCGCCCCCGCGGCGCCGGCCGGCGGCGGGCTCGTGCGCGTCCACGACGAGGCGGGCGCGATGATCGGCGTGGGCGAGCTCACGGCGGGCGGCGGCAAGGTCAGGCCCGTGCGGATCCTGCATGCGGACGATCCGGGGACTCGAGTCCTACCCGCCTGACGCCGGCCCGAGCGCGGTGGCGCTCGGCGCCTTCGACGGCATCCACCTGGGCCACCGGGCGATCCTGGGACGCGCGGTCGAGCTGGCGCGCGCGCGGGGACTCGAGGCGCTGGCGTGCACGTTCGACCCGCACCCGATGCAGCTCCTGCAGCCCGCCCGGGCGCCGCTGCCGGTCACCACGCTCGCCGACCGGCTGGCGCTGATCGGCGAGACCGGCATCGCGACCACGGTGGTGATCCCCTTCACCCGCCACGTGGCGGCGATGGAGCCCGAGGCGTTCGTCGAGCGCGTCCTGCTCGGCGTCCTCCGCGCCCGCGAGGTGGTCGTCGGCTTCAACCACCGCTTCGGCCGCGCCGCCCGTGGCGACGCCCGGCTCCTGGAGGGACTCGGCGCCCGGCTGGGCTTCGGCGTCCACGTGGTGCCCCCGACGACGGTCGATGGTGTCACGGTGTCGTCCTCCGAGATCCGCGCGGTGCTCGGGCAGGGCGACCTCGCGCGGGCCGCGCGGCTGCTCGGCCGCGACTACACGGTCGGCGGCGAGGTGGTCCACGGCGCGGGCCGGGGCGGGAGCCTCGGCTTCCCCACGGCGAACATCAAGACGGCGTTGCCCCTGCCGCTCCCGGCCGGGGTGTACGTCGGCCGCGCCGACATCGGCAGCGCGGTCTACCCGGCGGTGGTCAACATCGGGGTCCGGCCCACGTTCGGAGACTCCGAGTCAACCGTCGAGGCTCATCTCATCGATTTCACGGGCGATCTCTACGGGCGCCGGCTGCGGCTGACTTTCCTCAGACGCCTGCGGGAGGAGCGCAAGTTCCCGAGCGTCGAGGCCCTGCGTGCGCAGATCGCCGCCGACGTGGCTTCCGCCCGGGAGCCCGCCTGAGGGCCTGGCTTTACTTCCGGGGGGCGGCGTGATAGAGTGCCGGGTATCTGTTGAAAACAAATGGCTTTTTGAACCCGTCCTGGTGGAGCGCCGCTCCCCGGGGCGTGGCGATTGAAGGAGACCCCGCATGCCGTTGACCATCGACCGGAAGAAGAGCCTGATCGAGCAGTTCCGCGTTCACGACGGGGACACGGGCTCGCCCGAGGTGCAGATCGCGCTCCTGACCGAGCGCATCAACGGCCTGACCGACCATTTCAAGCAGCACGGCAAGGATCACCACTCGCGCCGGGGCCTGCTCATGCTGATCGGCAAGCGGCGCGGGCTCCTCGACTACCTCAAGACCAAGAACCCCGAGCGCTACCGCGCGCTCATCGACAGGCTCGGGATCCGCCGGTGACGGCGGCCCGGCCCCACCCCCCACGCCAGAGACGAGGACAATTGCCCGTATGAGTCAGACTGTGCAGATCGACGTCGGCGGCCGTCCGCTCTCGATCGAGACCGGCCACGTGGCCAAGCAGGCGGACGGCGCGGTGGTCGTGCGCTACGGCGGCACGATGGTGCTCGCCACGTGCGTCGCGGCCAAGACCGCCAAGGAAGCCCAGGACTTCTTCCCGCTGACGGTCGAGTACCGGGAGCGCATGTACGCCTGGGGCCGCATTCCCGGCGGGTACTTCAAGCGCGAGGGCGCGCCGGTGAAGAAGGAGACGCTCACCTCGCGCCTCATCGACCGGCCGATCCGGCCGCTGTTCCCCGGGGGCTTCCGCAACGAGGTCCAGGTGATCTGCCTCACCATCTCCGCCGACGCCCAGAACGACCCCGACATCCTCGCGATGAACGGCGCCTCGACGGCGCTCTGCCTCTCGGGCATGCCGTTCGGCGGGCCCGTGGGCGCCGTCCGCGTCGGGTACGTCGACGGCCGGCTGGTCGTCAACCCGACCGTGGCCCAGCAGGCGACCTCGACCCTCGACCTGGTCATCGCCGGGACCGAGGAGGCGGTGCTCATGGTCGAGTCGGGCGCCAAGGAAGTGCCCGAGGAGACGATGCTCGAGGCGATCGCCCTGGGCCACGCCGAGTGCCAGCGGCTCGCCCGGATGCAGAAGGAGCTCGTGGCCCGGGCGGGGAAGCCCCGCTGGCCGTTCGACCCGGCGGCCGGCCGCGACCGGGAGCTGCTCGGGCGCGTGCGGAGCCTCGGCGCCGACAAGCTCGCCGCCGCCCTCGGCACCCACGAGAAGCAGGCGCGCGGGGACGCGGTGAGCCGCGTGTTCGACGAGGTCTGGGGCGCCCTCGGCCTCGACGACGCGAGGAAGCCGGCCGTGCGGGCCGCCTTCGAGGAGATCGAGGGCGAGGCGGTGCGACGGCTGATCGTCGAGAAGGGCGTCCGCGTGGACGGTCGCCGGGCGAACGAGATCCGGCCGATCACGATCGAGACGGCCTACCTGCCGCGCGCCCACGGCTCGGCCGTGTTCACGCGGGGCGAGACGCAGGCGCTCGTGTCGGCGACGCTCGGCACCAAGTCCGACGAGCAGAAGATCGAGGCGCTCGAGGGGGAGATCTGGCGGCACTTCCTGCTCCACTACAACTTCCCGTCCTTCTCGGTCGGCGAGGTCCGGCGGTTCGGCGGGCCGTCCCGCCGCGACGTCGGCCACGGCGCGCTCGCGGAGCGGGCGGTCGAGGCGGTGCTGCCCTCGAAGGAGGAGTTCCCGTACACGATCCGGGTCGTCTCGGACATCCTCGAGTCCAACGGCTCGTCGTCCATGGCCTCGGTCTGCGGCGCGTCGCTCGCGCTGATGGACGCGGGCGTGCCGCTCAAGGCGCACGTCGCGGGCATCGCGATGGGCCTCGTCAAGGAGGGCGATCGCTACGGGATCCTGACCGACATCATGGGCAGCGAGGACCACTACGGCGACATGGACTTCAAGGTCGCCGGCACCGAGAAGGGCGTCACGGCGCTCCAGATGGACATCAAGATCGCCGGGGTCTCCGTCGAGATCATGCGCGAGGCGCTCAAGCAGGCGCGCGAGGCGCGCCTGGCC
The DNA here is from genome assembly GCA_001788495.1 of Candidatus Rokubacteria bacterium RIFCSPLOWO2_02_FULL_73_56. Lineage (GTDB taxonomy): Bacteria > Methylomirabilota > Methylomirabilia > Rokubacteriales > CSP1-6 > GWA2-73-35. Next base: position 38,870 of record MGCF01000155.1, read on the forward strand.
GTCCTCGGCAAGATGCGCGAGGCGATCGAGAAGCCGCGGGCCGAGCTCAGCCCCTACGCGCCGCGCTTCGTCACGATCAAGATCCGCACGGAGAAGATCCGCGAGATCATCGGCCCCGGCGGCAAGGTCATCCGGGGCATCCAGGAGCAGACCGGGACCAAGATCGACGTCGAGGACGACGGGCGCGTCACGGTCTTCTCGCCCGACAACGAGTCGGTGCAGAAGGCCCTCGCGATCATCCAGGACATCTGTCGCGAGGTCGAGCTCGACCGGATCTACGTCGGCAAGGTCAAGAAGATCGTCGAGTTCGGCGCCTTCGTGGAGGTGCTGCCGAACACCGAGGGGCTGCTGCACATCTCGCAGATCGCCGAGTCGCGGATCCGCACCGTCCAGGACGTCCTGACCGAGGGCGACGAGGTGGTCGTCAAGGTCATCGAGATCGACGGCAGCGGCAAGATGCGGCTCAGCCGCAAGATGGCGCTGCGCGACCAGCCGGCGCTCGCCGACAAGGAGAAGCTCAAGAACCCCCAGGCGGCGAATCCCCCGCGTGCCTGAAAGGCGGTGCCCCGTGAGCGAGGGCTACCGGAAGAGCGTCCTGGCGGACGGCATCCGCGTCGTCACCGAGCGGATGGAGCACGTCCGATCGGTCGCGGTGGGGGTGTGGGTCGAGACGGGCTCGCGCCACGAGCCCGAGGGCCGCGGCGGCATGTCCCACCTCATCGAGCACCTCGTGTTCAAGGGCACCGCCACGCGCAGCGCCGAGGACATCGCGCGGACCATGGACTCGGTCGGGGGCCAGATGGACGCCTTCACCACCAAGGAGCACACCTGCTTCTACGTCCAGGTCCTCGATGAGCACCTCCCGCTCGCCGTCGACCTCCTGACCGACATCCTCCTGCACCCGAGCTTCAACGCGGAGGAGCTCGAGCGGGAGAAGTCGGTCGTCCTGCAGGAGATCAAGATGGTCGAGGACACGCCCGACGACGTGATCCACGACCTGTTCGCGGCGCAGGTCTGGGAGGGCCACCCGCTCGGCCGGCCGATCCTCGGCACCCGGGAGGCGGTGACCGGCTACGCGCGCGAGACGGCGCTCGACCACTTCGCCGGCGAGTACGTCCCGCCGCGGATCATCATCGCGGTCGCGGGCAACGTGACGCACACCCAGGTCGTGGACCTCGTCGGTGCCGGCTTCAACGGCTTCAGGCGCGACGCCCGGGCCCGCGTCGACACGCCCGCGGCCCTCCGGGCGGGCGTCAACCTCGTCGCCAAGACGCTCGAGCAGGTCCACCTGATCATGGGCTTCCCCGGGCTCCGCCACTCGGCCCCCGAGCGCTACGCCCTGTTCGTGCTCAACGACGTGATCGGCGGGAGCATGTCCTCGCGGCTCTTCCAGGAGGTGCGGGAGCGCCAGGGGCTGGTCTACTCGATCCACTCGGGCGTGCAGGCCTACACGGACACGGGCACGGTCTACGTCTACGCGGCCACGGACGCCCCCAACTTCTCCAAGGTGCTCAAGTCCACGCTCAAGGAGCTCCGCGACCTCAAGAAGGCGGGCGTGACCCAGGAGGAGCTCAAGCGCGCCAAGGATCACCTCAAGGGCAGCCTGATGCTCTCGCTCGAGTCCACCTCGAGCCGCATGAACCGGCTGGCCAAGCAGGAGATGCACCACGGCTCGTTCCTCACGATCGACCAGATGCTCGAGGCGATCGACGGGGTCCGGCACGAGGAGGTCCAGGCCCTGATCACCGAGCTGCTCGACGAGGAGCGCCTGGCGCTCACGACGCTCGGCCCGCTCGACCGCCGCAACCTGCCGGGCGAGCTCAGGCACTGAGCGCCGCGGGGGGCGGCCCCCCGGGCGGTCAGGCGTCCGGCCGCGGCAGCTCGAGCCGCTCCGCGCGCGGCCGCACGAGCCCGGCGCGCCCGGCGCGCGCCAGGCGCACCGCGATCGCGTACGCCGCGCCCGCCACGACGAGCCCGACGACGGTCGTCAGCCGCTCCGGGAGCGCCAGGAGCAGCCCGGCGCCGGTGAGGACGACCCGCAGCGCGTACCCGAGGGGTGTGGCGCTGACGGCGCCGACCCAGGGCAGGTAGCCCTGGAGGGCGTACGCGACCAGGGCGAGGCCGACCACCGCGAACAGGAGCACCTCGACGATCTCGAGCGGGCCGGCGCCCTGGAGCACGAGCGCCGGGTTGTAGATGAAGAAGAACGGCAGCGCGTACT
>MGCF01000156.1:0-4838 GCA_001788495.1 Candidatus Rokubacteria bacterium RIFCSPLOWO2_02_FULL_73_56
CCCCGCCGGCATCGCCGCCAGGGCCGCGTGCCCTCGAGCTTCCAGCGCCTGCGCGAGGGGATCGGACCGATCGACCGCCTCGAAGCGCCCGTTGACGACGAGCCGAAGGTTCGTCACGCCGAGCGCCTCCAGCTCCCCGCGCGTCCGTTCCGCCTCGGCCAGCGCGCTCGACTCCGGGCGACTCACCAGGAACACCGTGGTGAGGGCGAGGTCCGTGAGCGCGCCGAGCGTGCGCTCGTAGAGCGCCCGCTGCGCCGCGAGCCCGGCGAGCGGTCCGAGGCACGACGTCCCGGTGCCGTTGGTGTCGAGGAAGCCGGCCCACGCCGCCGGCAGCGCGAGCAGCCGCAGGGTATGTCCCGTCGGCGCCGTGTCGAACACCACGTGGTCGTGGGCCTTCGTCGTCGACGGATCGCCGAGGAGCTTCGAGAACTCGTCGAAGGCGGCGATCTCGACCGTGCAGGCGCCGGACAGCTGCTCCTCGATGCTCGCCACGGCCGCCGCCGGCAGCGCCTCCCGGTACGGCCCGACGACGCGCTCACGGTAGTCACGCGCGGCCGCCTCCGGGTCGAGGTTCATCGCCGCCAGCCCCGGCACGCCCGGCACCGCGGTCGGCCGCGGGCCGAGCGGCGCACCGAGGACCTCGTCCAGGTTGGACGCCGGATCGGTGCTGACCAGGAGCACGCGGCGGCCGCCGTCCGCGAGCGCCACCGCCGTCGCGCACGCGATCGATGTCTTGCCCACCCCGCCCTTGCCGGTGAAGAAGAGGTGGCGGCCCGGCACGCGCGCGAGCCCGCCGATGCCAGACGTCAGCAGCATCTCCCGGAGCCAGGCGACGGGGTGCAGCAGGCGGGAGATTCCACCACGCGGAATACCCGGGAGGCGGCTCCCACCGCGGCCTCACCCTTCATGGCCGCCGCCCGGGCCAGCGTCTCGCGCTCGGGGTACGTCCCGCTGCTGACGATCCAGCCATCGATCACGATCAGCGGAAGACAGCGCGTCCCGCTCTGCGCCAGGGCCGCCTTCACCGCGGCATTCGCGGTGAACGCGCCCGGCTGCTGGGCGAGGTTGAAGCGCTCGACCGCGTTCCCCTGACCGCGCAGCCACTCGAGGTCGGCGGCAAACCGGGCCAGCGCCGGATCGACGCCCGGCCCGCACACCCCGGTCGAGCAACACATCGGCGGATCGAACACCTGGATCGTAGGCATGCCTCTCTCTCCCTTGCATCGTAAATCGCCGTTTGGCGATTTACGATCAACAAACCAAGAAACGAGCCCCGTCAGAGCCCGGCGACGAGCGCCTTCAGGCGGCGGAGCGCCCGGGGCTCGACCCAGTAGCACACCCGCGGCCCCTCGATCTCCCCGCGGATCAATCCGGCCTCCTTCAGCACTTTGAGGTGCTGCGACACCGTCGACTGCGCGAGCGGCAACTCCTCGACGATCTCGCCGCACATGCACGACGTGCGGCGCGACAGCAGCCGCAAGATCCGGACTCGCGCGGGGTGGCCGATGGCCTTGCCGAATTCGGCCACCTCGGCGTCCGCCTCCTGGCCCTCGACCGGTCGCAAGTCGGCTGCCGCGTCGTCGGGCACGGGACAGGGCGTTCGAGGATCGCTCGGCCTTCGAAGCGCTTTCATCGTAAAGTGACGATAACAGCAAACCCCTTCCCGGGTCAACTCACCCAGGAGTCGTCGTCGCCTTTCGTCAGCGCGCCGGAGACCCTGGAGTCCCGGCGCGCGGTCCTCGTGTCTCGGCGGCCAGCCCCGGCTGGTCCAAGCCGCATCCCGCATGCGACGCGTCCCACGCCTCGGTCGGCCACCTACGGGTGTTTCACCTTGGCGCTGGAGAAGTGGCATCCACCGCAGTCCATCAGTCCCCGGCTATGCTCCAGCGTGCCGCCCTTGTCGTGACAGCTCCGGCCCGCTCCGCCACCCGTGCGAGGTCCAGCTTCTTAGAGGGCCATGGAACAGCAGGGGATTTCTCTGTTTCCCGCGTGGCGTGCACGTTCCTCGCCAAGATCGGCGTGAGGGTCGCCGCCCCCGCGGCGGCGGCAAACAGCTTCAGGGCATTTCTTCGTCCGTTGTTCATCCGTCTGTCCTCCTTTTCCCGTGCCACGGTGCCAGCCGCTTCACGTTCGGATCATCGGCGCTGTTCAGCACGCAGGCTGCGAACGCCGACGCCAGGAAGTCAGCCGGTCCCGTGTACGTCTCGCTCTGGCCCGCGGACGTGTCGAACTCGATCGACGCCTGCCTGGTGCGTGCCGAGGATAGCCCCCCGCCGCGGGTGCCATCGTCAGGAAGCTCAGCATCATGATCCGGGCGCGCATCGTCCGAGTCTTCCTCGTTCCGACTCCGGGAGATGGCAGGAGTGCGCACCGCGATCCGGAGATCGGTCAGAAGTAGTACCGCACCCGCAGCTCCAGCCGATAGTCGTTCTGCTTCTCGCCGTACTCCGCGCGTCGCTCGCCCACGAGCGCCGCTGCCCGGAACCGCAGTTCCAGGTTCGTCACTGGACTGTAGGTGAGCTCGGGGATCACGACGAAACTCTGGTCCTCTACGTTGACGATCGTGGTCAGTGCCGGGGTGAAGTAGAGGATGTCGAAGGGCTCCTTCTGGCTCGCGCGTGCGTAGAGATAGCTCCGCATCGGGTTCGGCCGCCCGTAGGCCCCTTCGGCCAGCGTGATCGCCCGCCGAATCCCCGTGGGGTTCCCGGTGCTTCGAAAGGTAGCGTCGCCCGCCTCGACGAACCGGAAGAAGTCCTCCATCTGGCCGCCGGTGAAGCCGGTGCCGTTGTGGTAGTACTCCACGATGAAGGTCGTCTCCCGCTCCGTGAGGTAGCGGATCCCCACCAGGTAGCTCATGACGTCCGCGACCCGGCGCTTCGCTTGCCCCCGCTCGTTGATGGGCGCCTGCTCGAAATCCGTGATCAGCGCCCATTCGCCGTGCACCTCGAAGTTCGTCAGGATGTTCCGGGCGAAGTCGACCCCGAACCGGGTCGTGCGACTGCCCCCCGTGAAGACCATGACGTCGAGGTCGGTGTCGAAGAGCAGCGCGTAGAGCTTGGCGGCGACATTCAGGTGGTCGGTCTCCCCGAATTCCTCGTTGACGTCCCTGTCGACGGGCAGGGCCACGGCGGTGAACGCCGCGGTCTTCAGGGGCCCGTCGAAGCTCCTGATGGCCTCCGCGACCAGGAGGTAGAAGCCTTCGAGCGCGAGCTCCGGATCCTCGGGGTTCTTCGGGCGGTCGACGAAAGCCACCGGGTTCCACGCGTAGCCCTTGCCCCACTTGACGACCTTTTTCCCCACGTCCAGGGCCAGCCCGGGGATAGGCTTCAGTGACCCGAACCCCTCGAGCAGGTCGATGCGGGACTCGCTGTCGAGGTCGCCCTGGGTGGTCAGCGCGTCGGCCCGCGCGAAGAGGGAGAAGATGCCCTTGCGGTAGGAGCCCTCCAGCCTGAGCCTGAGGTCGTACTGCGCGGCGGTGGCGCCCTCGTCCTCGTCGAAGAACTGGAGCCGGTAGAACGCGGCGTCCCGGTCGAAGCCGAACAGCGTCGGTTGGAACTCGAGGAAGCCGCCCAGGCGGTAGGGCCGTTCCACGGTCCGCGCGATCTCCTTCTCGATGTCCTCGAGGCGGATCTCGTCCGTGCCCTGCGCCCGGATCGCGCCAGCCGGTACGAGGAGAGCCCAGAGCAGGAGGGCTGCCGCTGCCCCGGGCGCCACCCTCATCGCATCGTCTCGAGCCGGGGCAAGAAGTCCAGCGTGAACACCTCGTCCGGGACGACCCGCTTCTTGATGCGGGCGTAGACCATGTAGGATCGGTAGCCCTTGTACAGTGGGCTGTCGGTCTCGAGGATCGCGGGCCGGAGCCGGCCGTCGTCGAACGGCTTCGGCTCCTTGAAGTAGAGGGTCTTGATCAGGAGCCCGGTGGCCGCGTAGCACTCGATCCGGGTCGGCAGCACCGTCTTCCGATCCACCCACATCTTCAGGTGATCGTAGGCCACCGTTGTGGTCTTGGCCCGGAGGTCCAGGAAGTAGGCCCCGCCCTGCTCCTCGACCGTGCGGACGTCGTACTCGACGTGGTAGTCGAGCCGCATGATGTCGGCGTTGTTGAAGACGCTCCCGGTCACCGACTGGAGGCTGGTGATCCGGATCGGCTTGCCTACCCCCGGGATGTAGAGCCACATGTTGTCGCCGAGCCGGAGGGTGGCCCGCCCTTTCTCGCTGGCCGGCTCCAGGAACAGGGAGGCGATCCTGTCGTCCCCTTTCTTGAGCGTCCAGAGCAGGTACTCCCGCCGGGCGCCGCTGGGCTGGACGTCGATGAGCTTCCGGTAGGACTCGAACGACTCCGGCTGCAGGTTGGCATCGACCTTCTTCAAGATCTCGGTCCCATCCAGGGCGGCGGCCGGCGAGGCGCCGAGGAGAACCGCGATCGCGAGGAGAGCCATTGTCCTCATCGTGGCTCACACGTGACGGAGCGCGTCGATCGGCTCCATCCGGGAGGCCCGGACGGCCGGCTGGACGCTGGCCACGACCGAGACCGCGATGACCATCACGGACGCCAGCACGACCTCGTAGGGGTCGATGCGGGGGCTGAGCACGAACAGTTGGCGGGCGCCGCCGAAGGCGATCGAGACCTTCCAGACATTCAGGGCCAGGATGATCGCGGCTCCGGCCAGGACGCCCGCGGCGGCGCCCGCCATGCCGAGGAGGACGCCCTCGACGAGGAAGAGCGAGAGGATCCGGCTGGGGAGGGTGCCGATCGCGGCGATCGTCCCGATCTCCCGCACCCGCTCGTACACCGCCATGATCATCACGTTGAGGACGCTGATCAGCACGATCGCGAT
>MGCF01000156.1:4860-7692 GCA_001788495.1 Candidatus Rokubacteria bacterium RIFCSPLOWO2_02_FULL_73_56
TCCCGGAGCCGGATCGCCACCTCGGTGGTCTCCGTGCCCTGCATTCTCAAGATTTCCATCCCATCCTCGAAGTGGATGTAACCGTCGCGCCCGCCGGGGCCGGTGGCGCTCTCGAGGATCCCGCTGACCAGGAGCGTCTTGCCGTTGATGGATCCGTCCTTGTTCGTTGCCACGACGACGACGGTGTCGCCGACCTTGATGCCCATGCCGCGGGCCAGCAGGTCGGGGACGAGGATCTTCCCGCGCGCCAGGGCCGCGGGGGTCCGGTCACCCTGGAGGACGCGCGAGAGCAGCTTCGGGCTGACGGCGAGCTCCCGGTCCGGATACACCGCGGTGACGCGCATCCCGGTCGTCTCGACGAAGGTGCTGAACATGGCGTTGAACTTGATGCGCTCGGAGGCGCCCGCCACGCCGGGCACGCTGCCGAGCTCCTTCTGGATCTCGGCGAGCTGCGCCGGCTCGAGGTTCAGGTTGAGCGGGAGGCTCTCAATGGAAGCCACGTACCCCCGGCGGTGAATTTGAAGGTGCCCCAGGTAGTTGTCGGTGATCGACGCCACGATGGTCTCCTTGAACGCGCCCGCCATGGCGACGAAGACCAGGACGAAGACGACACCGAAGGCGATCAGCGAGACCGTGAGCAGGCTGCGCCGCGTGTAGCGAAGCAGGTTGCGGACGGCAATCTTGGCCAGGTTGCCCATCAGCCGCGCTGCTCCCGACGGCCCGTCAGCCGCCCGTCCTCGATGGTGTAGACGATCTCGGCCGCCCCGATGATCCGCGTGTCGTGCGTGGCGAAGAGGAAGGTGGTGCCGACCTCGTCGCGCATCTTCTTCATGAGCGCGATGATCGTATAGGCGGTCTCTCTGTCGAGGTTCGCAGTGGGCTCGTCGGCCAGCACCAGCTCGGGGCGCGTGACGAGCGCGCGCGCGATGGCCACGCGCTGCTTCTGGCCGCCCGAGAGCTGCTCGGGACGCTTGTCCCGCTGGTCGGCCATCCCGACGGCGCCGAGGAGCTCGAGCACCCGGCTGCGCCGTTCGCCGGCCGGCCGGTCCTGCACCATCACCAGCGGGTACTCGACGTTCTCGAACGCCGTCAGCACGGGCACCAAGTTGAAGCTCTGGAACACGAAGCCGATGCGCGCGCCCCGGAAGGCGGCGGCGTGCCGGCGGCCGAGGCGCGTGACGTCGATCCCGGCGACCTCGAGCTGCCCGCTGGTCGGCTTGTCGAGGCACCCCAGCAGGTTGAGCAGCGTCGTCTTGCCGCTCCCCGAGGGGCCGATGAAGGCGATGAAGGAGCCGGCCTCCACATCGACGCTGACACTCCTCAGGGCCCGCACCTCCACCCCGTCGGCGGCATACGTCTTGGTCAGGTCCGTGGCCCGGACGACGTTCACGCCTGGCGCCCTCGCGCCACCACCGGATGCCATCCCGCTCTCCCTCCCGGTTTCTGTTCGCTGAGCAACATGCATCACGCGAGCCACAAAGCGTTCGGCCGGTTCAGGGCTGGAATTTCATGGTGTTAGGGATGGCGTCGAGCGCGGCACGCCGCAAGGGCGCGCCGCACCGGGGCGGCGCCGCCACACGGTTGCCCGACTACGGCGGTGTGTGACTTCCGGGTTCGCATCCGTCGCCTCGTCAGTGTGTTCGTCCAGGGAGGGCGTCACCCCTCGCCATGACCACAGTATGAAGACCGCGGACCAGCTGATTCCATGACTTAAGTCACAGGACCTTGGCCGCGCCGATCTCCCTTTTACGCCGCCCTGCCCTTGCGCGGAGCGCCCGTCCCGAGAGCATAATCGGTGGTCGCCCATGACGACGAGAGCCGGGCCCCGTGCCGCTGACGTCGAGACCCTCTCGCGCATCCCGTACTTCCGCTCGCTGCCGCCGCGCGAGATCCGCCGTCTGGCGACGCGTTGCGTGCCGCGGACCTTCGCTCGCGGGGCGTTCCTCTTCGAGGAGGGCGAGCCCTGCCGCGGCCTCTTCATCATCGCCGGCGGCGCCGTCGAGATCCGGCAGGTTTCCATCCGAGGTCGCGAGCACATCTTCCACACGGAAGGCCCCGGCGCGGCCCTCGGAGAAGCGCCACTCTTCGACGGCGGCGGGTACATCGCCTCCGCTGTCGCCACCGCGCCCACGCGCGCCCTCTTCCTGCCGCGCGCCGACCTCCTCCGCCTCTGCCGCGAGCATCCCGGCGTCGCCCTGGCGATCGCGGGAACGCTGGCGCGGCGCCTGCGCCACTTCGCCGAGATGGTGGGCGACCTGGCGTTTCGGCCGATCCCCGAGCGGCTGGCCCGCTACCTCGACGGCCTGGTTCGCCCACCCGGCGGCGCGGGGACCGAGATCGAGCTCGGATTGACTCACGCCCAGCTGGCCGCGAGGCTGGGCACGGTCCGCGAGCTCGTCGCCCGCGCGTTCCTGCAGCTCGAGCAGAGCGGCGTCATCACGCGCAAGCGGGGGCGGGTCGGGATCCGCGATCCCGCCCGACTCGCCAGCCTCGCCCGCGGGGAGCCCTGAACTTCTCCCGCGCCTGTGACTTAAGTCATCGCCCGCTGGCCCCAGCGTTCGCCATACTGCACGGTGCAGAGGCAAACCAGGGGAGGCGGCGATGGAGAAGGCAGACGTTGCGGCGAGGGGCGCGATCATCCTGTCCTTCGTCGTCGCCCTCGAGATCGTGATCATGATCAGCCCCTTCGCCCTCTTCTTCTACGCGGTCTTCAACCCCGTTCTGCTGGCGCTCGATCGCTTCGCCGCGACGCGCTGGCTCACCGCGTTCTTCCTCCCCCACATGGTCGTGTCGCCCGATCCGGCACTGAAAGCGATCCGGGTGCTCGGCTCC
>MGCF01000156.1:7704-9621 GCA_001788495.1 Candidatus Rokubacteria bacterium RIFCSPLOWO2_02_FULL_73_56
GTTCATCGTGGGCGCGGTGGCCTTCCTCGCCTGCGCCGTCCAGGTCTACGCCGGGAAGCTCCTGCGCACGGGGCCCGCGACGCGGGGCCTCTACGCGGCGATCCGCCACCCGCAGTATCTCGCCCTGGGCGGGGCGGGGCTCGGGCTCGCCATCCTGTGGCCGCGGTTCCTCACGCTCGTGCTCCTCGCCGTCATGCTGTTTCTCTATTACCTGCTGGCCCGGGACGAAGAGCGGCGCATGCTCGCCCGGTTCGGCGACGACTACCGCGCCTACATGGAGCGGACGGGCATGTTCCTTCCGCGCCTGTCGGGAAGCCGGCCGCCGCCGGCCGAGGCCCGGCGGCCCCTGACGGCCGCCCGCGGGCTCGCGATCGTCCTGGCGCTGCTCGTGGCGATGGTCGGCGCCGGCTTCGCCGCCCGCGCGTATACCGTCCGCCATCTGCCGCTGGCGGCCATCGGGCCGGTGGACGTCCTCACGATCACGCCCGAAGACCTGGCGGCGGCCCGGGACATCCTGCCCGCGGTCCTCGAGGCTCCGGCCGTCGCCGCCAAGCTCGGCGACTCCCGGGATCGGGCGGGGCGCGTCCTCGCCTACTTCATCCCGATCGACTACACGATGCAGGGCATGATCGCGGACACCGGGGACGAGTGGAAGCTGTTCACCCGGCACGCCACGATTCCGATGATCACGGACTTCGTCCTCCATCCCGTCGCGCACCTGGCGGAGGGGCACGGCCATCGGGACGCCGCGACGCACGGGGCGGCGATGCACGAGAGCCCCGCGATGAAGCGCCGGGTCATCTTCGTCGGCGTGTCCGCCCCCGGCCGCACGCTCGCATCGCCGGCCGACGACTTCGGCATCGCGGTCACGAGGCGACCGCTGTTCTTCGTCGATCTTCACCTGCACACCGGGGAGGTCCTGGCGATCCGGGATACGGCGCCCGGAAGCGGCTGGGGCACCGTGCCGACCCCGATGTTCTGACGGAGGCGACACCCGGCGCGATGCGACACGGACGACATCATCGTCGAGATTCGTCGACAACATCGGCGAGGCGGAGCGAGTGTCGCGCTTTGGCCCCGGTGGGGCGCTGGCTCCCCGCTCCGCGTGGAGGTGAATTCTCCGGGGATCCGCTCACCCGGTCCCAGGGAAGCCCTGCGTCGCCGGCCACGTGCGATGCGCTCGGCGGGTTGGCGCGGCTGATGCACCTCTCGCGTCGGCGGTTGCATGGGACGCCCGAAGCGACGATGTGGTGCCCGCCGCCGGGACGTCGTCATGCAGTTCGTCGCCAGCGAACAGAAGGAGAGGGATATGCGCGACTGGATCATGGCGCTGATCGCTCTGACCGCGGCGCTCATTCCGTCACCCGCCATGGCGCAAGAGCGGCCATGGGAGTGGGGCTGGGGGATGCATCCCGGGTGGTGGATGTGGGGAGCCGGAGGACTCGTGATGATGTTCATGATGCTGGTGTTCTGGGGCCTCGTGGTCACCGGCATCGTGCTCGGCATCCGGTGGCTCGCCCGACAAGGACGGGAGGAGCGGCCGGACCGCGCCCTCGACATCCTTCGCGAGCGCTATGCGCGCGGAGAGATCAACAAGGAGGAGTTCGACGCGCGGCGCCGGGATCTGGGGGGTCGCGCCGCGTGACACTCGGGTGAACGCGATCGAGGCCCGCGGCCTCACCCGACGCTACGGCTCGTTGCTCGCCGTCGACCGCGTGAGCTTCGCGGTGCGACGGGGTGAGATCTTCGGCTTCCTCGGCCCCAACGGCGCCGGGAAGAGCACGACGGTGCGGATGCTGACCGGCTACGTGTCCCTCAGCGAAGGTTCGGCACTCCTGGACGGCCACGACATCCTGACCGACAGCCTCGCCGCGCGCCGCCGCCTCGGCGTGGTGCCCGAGGAGGCCAACGTCTACG
>MGCF01000157.1 GCA_001788495.1 Candidatus Rokubacteria bacterium RIFCSPLOWO2_02_FULL_73_56
GAGCCCGTGCGGCAGGGATCGAAGGGACCCGTTCCCGCCACGGGACAGCGGACCCCGTGCGTCCGGACGGAGCCCAGCCGCAACGGGCGAGCGGACGCGTGGCGCGTGGTCCCGCGATCCCTGCCGCACGGGCCCGTGGGCCGGCCGTGCGGGCGGGCGCTGAGGACGAGCGCCGAGACGGAGCGCTAGCCCGCAACATGCGCGAACGGCGCCGGCGCGACCGGGCGGGTGGCGCAGGGTGCGGTCCTCGCGGGGCCGTGCGCGATGACCGTTCGCGAATAACGCGGGCTAGCGGGGCGGCGTGGAGCCGCGGAGCGCCGGGAGCAGCTGGTAGTGGCGGAAGCGCCGGGGCATGTGCGCGGCCACCGACGCCAGGGCGACCACCGCGAACAGGATCGGGACCCGCCAGCCCCAGCACCACGGGACCACCGCCAGCATGGAGAGCTTCACGAGCACCGCGAGCCCCTTGCCCGTCGAGAGCCAGGCGCAGCTCACCGCCAGCTCGAGCGCCATCAGGCCGGCCCCCGACGCGATCATCGCGTAGAGCCACGGCAGGAGCCGCGCGGCGTCCACGTCGAACAGGTGGCCGCCGAGCAGGGCCGCGAACGTGGCGAGGTGCACGGTGCGCAGGGCGACGCTGAGCGCGCGGTACGCCGGCACCCTGCGGGGAGGCTCGGGGAAGAGCGCGGCCGGGAGCCCGTTCATCGCCGGGAGCCATCATAACCCGGTGATATAGTCTCCCCGGCGATGAGGCCTCCGGCGCGACGGCAGCCGCGGCGCGGACGATGCTGGGGGGGCGCGGGGCTCCTCGCCCTCGCCGTCGTGCTCGCCGCGGGCGCCGCCGCCGCCGACGCGCCGCCCGCGACCGGTGCCGAGTACCGCACCTTCTACGGGGCGAGCGCGCGGCTCGCCGTCTGGGTCGTCGCCGAGATCCACCTGATGCTCGGCGCCTTCGTTCTCGGCGTGCCGATCGTCGCCTCGATCCTGGAGATCGTCGGCTGGCGCACCGGCGAGGCGCGCTGGGACCGCCTCGCGCGCGAGCTCACGGGGCTCCTGGCGGCCGCGTTCTCGACGACGGCGGCCTTCGGCGGCCTCCTCGTGTTCACGCTGATCGGCCTCTACCCCCGCTTCATGGCCTTCCTCACGTCGGTGTTCCACGAGACCTACTACGCCTACGCGCTGCTCTTCCTCGCCGAGGGCTTCACGCTCTACCTCTATCACTACGGTTGGGACCGCATGCGCGGGCGGTGGAAGGGGCTCCACGTCGCGCTCGGCGTCCTGCTGAACCTCTGGGGCACCGCCCTGATGCTGATCGCCAACGCGTGGGTGTCCTGGATGATGGCGCCGACCGGCGTCGAGCGCGACACGCTCCGGGTCGTCGGGACCACGTGGCAGGCAGTGGCCAACCCGCTCTGGATCCCGCTCGCGATCCACCGCGTCCTCGCCAACGTCGCGTTCGCCGGCTTCGTCGTCGGCGCCTACGCCGCCGTCGGGTTCCTCTGCGCGCGCCGCGAGGCGGCCCGCGCCCACTACGACTGGATGGGCTACGTCGGCAACTTCGTCGGCCTCGCGGCGCTGATCCCCCTGCCCTTCGCCGGCTACTATCTGGGCCGCGAGATCTACTCGGCGAGCGCCGTGATGGGCAACAACATGATGGGCGGCGCCTTCTCCTGGGCGTTCATCCTCCAGGCTGTCCTCATCGGGATCCTCTTCGTCGGCGGCAACTACTACCTCTGGATCGGCATGGGGCGGATCGGCGGCGCCGAGCGCTACCAGCCGTGGATCAAGTACGTCAACCTGGTGCTCCTGGTCTCGTTCGCGGTGTGGCTCACGCCGCGCAACATCCCGCTGACCGGCGAGGAGCAGGCGTCGCTCGGCGGGCAGTTCCACCCGCTGCTCAAGTACTTCGGGCTCATGGCGGCGAAGAACGCGGCCGTGAGCTTCATCATCCTCTCCACCTTCTTCTCGTTCCTCCTCTACCGGCGCGGCAACAAGGGCCGCCGGCGCCCGTTCGCCGAGCAGGGGCGCGCGAGCGGGCTCGCGCTGGGCGCGGGCGCCCTCGTCGCGCTCGCGATCCCGCTCTGGTACGCGCGTGCGCTGCTGATGCTCGACCCCGCGAGTCTCGACCTCGCCGCGGCGCAGGCCGGCTACTTCCGCCTGCCGGCGTACCTGCTCCTCGGTCAGGCCGCGCTCGTGCCCGTGAGCCTGGTCCTCACGCTCCGCGACCGCGGCCCGCTCGCGCAGGGGCTGGTCTTCGCCTGGACCACGCTCGCGGCCGTCTTCGTCCTCGGCGTGTACGGCTTCGTCGTCATGGAGAAGGCGAACCCCTTCCTGCGCCACCTCGCCGTCGCGCAGTGGCTCATGGTGCTGGGATGCCTGCTCTGGAACACGCTGCTCGACGTCCTCGTGTTCCGCGGCGCGGCGGTCGCCGGCGCGATCCGCTGGGGGCGCATGCCGGCGCGGGCGCAGTACACGCTGGTCCTGCTCTGCGTGACGATCGTGATGCTGATGGGGCTCATGGGCTTCATCCGCTCGGGCCTGCGCGAGGACTGGCACGTCTACGGCGTCCTCCAGGACACCTCGCCCTGGGCGTGGACTCCCACCACCGCGTACATGACCAGGGTCGTCGGCGCCATCGTGCTGGGGTTCCTTGGCCTGGTGGGCCTCGTCTTCTGGCTCGCGGCGCCGCGCGCCGCCGACGACGACGGCGAGGCGCCGGCGTGAGGCGCCACCTGCTCGGCGTCGCCGCCTTGACGGTGGCCGTCGTCCTCGCGATCGCCGCGCTGGGCGAGCTGATCACGCGCGTCTCGGGCGAGGGCGGCGAGCGCCCCGCCGCGGCCGTGGTCGCCGGCGTGGCCACGCCCGAGGCGGGTGAGGCGATCTTCTGGGGCAAGGGCAAGTGCTCGACCTGCCACGCGGTGGGCGGGCGCGGCGGCGCGGTGCGCGGGCCGGACCAGGGCGCGACGGGCCCGCTCGGGCAGCCGATCGGCCTCCGCGCCGAGGCGCGGGCGCGCGAGCGGAGCCGCGCGACGGGCCGGCCCTGGACGGCCGCGGACTACCTCGTCGAGTCGCTGCTCGACCCCGGCGCCTACGTCGTCGCGGGCTACAAGAACGAGATGCCGAACCCGCTCCGGCCGCCGATCCGCCTCGCGCCCGACGAGGTGCGCGCCGCGATCGTCTACCTCCAGAGCCTCGGCGGCACGCCCGATCCCGCGGCCATCGCGCTGCCGCCGGGGCTCGCGGCGCAGGCGCAGGCCGCCGCCGCCGAGGAGTGGCGCGCGTACGTCGCGGGCGACGCGAAGAAGGGCGAGCGACTCTTCTTCGACGCCGACGGGAGCGCGGGCTGCGGCCGCTGCCACCGCGTGGGCGCCCGCGGCGGCGACGTCGGGCCCGAGCTGACGCACATCGCGGGCACGCGCGACGCCCGGTTCATCGTCGAGTCGATCCTCGAGCCGTCGAAGGTCATTGCGTCGGGCTACGAGACCGTGCTGATCGTCACGAAGGACGAGCGCCACGTCACCGGCATCGTCAGGAGGGAGAGCGCGGCGGCGGTCGAGGTCGCCGACAGCCAGGGCCGCATCCAGCGGGTCGCCACGCGGGACGTCCGCCGCCGCGCGCCCCAGGCCATCTCGACGATGCCCGGCAACTTCGGCGAGATCCTCACGGTCGAGGAGTTCCACGACGTGCTCGCCTACGTCCTCGCGCTCAGGTGAGCCGTCGCCCGCGGCTGCCGCTCTTCTGGAGCGTCCTGCTCGCGCTCGCGTTCGTCGTCGCGCTGCTCTGGTGGGGGCTCCCCTGGCTCGCGATGTGGGCGGCCGGCGGCGCGCGCCCCCTTCCCCTCCCCGGCGTGGCCCGTGCGATCTACCTCCTGCTCGCCCTCGGCGGCGCGGCGGTCTACGTCACGCGCAGCGACGAGGCCCTCCGGGAGTTCCTCGGCCCCGTCCTCGCCGGCCTCCGCGGCCCCGCGCGCGGCGCGCCGCACGCGCGCTGGCAGCGCCCGCTGCGCGGCGTCGTGCTGGCGCTCGTCCCGCTCCTGGCGGGCCTCGCCCTCTGGGCGTGGACGGCGCCGCGCGCGGAGAGCCCGACGATCCTCCGCATCCAGCACCCGACGCTGCCGGGCGCGTACGAGCGCCTCGAGAATCCGCTGCGCGCGCGGCCCGACCGGGCGGCCGTGCTCGCCGAGGGACGCGAGATCTTCCAGCGCAGCTGCCGGCCCTGCCACGGCGACGCCGCCGACGGCGCGGGCCCGGCCGCCTGGGGGCTCACGCTCAAGCCCGCGAGCTTCACCGACCCCGGCACGATCGCGACCGTCGTGGAGGCGTACGCGTACTGGCGCGTCACCGAGGGCGGCCCGGGCCTGCCGCCGGAGGCCACGCCGTGGGACTCGGCGATGCCGGCCTGGCGGGACGACCTCACCGACGAGCAGCGCTGGAAGGCCGTGCTGGCGGCCTACGACCTCGCCGGCGTCGAGCCGCGCAGGCCCGAGCGGCTCGACGGGGTCGCGCCCGCCGGCGCGGCGCGCGCGCGTCCCGCCGAGGCGCCGGACGCCGCCGAGCCCGGGCGGCGGATCTACGTGAAGCGCTGCCTCGCCTGCCACGGTGAGAAGGGGGACGGGGGGGGGCCGGTGGCGCCCGATCTCGACCCGCGCCCGCGCGACTTCACGCTCGGCTCGTTCAAGCTCCGCACGACGGGCTCGGGCGAGCCGCCGACGGACGCCGACCTCTTCCGCGTCGTCACGCGCGGCATCCCGGGCACCGCGATGTCGGGCTGGACGACTCTCTCACCCGACGAGCGCCGCGCGGTGATCGCCTACGTCAAGGGCTTCTCCCCCGCGTTCCGGGAGGGCACGCCGACGGTGGTCCGCCCCGCCCGCGAGCCCGCGGCCTCGCCCGAGCGGCTCGCACGCGGCCGCGAGGCGTATCGGCAGGCGAAGTGCTGGGAGTGCCACGGCGAGAGCGGCCGCGGCGACGGTCCCGCGGCGCCGACGCTCAAGGACGACGCCGGCGATCCGATCCGGCCCACGAACCTCCGCAAGGGCTGGCGCTACAAGGGGGGCCGCGACGCCGCCGACATCTTCATGCGCCTGTCCACCGGCATGGACGGCACGCCGATGCCCTCCTACGCCGACGCGCTCGCCGAGGACGAGCGCTGGGCGCTCGCGCACTACGTCCGGTCGCTGCAGACGGCCGAGGAGCCGTCGGCCACGGTCGTCCTGCGCGCCTCCCGGGTCGCCGCTCCGGTCCCCGACGGCCCTGACGATCCGCGCTGGCGGCCGACGCCGTACCTGGCCGTGCCGCTCGCGGGCCAGGTCATCGCCCGGCCCCGCTGGCAGTCGCCCGCGGTGGACGCCCTGACGGTCCGCGCGCTCTGGGAAGGGCGCGCGATCGCGTTCCTCCTCGAGTGGGACGATCCCGTGCAGGACATGGCGCGGGAGCCGCGTGACGCCGTCCGTCTGCAGTTCCCGCTGACGGTCGCGCGCGGGCCCGAGCGCCCGCACTTCTTCCTCGGGAACCCGGGCCGCCCCGTCGCCCTCTGGCACTGGCGTGCCGGCGCGCGCGCGACGGGCGGCGCCGCGGTCGTGAAGGAGCGCGCCGAGGGGTTCCGGACGCCCCTCGTCGCGCTCCCCGCCGACGCCCAGGACGTGCGTGGCCGCGGCGTCTGGAGGGACGGCCGCTGGCGGGTCGTGCTCACGCGCGCGCTCGCGCCCGGGGACCCGCGGACCGACGTGACGTTCACGCCGGGCCAGCTCCTCCCGTTCGCCGTCCAGGCCTGGGACGGCGCGAACGGCGAGCACGGGCTCCGGATGTCGCTCTCGTCGTGGAGCTACGTCGTCCTCGACGCGCCGGCCCCGGTGACCGCCTACCTGCTCCCGCTGCTCGCGGTCGGCCTCGTCGCGCTCGCGGAGTGGGGACTCCTCCGGAGAGTGACGCGGCGGGAGATTCAGATCCCGTGAACCGATCGCGTCGTCGAGGAGCGCCTCGGCTCCGCCGGGGCGCGACGAGCGCAGGGGGGCTTGGGGGGCGCCCGGAGCCCCCCAGGTAATCAGGCCGACGCCGTCGCCCGCGACGCGTAGAGCTCGGCGCAGCGGGCGCACACACCGTCGGCGGGCCGCCAGGCGGGGAAGTCGCGGGCGATCGCGGCGCGCGTGTGGGCCGGCAGCGCCGCGTCGGCCGAGAGCGTGAGGCCCGGCAGCTCGCAGAGCCTGCACCGCGGCAGCGGCGCAGCGCCCGGCCCACGAGCAGCGAACGCCATGAGGTCCGCATGGGTGCGGTCGTTCTCATCGAAGAACGGCGCGAACGCCGCGGCGGCGGCGTCGCCCAGAGGGGCGAACGCGCGCGTGAACTCACGCAGGCGCTCGGCGCGTACACTCGCGGGGACGAGGCCGCGCCGCGCGAGCCGCCCGTCCACGTAGACGTTCCAGAGCACGCGATAGTTCTCGCGGACGAGGCGCTCGCGCGGGCCGCCCGCCACGTCGGCCGGCACCCCCGGCGCGTACGCGAAGCGCGGGTCCAGCATGTCGGCGACGTGCAGGAGCTCGCGGCGGAGGAGCAGGCGCAGCGCCTCCGGGGCCGCGACGGTCTCGCACGTCACCCGCACGAGGAGCGTCGGACGCGCTCCGTGGGGAACGAGCAGGTCGGCGGCCTCGTCACTGCGCCCGCGCGCCCGGGCGACGAGCCAGCGCGCGCAGCGGGCGACGATCGCGGGCTGCTCCTCGAGGGCCTCGCAGAACGGGCGGTCGAGCGCGAGGCGCGCGAACCACGCCGCGTGGAAGGTGTCGAAGCCCATCTCGCGCTCGGCGCCGTCGGCGACGCGGTAGAAGCGGTCGCGCTCGGCGCGGAAGCGCCGCTCCGCCGCCCGCCCCGCCACGGCGAGGAGCACGGCGCCCTCGACGAGGCGCGGCTCGTACTCGAGCGCGAGGCGCGACGCCGTCATGCCTCGAGCGATGCGTCGACCGGCCCGCAGGCCATCGGCGTGTCATCGGGCGCCGCGGAGCGGAGACGGAGGAAGGATGGACCCACGGCGACGCCCGCACGTCCGCACTCGGCGACGACCACGCCGACGAGGAGACGGCCGAGCGCGCCGTAGAACCCGCCGGGGTCCAGCCTCGCCAGCGCGCCGCCGAGAGCAAGCGCCCAGTGGCCCAGGTGGTCGCGGAGGAAGATCCGCGTGGCGTGGCGCGTCTCGTCGCGCATCGGCGCGTCGCCGAGCGCGCACGCGCGCGCCTCCCGCCGCGCCAGGACGAGCAGGAACTCGCACTCGCAGGCGACGTGGTCGGGCCGCTCGCGGGCGCCGGGATCGAGCGCGAGGCCGAAGGCCCGGTAGAAGGCGCCGAGGTCGCTCATCTCGCGCTGCGGCGCCCAGAGCGAGTCCTCGCCGTACTCGGTCTCGTACGGCGACGCCTCCCCCCGCGCGGTGTGACCGAACAGGCGACCGTACGCGAGGCCGAGCGCCGCGCCCGACGGCGCCGGCTCGACAGCCAGCGCCCGCACCAGCGGGGCGAGCGCGGTCCCGTCCGCGGCGTCGAGCGCCGCCGCCGCCGCCGCCAGCGCGCCCGCCCCCTCGGCCCGTGCGAGCCGCGCGACCGTCTCCTCGGTCGGCGGGCAGAACCCAAGCACCAGCGCTTCCCAGAGGGCGCTTCGACAGAGCAGAAGATCCACCGCTTCGAGCGCGGGCTTTGCCCGCGTCCTCGACGGGGGGAGGTTCGGAAGGGGGGCTCCGCCCCCCTCCGAGCTAGATCGAGTTGGCGTGCCTCGCGGAGCGGACATGGATCGGCTCCTCGACCGTCGTCCGGAAAAGCTCCTTGCCGTCTTTCCCGTACGCGATCACCGTGTCGTTGTAGAGGGTGATCGTCCGCCCGCGCAGCGTCCCCTCGTACACCTTCGGCCCCTCGACCACCCTGTAGCCGAAGATGATCCTGTTCGACCGCCGGAAGAGCTGGAGCACGGCGGTCAGCTCGCGGTCCGGATTCTCGTAGCGCTCGATCGCCGCGTCCACGCCGGGGCCGAACATCTGGCGGAGGTACGGGCGCGGCACCCAGCGGGGCGGGATGTAGTACCCGTTCGGCTCCGTGCCGAGCTGCGGATAGAGCGGGAGCGCGACCTTCGCGACGTGGACGAGGTAGTAGAGCGGGTGCTGCCGGTCCTCCGCCCAGGTGCCGTCCGCGTTCAGCCTGACGAGCCCCTGGAGCCGGATCTGGCCGATGCACGCCGCCATGCAGCGCGTTTCGAGCGGCACGCCGCCGCTCTCCGGATCCTTGCCCTCGACGCGTGGGTAGCAGCCGACGCACTTCTCCGACACCCGCGTGTTGCCGCGATACATCGACTTCTTGTACGGGCACGCCTCGACGCACTTCCGGTAGCCGCGGCACTCGGCCTGATCGATGAGGACGATCCCGTCCTCGGGCCGCTTGTAGATCGCCTTGCGCGGGCAGGCGGCGAGGCAGGCGGGATACTGGCAGTGGTTGCAGATGCGCGCGAGATAGAAGAACCAGGTCTTGTGCTCCGGCAGCGATTCGCCGGTCTTGTGGTACTCGCGGGGCTTGCCGCGCTCGCCGACGGGGTTGTCCTCGTAGATGTTCGGCGAGTTCCACTCCTCGTCGGCGGGGAGGTAGCCGAGCACGCGCGCGCTGTCGGGGGTGAGCATGCGCGCGGCCTCGAAGATCGTCCGCCCCTCGAACCGACCCCAGGGGCCCCGAGGGTCGCCGGCGGGCGCGCCGGTCCAGCGCTGGCCGTCCGGGTTCGCGCGCTCGAGCAGCTCCAGGATCTTCATGTCCCAGAACATCGGGTAGCCGCCGTACGGCTTCGTCTCCACGTTGGCCCACCACATCTGTTCCTGCCCCTTGGAGAAGGTCCACGTGGACTTGCAGGCCATCGTGCAGCTCTGGCAGGCGATGCAGCGGTTGATGTTGAACACGAACGCGAACTG
>MGCF01000158.1:0-1170 GCA_001788495.1 Candidatus Rokubacteria bacterium RIFCSPLOWO2_02_FULL_73_56
GGGACGTTCGCGAGCGCGTCCTCGGCGATCGTGAAGATGATCGGGATCACCGCGAAGCCCATCGCGATCCCGACGACGAGCGAGTTGCGCTGGTCGTACGTGAGTCCGAGCGCCGAGCGGAGCCACGCGCGGTAGCTCCCGCCGAGCAGCCACCCCTCGAGCAGGCCGCCGAGGGCGAACGCGAGCCAGGCCGCCGCGACGACGACCGGGACCAGCAGCAGGGCCTCGGTCCCCGGCCGCGCGCGCCCGCGCACCGCCGACGGGGCGGCCCGCCAGAGCAGGAGCGCGAGCAGGACGAGGCCCGGGGTCACGAGCGGCATCAGGAAGAGGCCCGGGACCACGCGCTCGACCATCGGCGCGAGCCACAGGCCCGCGAGGAACCCGAGCACGACGCTCGGCAGCGCGGCCATGATCTCGACGACGGGCTTGACCCAGCCCTTGACGGTCGGGTGCATGAACTCGCTCACGTAGAGGGCGGCGAGGAGCGCGAGCGGCACCGCGAACAGGAGCGAGTAGAGCGTCCCCTTGAGCGTGCCGAAGATCAGCGGCGTCAGGCTCAGCTTCGCCTCGAAGTCGTCGGTGCCCCCGGTGGACTGCCAGACGTACTCGGGCTCCGCGTAGCCCTCGTACCACACGCGCCCGAACAGCGTGCCGGGCGTGACCTCGGGGTGCGGGTTGTCCAGGCGCCAGTGGGTGATCGCCCCGGTCGCGTCCACCGCGAGCACGCCGTCGGCCTTCGGCGCGAACACGACCGAGCGGAGCGGGGCCGCGCTCCCCGCCGTCAGCGACAGGAGCGTCCTGCCGGACGTCCCGTAGTGGAGGCGGACCGTGCCCCCGGCGTCCGCGGTGACGAAGCCCTTGTCGCGCCGCGACGGGGCGACGGCGACGACCGGACCGGCGTGCCCCTCGAACTCGTGGATCCGCGCGAGGCGCCGCTCGCCGCCTCCGGGCGGCGGGACCATCTGCCAGGTCGTGACGGCGCCGGCACCGTCGCCGACCACGAGCGTCCGGTCGCCCAGGAGGAAGCCGAGCGCCGTGAGCGGCGCGGCCGTCGCGCTGACGTCCACCGCGTCGCCGGGCTTGGGGCTCCCGTGGTCGCGCAGGTCGTACTGGAGCAGCCGGCCCCGCGAGGTTCCGACGAAGAGATCCTCGCCACGGCCGTCGAGCGCC